>CALDZF010000086.1 GCA_937944165.1 uncultured Rhizobiaceae group bacterium | reverse complement strand
AAGGGCGAATTATTTGATGTGACGCGCCGCACCCCAATGCATGACTGGCATGTGGAGCAGGGTGCTGATTTCGAAGATGTGGGAAATTGGAAACGTGCCTGGTATTATCCACAAGCGGGTGAAGATATGCACGCTGCAGTTAATCGTGAGTGTAAGGCAACGCGTGATGCTGCTGGTATTTTTGATGCGTCGACACTTGGTAAAATTGAAGTTGTTGGGCCCGATTCGGTCAAATTCATGAACATGATGTACACAAACCCTTGGGACAAGTTGGCTGTTGGCAGACTTCGCTATGGGATTATGTGCCGTGAAGATGGCTTCATCTATGATGATGGTGTTGTGGCACGTCTTGCAGAAGATCGTTTTCATGTGACCACGACAACAGGCGGTGCGCCACGTGTTTTAAATATGATGGAAGATTACCTCCAGACAGAGTTTCCTGAATGGAATGTCTGGCTGACTTCTACGTCTGAACAATGGGCTGTGATTGCTGTGCAAGGGCCAAAAGCCCGTGAGATTATTGAGCCATTGCTGGAAGATATTGATCTGGATACGATGCAACACATGAGTGTACAAGAAGGCAAAATTTGTGGCGTTGAAACCCGCTTCATGCGCATGTCTTTTACAGGTGAATACGGTTTTGAGATTAACGTCCCTGCGGATTATGGTCGAGCAGTGTGGGAAGCAATTTATGAGAGCGGCAAGCCACTTGGCATGACGCCATATGGTACAGAAGCCATGCACGTTCTTCGTGCGGAAAAAGGTTATATTATTGTCGGGCAGGATACCGATGGTACGGTAACACCCCACGACGCCAATGTAGGATGGGCGATTGGCAAAAAGAAAACAGACTTTGTCGGCATTAAAGGACTTCAAAGACCTGACTTGGTTGCCGAAGGTCGTCGTCAGTTGGTTGGCCTTAAGACGGTTGACCCTAAAATCAAACTGGAGGAAGGGGCGCAGGTTGTAGATGATCCAAACCATGCGGTGCCAATTCCGATGATTGGGTTTGTGACCTCATCTTATTGGTCAGAGTCTCTTGGGCATTCGATTGCCATGGCGTTGATTGAAAATGGACATAACCGTATGGGCGAAACAGTTCATATCCCGATGCCAGATGAAATTATCAAGGCAGAGATTTGTTCGCCAATTTTCTATGATCCTAAAGGAGAGCGTACCAATGGATAATGTAATGGAAAATAGTGCAGAACGCATTCACCCGCTTGAAGGCCGCGTATTTGGTAGTAATGGTGTTTTATTGCAGCCGTTTGATTTCTTTGAGCGTGTTTCACTGCGCGCTGAAGAAGCTGCAATTGATGGCATTGGTAAGGCGCTTGATTTGCCCTTGCCACGTAATCCACGCACGTCTGCCACTCGCGAACTTTCAGACTTGGGCAATCTTTCTGTTCTTTGGATTGGGCCAGATGAATGGCTTGTGGTTGCACCAGATGGAACTGATATTGAAGGTAAAATTAATTCAGTAAAATCCGGGCTATATTCTGCGGTTTCAGTTAATCATAGAAACACAAGCATTACGGTTTCTGGGCTAAATGCAACGCTTGCCCTTAACGCAGGCTGTCCGCAGGATTTGTCTCAAGAAGCGTTTCCAGTTGGATGTTGTGCCAGAACCATTATTGGCAAGGCAGAAGTTATTTTATGGCGTATTGGTGAGGATACGTTTCACGTTGAATGCTGGCGTTCATTTTCTGATTATGTATGGAAATATTTGGCAGACTCGGCACGTAGTGTTTAAAAGTCTGACTTTCGGTAAAAGCCGTGGTATTTATTTTTTAAATGATTCTGAAAGTAATTCCACGTGTCAAATATCAATCGTCTAGTTTTAAACTTCCCGGGTTTTGAAACCACCAATGCCACGCATCAAATTGAAAGACTTTCGGCTGGTGGGCAAAAGACAGCTCAGCTTTGGGGATTTGATTTAGAAGCTGGCAAAATTGCTGCCAAAAGCCAAAACCATAAAACAACAATTGGCTTTAAATCGACTTCACAAAATTGGGATGCAAACACAGATTATATCCATTTTTCGTGGACAGACATTATCGATCGATATGAGAACATGGCTTACCCGCAGAGTTTCTTTGCCAATTTCCCAAAGTATCTTTTGTTCTTCCTAGATGGCTCGGTTCGTAAATACGCCAAAGCAAGTAAACGCTATTGGGGCTTTGCAATATATCCCATGTTGATGATGATTGTCTTTGCGGTCTTTTCCTGGTTTGTTATGGAATATACTATTGGTCAATATAGCTTGCACTGGATTATAACTATAATTCCTGCCTTTGTGCTGTTTCTTGTGCTTTGTAAGTTTCCTGGTGACATGGCTTATCTTAATTTATCAATTAATGATTGGGGCTTTGCGCGTGATCTTGTGACTTTGAGCAATACTGAAATTGTTGAACGTAACAAGGTTTTTGCGGATCACCTTATCAAGGAAATTTCAGCCTCAAAACATGATGAGATTATTATTGTTGGCCATAGTTTTGGTTCTGTTTGGGCTGTGTCGGCACTTGCGATTGCACTTGAGAAAAAGCCTAACTTGCTAAAAGGCAAACGGATTACCTTTTTCGCTCTTGGGTCAAGTTTGTTGAAAATTGCATTGGTTAAAAAGGCAAAATATTTTGATAAATTTGTGAAGTCAGTATTATCAGAACCCAATCTGGTTTGGCATGAAATACAAACTAAAACTGACTTTATCTCATTTTATAAAACTGAACCTTTTGCGCCAATGAAAATTGTTGAAACCGTTTCAGAGGTGATTACTTCGCGGGTCAATTTTAAACATGCTCTTTCATCTGAACGCCATAAGAAAATGAAAAAATCCATGTATCTTGCACATCGCCAGTATATTCTTTATTGCGACAAGCGAGTGCATCATGATTTTCAACTGCGCGTTTTTGGCCCTTTTTTTGCCGATGAATTGGCGAGGGATGAATATTTGTTTGAAAATAATGACCTTATAACTGAACCAGTGGATAACGTGTAAATGGCATTTGATCTTGAACTTCTACCAAAAATAATCTGGCTCATCTTTATTGTTGCGTGGGGCATCATCCGTTACCGCCCTAACATTAAATCGCGCAAAGTAGCGATAGCAACCGTTTCAAGAACGTTAAAAGAGCGCTTTTCGATGATAATTTCTGCTACAGGCCTTGGGTATATTCCCTTGGTGTGGATTTTTACTGATTGGTTGGATGGCTATAATTATACACAAAACACAATGTTGATAATCATTGGTACTGGCCTGTTGATTGTATCACTTCGGTTGTTCCGCTCCACGCACAAGGCGTTGGGTAAAATGTGGTCGCATAGTTTGGACCTTCGTGAAGATCATAAGCTGGTCACTTCAGGTATTTATGAAAAAGTTCGCCATCCAATGTATACGGCTTTTTGGGTATGGGCGCTTGGTGCGTTTTTCTTATTGCCAAATTGGGTGGCAGGTGTTTCTGGTTTGGTCGGATTTGGTACTTTGTTTTTCTTGCGAGTGGGGCAAGAGGAAGCAATGATGAAGGCCGAGTTTGGCGAAGAGTACGAGGCTTATATGAAACGAACCAAAAAAGTGTTTCCGAATATCTATTAAACATAAATTATGCGTCCAATAGCTCACAAAGATTTGAAATTTTAGCTTTTGACAGGTGTTAATTTTTGGGCAGCAAATTCAATCTGTTACATTCATGCAACATTCATTTTGGTTTTCGTAATAATTCAGTGTAGCAAGTTTTTTTTACTACTTTATCGTTGTATTTTTTTGCTATGGTAATATTAATAAAATTACGTTGCGTAATTTAGGGTGTGGGATCTTTTAAACATGAATTTTCGACTAATCCAAGCCGTGAGTATTTTATTTGCGATTGTTTTTTTGTTTTCCGCTTGTTCATCAAGTGGCAGTTCAAGCAGCAATGCCAAAGTAAAAAATATAAAAGGTATTACAACCTCGCTTTCACAACGCCCTAGCGAAATTAACATACCCATAAAGGGTAAAATAACGCGAACTGGTGAAGTGTATCTTTTACGCGGGCTTGCTAATGTATTTTCGCGCGGCATGGATACACTTGGTGCTAAAATGATCCGCGCTGGTCTTGATGCACGTGTTTATAATCATTCTATTTGGAGAGAATTGGCGGATAATATTGTTGCAAGAGACAAGAAAAAACAGGTTTCTTATCCCGTCGTTATTATGGGTCATTCGCTTGGGGGTAATGCTGCTGCTAATATGGCCAAATATTTGGGCGATAAAAATATAAAAGTGCAATATGTTGTTGCGTTTGATCCAACAATTACAACAGTTGTTGGTAAAAATATTAATCGTGTTATCAATTTTTATTTGCCTAATGACTCAAATTCAAATGTAATAAAGAAAGTATCAGGCTTTAAAGGTGCTTTGAAAAATATAAATGTTCGTGGTGTCCGCGGTCTTAGACATACAACAATTGAAAAAGACTCGAATTTCCACAACCAAGTTATTAACCGGACACTTACATATACAAAGAAGCGCCGCAAGAAACGTTAAGACTGCATTAAGGTCGTGGTTCGTATAATTAAACTAACTGTGAACATATTTGCCTAGTTGAATAAGCCATAAAGGTGTAATTGTTTACATGAAATTGGAAAAGTATCAGGAGCATACCCATGAATAACAATATTATATCCGCAGCAGTTATTTCTGTAGCAAGTTTAATCGCTGCACCAGCAATTGCTGGCGATGCGGTAAAAGGCGAAGCAATATTCAAAAAATGTGCTGCCTGTCACCAGGTTGGTCCTGACGCACAAAATAAAGTTGGCCCTGCCTTAACAGGTGTGGTCGGTGCTAAAGTAGCTTCCGCTGAAGGTTATAAATACGGCAAAAGCATCGTTGCCTTGGGCGAAACAGGTGCTACATGGACAGAAGAAGAATTGTCTGAATGGTTGATAGACCCTAAAAAATATCTTCGTGCAAAGCTTGATGATAAAAAAGCCAAAAGCAAAATGTCTTTCAAGCTGAAGAAAGAAGATGAGCGTAAAGATGTTATTGCTTATCTGGCTACATTCTCTGAGCCTGCTGCAGAAGGTGACGCAGCGACTGAAGAAAGCACGTCGACAGACTGATTAAAATTTAAAACGTTTTGCCAAGGCCACTCTTAAAGGAGTGGCCTTTTTTGTTTGTGCGGTTTTGTGAAATTGCTATGTTGTTTTCATAATAGAATATATTCCCGAAAATGTGCGTTGTTTTCGGACAACAATATGTTCAAGAACAAATAGATAGAGTATTTTGAGTGACTGTGTTTTAACTCAAAATGCTCTAGCATCGGAAAATCTATGGAACATCTTGAAGAAATAAGACTTTCAGTTAGGGCAATTTGTGACTCGTTTGATGAAGACTACTGGCGCAAGCTGGATGAAACACGCGGTTACCCAACGGACTTTGTTAAAGAACTGACCCAGTCAGGTTTCTTGGGATGCTTAATACCGGAAGAGTATGGTGGTGCTGGGCTTGGACTTATTGAAGCTTGTGCTGTGCTTGAAGAAGTTTCGCGCTCTGGAGGGCACCCAGGTGCTGCGCATGCACAAATGTATGTCATGGGTTCAGTTTTACGCCATGGCAGCGAAGAACAAAAACAAAAATACCTTCCAGCCATTGCTAACGGCAAATTGCGCTTGCAATCTTTTGCAGTCACAGAACCTACCACGGGTACAGATACAACTTCACTTAAAACAACTGCCAAGCGGCAAGGGGATAAATATATTATCAATGGTCAAAAGGTCTGGATTAGCCGTGTCCAACATTCAGACCTTATGGTGTTACTCGCGCGCACAAAACCGATTGAAGAACGCAGTTTCAAAACAGATGGGCTTTCGTGTTTTATCATTGACCTTCAAGGCGCAGAAATGCGTGGTCTTGCAATTAAACCGATTGATGCAATGATAAATCATCATTCTTGCGAACTCTTTTTCGATGATTTTGAGGTGCCTGCTGAAAACCTGCTTGGTGAAGAGCATAAGGGGTTTAAAGTTATCATGGATGGTATGAATGCAGAGCGGGTCTTAATTGGTGCTGAATGCATTGGTGATGCGCGTTACTTTATCGATAAAGCAAAAAATTATGCCAATGAGCGCTTGGTTTTTGATCGTCCTATTGGTCAAAACCAAGGGGTCGCTTTTCCGATTGCTCAAAGCTATGCGCAAACACAAGCAGCGCATCTGATGGTGGAAAAAGCTGCGCAATTATTTGATGCAAATAAACCCTGCGGTGCAGAAGCTAATATGGCTAAAATGCTTGCAGCAGATGCCTCCTGGAAAGCAGGTGATGTTTGTTTGCAGACCCATGGTGGCTTTGGCATGAGCCGAGAATATCACATTGAACGTAAATTACGCGAGACGCGGCTTTATCAAATAGCGCCGATTTCCACCAATCTGATTTTATCTTATTTAAGCGAGCATGTGCTTGGCATGCCGAGAAGTTTTTAATTATGTTACCGCTTGAAGGATTACTTGTTGTTGCGATTGAGCAGGCCGTTGCTGCGCCCTTTTGTACAGCCCGTCTAGTACAAGCTGGAGCCCGTGTTATAAAGATTGAACGCGCAGAAGGCGATTTTGCCCGAGGCTATGATAAGGCTGCCAAGGGCGAAAGCTCGTATTTCGTTTGGCTTAATCAAGGTAAGCAATCCATTTGTTTGGATTTTAAATCTGAAGAGGGTGCCGCGCTTTTATGGAAGATAATAAAAAAAGCGGATGTGCTTATTCAAAACCTTTCACCAGGTGCATTACAAAGAGCAGGCTTTTCAACTGATGAATTGCATTCGATAAATGAACGCCTAATCGTCTGTAATATCTGTGGCTATGGAATGGATGGGGAGGCAGCGCAAAAACCAGCTTATGATTTACTGGTACAGGCTGAAAGCGGGTTAATATCTGTTTCTGGCAGTGAGCAGGAGCTTGGCCGAATTGGAGTTTCCGTCTGCGATATCGGAGCGGGCATGACTGCTTATAGCGGTATTTTGGAAGCGCTTTTAAAGCGCTCTATCTCAGGAAAAGGTGAAGCGTTTTGCGTTTCATTATTCGATGTTGCGGCAGATTGGATGGCAGTGCCGCTCATTCATGCGCAATACGGGCATGGCGCACCAAAACCTGCAGGGCTCAGGCATCCATCCATTGCACCTTATGGTGCCTTTAAGTGTGCTGATGAAAAACTGGTTTTAATATCCATTCAAAATGAACGCGAATGGGAAAGGCTATGTAAGCAGGCCTTGCAATCTAATGGTCTTTTTGAAAACTCAAATTATCTCTCAAATAATTTACGCGTTCAAAATAGAGACGCGTTGGAAAAAGAAATTTCCAGCTTAACCACCAAGCTTACATCACAAGAACTACAAACAAGGCTGCAAACTGCAAAAATTGCTTATGGCGTATTAAACGAAGCCTCTGATTTAAAAAGCCACGCAGCTTTTCGCCCTCATAAACATCAAAACTCTGAAGGCAAACAAATAAAATTGGCAGCCCACCCAATCAACTGGCAAAACCCAACCCATCAAAAACCAACAAAACCCCCAAGAATTGGTGAACATACGGATGAAATTATAAAAGAATTTGAGTGACTATTAGTGGGTTTAAAGTTTTTAGTGATAAGTGGGTTCAGTCCCCAGAATCAATGGCTGTGGAGACTTTGAAAGAAAGATGAGTTAAACGAGATAAGGATGCGGAACTAATACGCGACAAGTCCAGATCATGTCCATTGGTTTGTATTATTGCAGCAAAACTTGTCGGCAAGCGATTTCATGTGCAAGGCTGAGGGAGATGCTTGCATAAAGTGTAGCGTGTTTCCAACTCTGAATAAGAGGTATTGAGGCATGCCACTTTAGCGCTTGGAAAACCATAATCATACCGACACAAGGTGGTATTCGTTTGGTTACATTATGATGAAATTAATGATTTTACAAAACGTAAGATGATATTGTGGTTGCTAAATGGTATTAGTTTTATAGTAAATGATTCGGTTAGAATTCTAATTATAATGTTTGAGCAATATCAAAATGATATCTATTAATAACGGACATACCAGTACGCCTTTAATAGATGCTCTTTTAGCATATCTGCGCCTATTCGGTAAAAAGCCATCACGTGAAGAATTTTTATCGGGTTTACCGCTGTCTCAAGG
>CALDZF010000085.1 GCA_937944165.1 uncultured Rhizobiaceae group bacterium | reverse complement strand
TGACATTCCCTGCTTCAAAGATATTAGCGAACTCCCCTCACCGCCTGATGCAAGCTTTGTCGGTGTGAACCGCGAACTCTCAATTGAAGTAATCGACACCCTTTCTAAAATGGGCGCAGGCGGCGCAACCTGTTTTGCCTCAGGGTTTTTAGAAAGCGAGGGAGAAGGCACAGGCGGCGCAGACCTGCAATCGCGCTTGATAGAAGCGGCTGGTGACATGCCAATTCTGGGACCAAATTGCTATGGCCTTTTAAACTATCTGGACAATGTCACTCTATGGCCAGACCAGCATGGCGGCAGAGCTTGCGACAAGGGTGTCGCCATTATTGGCCAATCCTCAAACGTCTTAATCAATATGACGATGCAAAAACGCTCTCTGCCCATTGCCTATACGGTCGCAGCAGGAAACCAAGCGCAAACGCAACTAAGTGACATTGCCTCGCACTTACTGGATGATGAACGCGTCACAGCCATTGGCCTATACATTGAAGGCTTTGGCGATATCCGAAAGCTTGAAGCCATGACCGATAAGGCGCGCAAAATGGGCAAACCAATTGTTGCGATTAAAACAGGCAAATCAGAAAAGTCCAAGCTGGCAACCTTGACCCATACTGCTTCCCTTGCAGGCGGCAAAGCTGCTTCTTCCGCATTGATAAAACGGTTGGGCATTATTGAAGTCAATTCCATTGCTGTCTTTTTGGAAACCTTAAAACTGCTACACGCCTGCGGCGCACTTGAAGGTAATGCAGTTTCTTCCATGTCATGCTCTGGCGGTGAAGCCGGATTAATCGCAGATATGGCAGAAGATACGAACATCAATTTTCGCGACATCAGCCCCAAGCAAACAAATATCTTGAAAGATATTTTGGGCCCTATCGTTACAGTTGCCAATCCGCTTGATTATCACACGTTCATTTGGGGCGACGAAGCTAAAATGGTTGGCGTTTATACTGCTGTATTTGAAGATGGGTATGATCTCAACATTCTCATAATGGACATTCCACCAAAAGACCGCTGCGACCCATCCGCATGGGATTCTGCATTGCGAGCGCTAAAATTAGCCAAGCAAAACACAAATGCCAATGTCGCAATGCTGGCGACATTACCAGAAAATCTATCCGAAGAATTAGGCGATGAACTGATAGCGCAAGGCATTGTACCTTTCCACGGTATGGAAGAAATGGTTGAAGCGGTTAACGCAGTAATCAATGCAGAGCAGATCATGAGGAATGATCATGCGCCAAGCTTGCTTAGAGTAGCACAATCAGATGCATTCAAAGTTTTAGACGAGGCCAATTCCAAACAAGTGCTTGCAAGATATGGCTTGCAATTCCCACAAGCACAAACGGCAAGTTCTATTGAAGAAATTACAACAGCGTCAGAACAATTAAACTTCCCTGTTGTCTTAAAAGGCTTGGGGCTTGCTCATAAAAGTGAGGCGGGCGCTGTTAAGCTCAACTTACAAAACCCCAGTGAAGTTAAATTCTCAGCAGAAGGCATGACAGGTGTCACAGGCTTTTTAGTTGAAGAAATGGTTCAAAACTCAATTGCAGAAATATTGGTAGGTATAACACGCGACGCTACTGGTCTAATGATGTTAACAATAGGCTCAGGCGGCGTGGTGACGGAACTCTTGGATGACACCACCTCGCTTATTATTCCAGCAACAAGACAGAGCATTGCTAATGCAATGAGTGGATTAAAATTATCCAAATTACTTTCAGGCTTTAGGGGTAAACCACCCGCTAAGTTGGAAACATTGCTTGATGCTATTGAAGCGATACAAAACTATTGTTTAAACTCACCTGAATTAATCGAGCTTGATATTAACCCTCTTATCGCACTTGAAGATAAAGCTATTGCCGTTGATGCATTAATTAAACTGGAGAAAACCTCATGACTGGACCTGTTGAAACACGAAAAGAAGGCGGCATTCTGGAAGTAAAACTCAACCGCCCAAAAGCCAATGCGGTTGACCTTGCAACCAGCAGGGAGCTTGGCAAAATTTTCCAGGAGTTTCGCGATGACCCAGAAATGCGTGTGGCTATATACACAGGCGAAGGTGACAAGTTCTTCTGCCCTGGCTGGGACTTGAAAGCAGCAGCGGACGGTGACGCAGTAGATGGTGATTATGGCGTAGGTGGCTTTGGCGGTTTACAAGAGCTTTCGCATATGAATAAGCCTGTCATCTGCGCAGTCAACGGCATCTGTTGTGGCGGCGGATTGGAAATAGCTTTGTCCTGCGACATCATTCTAGCAGCTGAACACGCATCGTTTGCACTGCCAGAAATAAGATCAGGCACAGTTGCAGATGCAGCATCCATCAAACTACCAAAGCGTATTCCTTATCATGTGGCCATGGAAATGCTTTTAACAGGGCGTTGGTTGGACGCAGAAGAAGCGCACCGCTGGGGCTTTGTAAATCAAATTCATAAGGCAGATAAACTGATGGAAAAAGCCTGGGAGATGGCAAGACAACTTGAAAGCGGCCCACCTCTTGTTTATGCCGCGATAAAAGAAGTTGTCCGCGATGCAGAAGACAGCAAATTTCAAGACGCGCTTAACCGCATCACCCAAAGCCAATTGGCAACGGTGGAAAAACTTTATAATTCAGAAGACCAACTGGAAGGCGCCAAAGCCTTTGCAGAAAAACGTGATCCTGTTTGGAAGGGGCGGTAGATTATTTTAATAAAAATCAATATTAAAAATAATATTTTAAGTATTTAGACTTGATTTATAAAAAATATTCAATAACCTTTAAATTGGAAATAAGTTTACCAGAAGGACTGTTTTAAAAATGGCAAAATATATAAGTGTAATTTCTTTGTTATTGAACATGCTATTCACTTCGTTTGCTTTAGCGCAAGAACTCACTGGCCAACAGAAAAATGCCTTAAGATCAGCAAATAACTATATTAGTTTCAAAGGATTCTCTCGCCTTGGCCTAATCGACCAACTTTCTTCTGAATATGGCGACCAATATGATGTCAACGATGCTACTGTGGCTGTTAATAGCATGTCTACTAATTGGAATGATCAAGCGGTAAGATCTGCCAAAAACTATCTGAGTATTCAGGGCTTTTCTTGCAGAGGTTTAATTGATCAGCTTTCTTCTGAATACGGGGATAAATTTACGATTAGTCAGGCCACCCATGGGGCGCAACAGGCAGGAGCATGCTAAATCTAGCTTATACTTTTCCGTATCGCATCTATATTAGCGCGATATCCTTGAACGCCCTCGGCTTTGAATACTGCAGAACCAGCAACCAGCACATTAGCCCCTGCGCTCGCAACAAGCGGTGCGGTTGTAGGGTCAACCCCGCCATCAATTTCAATATCAATTGGACGATCACCAATCAGCGCTTTGACGCGTTTGGTTTTTTCAACCACTTCAGGAATAAACTTCTGCCCACCGAAGCCCGGGTTCACTGACATAAGGCAAACAAGATCAAGTCTGTCGAGAACATGTTCAATCACGCTAACCGGTGTATGCGGATTAAGCGCTACACCAGCCTTAACGCCTAAATCGCGAACAGCTTGAAGCGAACGATCAAGATGTTTCGTTGCTTCAGCATGAACCGTAAGAATATCGCAGCCAGCATCTTTAAATTCTGCAAGATACAGATCAACCGGTTCAATCATCAAATGGCAATCAAATACTTTATCCGTACGATTACGAATGGATTTTATGACAGGCGCACCAAATGTGATATTGGGCACAAAATGACCATCCATAACATCCAAATGAATCCAATCAGCACCTACTTTAACAACATCCGCGACTTCCTCTCCAAGTTTGGAAAAGTCAGATGCCAGAACAGAAGGTGCAATTATAAGATCACGAGCCATAATATGATTCCAAGATTACTTTTATTTCTACCTGCATAAAACATAGAAACTAAAAAGTCTTGCCTGGAAAAATTTTTCCTGTGAGTGTTTTAATAATAGCGTCCTAGAGCTAAATACCTCTAAAATCAATATCCATGGCTTTGGCAAATTGCTTTAAAAGGTCAGCTTCTTTTGGATGCAGTTCGTTATCGCACATCGCAATTGCTGATAAGCAACGTAAAAGCCTATATTTATCATCAAGGCTCAAATTAGCCATAAAACTCATAATTGTACTAACTCTTGTATCTGTATTTTCATCATCCACAACGCTAGTGTAATGTGACTTTACTTGCTCAGAATTTGTTAGATTTTCTGTATCAATATAACTCTCAGCAATTAAATTTTCGACATCCAAAACTCTACCATCAGCCCTCGCCATCCCTGCCATAAGATCTGATTGCAGCAATAAAGCTTCTAATGATGTATTAGACTTATCTTCTTCATGTTGAGCAATGTTGGTTTTCTTATTCACGATAACACTTTCACCTTCAGGAAAAATACAGTTACAATTTTTATATTAAGATTAAACAGAGACCTTTAGCTAGCCTGCTCAAAATCATTCGAATTTGTTATATTGTCAAAATAGTTATTAGAATCATCATGTAAGAAATAACGGCCTTTGCCGTTGTTTTTTGCTTCATACATCGCTATATCAGCAAGGCGTAATAGTTCGTCAAAATCACCAGCTTGTGTCGGGAATATAGCCCCCCCAACACTACCAGAAATATCAAGTTTAAGCCCGTTATGAAGATTAAACTCACCAAATACTTTCGTAAACAACTGTTCAGAAAACTCAGCAGTTGTTGCAGAGCCAGCGATATTGCCCAAGAAAACAACAAATTCGTCACCGCCTAACCGTGCTGGCAGAACCGTTAAAGCATTGTCTACCCCACGTGCGTAACGTTTCATAAACACCCCACAATACTCATGCAATCGCTTGGAAAACTCCAATAAGAGATCATCACCTGCACGGTGACCATAAACATCATTTACCTGTTTAAACCCATCTAAATCCAGGAATAATAACGCGCCAGCATTACCACTTATAGAGAGTTTATCTATTTCTTCTTGAGCAAGAACACGGAAACATTCACGATTTGGCAAACCTGTTACACCATCCAAATAAGCGTGGCGGGAAATAGTATCAATGTTTTCTTGTAGCTTCTCAGCCATGCTTTTAATGCTTTCGCGTGCATCTGAAAATTCTTTAGGTTGAAAACGCCATTCAGTCATCTTTTCATGAGCCCAAAGTTCACCGTTACCTATACGGCGCATGGAAATTACCATTTGTTCAATTGGGTGAGTCAAAATCTTAGATGCGTAATAGGCTAGAACTACCGCAATAAGGAAACCGATTGCCATCACTGTAAAAGCAGTATTCTTAATAGTAGAAGCTCTATTTTTAAGCTCAGATAACGGTTGCGGCACCATCACGCCCCACCCAGAAACCTTTGCTTGAGCAAACCCCGCAATCATTTCCTCTTTTAATGCTGGAGAATAAAAAGTTGTTACACCCGATTCGCCATTTAACATTTTTTGAACAATATCAAGTTTGCTCAAATCATGACGTTCATCTTGCCAGTTAGTTTTAGGGTGTGAGAGCACCTTGCCTGTTTGATCAACAATCGCAGCGTGTCCTTTTTCGCCAAAAGAAATTTGATTTCCAATTTTCTTAAAATACTCTGTAGAGAAAGCGCCAATGTAGAGTGTATTTTGCTTACTATGCAAAGTGTAAATAACATTTCCATTGTCGTCAGTCGGCATTACGCCAGTGACTACAACTTGACTACCTTTGCCTTTTAACTGTTCTTGCATCCATTCAAATCTTTTGGCAGGAACTTCTTTCGGGCATTTTGGGCCATCTGTTTGTATGGATTTTATAATCTTGCCTGTATAATTATTGGCAATACAGATATGATTGATATTTAGATTCTTGAATAGTTTATCTAGCTTTTGAGTACTATCACGGGTTTCAATATCATTAATTAAAAACTCAAAAGTAGCGGATAAATCAACATAATAGCGATCTAATGCATCTGATAAATTCTTTGCTATTATCAAATGACGCTCACGAACATCTTTAATATCATTATTCAAAGACTGCGAATGAGGCCAAAGCCAAAATATAGCAAGTGGCGCAATTGCAGAGATACAAAAAACAATTGTCATTATGACGCGTAATCGCATAAAGTCTCGCTAACTTAATATCTTACTTGGACTAATATATATAAGTAAGTGATTAATATCAGTTTAATGCGATTATATGAGTTTTTAGACAGGCGTAAATCTTAATGACAAACATGACATTCCGCCATCCAGTTTTGCAGCTTCCGTATTGCCAATAGTTTTCACTTCATATCCATTTGCAACAAGTTTCTCGTACGTTTTCGGGAAACCACTTGGCATTATGACATAATTATTAAATCGTATTGTATTCGCACACGCTTCTTCGCCCTGCGCGACATAGAGAATATTATAGTCTTCAAAGCAGCCTGAATCAGCTAATTTTTGGGTTGTTAGAATAGTATTTTCATCAAGTAACGAACAATCTGTTTTAAAATGCAAAACCCCTTCAGGGGTCTGCACTATACGAACTTTATAACCAAATGGTATCACGATTGAAGCCAGTTCTTCTACACCAGATTTATCAGTACGCTCAGACAAACCAACAAGAATTTCTTTCTCAGTGACTAATATATCGCCACCTTCTATAAAACCTGATCCATTAATTTGTTTTACATTGGAATAAAGCTTTTCAAGTGTAGGCTTAATTGCTTCAGCTTCACCCAATCTTGTTGGAGCCCCCGGGCGCATTACCACAGCAAGTTTAGGCAAACATAATGCAGCATCTTCGATAAAAACAGAATCTGGAAATTCTTCCAACCCATCAAGTACAATAACTTCAGCACCAGTCTCTTTTAGCACTTCAACATAACCATGATGGTCATTTATAAACTTATCATAATCTGGCTGCCCAATATCCACAGCACGCAATCCATCAATCAAACTTTTAGATGGTAGCCGACATAAAGCATGCGTAAATTCATAAGATGCGCTCAACATGTAAAATAATTCCTTCACAATCAAATATTACATATCAGATTTTTAATACAAAAATACCGCCTGAATTAATTCAACCATTAAATAAATCGTCTGTTTTTATGAAAAAAAGTATCTTTAAAGCGCGCAACCTTCAGAATATAAAAACGTTTTTCTATATAAAAAATGTTGCGGCTCTCGATATTCGCTGCGCGAATTGTCTGCCGCCTATTCCGCACTTTACTTCGTAAAGTGCTTTGGTTGCGGGAGCAGGATTTGAACCTGCGACCTTCAGGTTATGAGCCTGACGAGCTACCGGGCTGCTCCATCCCGCGCCAAAAGTGATACACCGGTAAAATTGTATCACGACAAGATCGATATATTAATTATATCGAAAAAAAAGCCGCTAGCCAATACGCATGTTTTGGCAAGCGGCCTTTAAACTAAATTACACCAAAGAAGAAACTCATTACTCATGCAATTTGCAGACCTGGCAGCGACCTACTCTCCCGTGCCTTAAGACAAAGTACCATCGGCGCAGAGGCGTTTCACGGCCGAGTTCGGAATGGGATCGGGTGCAGAAACCTCGCAATAACCACCAGGTCGGCGAATTGCATGTGTATGAAACTGGTCCAAGCAACTTTTGCTAGGCAAAAGTGCAAGCGCGTCTCCCGTTGATTGCTTGCAAACAACGGGAGACAATAAACTTTTACGCGATTTTGCAACTCGACGTGTTCGCTGTGCGAGACGTCTGTTTGCTATACGTTATTTGCTGCGCAAAAAACTTTGATAAATATAAGTAATGAGAATGATCAAGCCTATCGAATTATTAGTACTGGTAAGCTTCACACGTTACCGTGCTTCCACACCCAGCCTATCAACGTCGTAGTCTTCGACGATTCTCAGGGAATACTAGTTTCCAGGTGGGTTTCCCGCTTAGATGCCTTCAGCGGTTATCCCTTCCATATTTAGCTACTCTGCTATGCCACTGGCGTGACAACAGATCCACCATTGATATGTCCATCCCGGTCCTCTCGTACTAGGGACAGATCCTGTCAATATTCCTACACCCACGGCAGATAGGGACCGAACTGTCTCGCGACGTTCTGAACCCAGCTCACGTACCGCTTTAAT
>CALDZF010000084.1 GCA_937944165.1 uncultured Rhizobiaceae group bacterium | reverse complement strand
GTGATTATTGTTGCTTATGCTATTCCAGGGTTTTTGTTTGGTATCTTCCTTATAATTGTTTTTGCAGGCGGCTCATTCTTTGATCTCTTCCCACTGCGAGGGCTGACGTCAGATAATTTTGATGAACTATCCACACTTGGTAAAATTGGTGACTATTTCTGGCATTTGGCCTTGCCTTTGACTGCGATGGTTTTATCCTCTTTCGCAACCACAACATTGCTTACCAAAAATTCATTTCTGGATGAAATCGGCAAGCAATATGTGCAAACCGCCCGCGCCAAGGGTTTAAGTGAAAACAAAGTGCTTTACGGTCATGTCTTCCGCAATGCCATGTTGATTATTATTGCAGGTTTTCCTGCGGCATTCATTACTTCGTTTTTTACAGGCTCGCTGTTGATAGAAACAATTTTCTCACTGGATGGTCTTGGCCTATTAGGGTTTGAAAGCATTGTTGGACGAGATTACCCGGTAGTCTTTGCAACGCTTTATATCTTCTCTTTGATGGGGCTGGTGGTCAGTCTTATCTCTGATATTATTTATACAACCATTGATCCGCGCATTGATTTTGAAGCGAGGGATGTCTGATGAGTGTGCCAGAAAATATTACTGAAAATATCAACGATATGCCTGAAACAAAGCGTCCGTTTTTGTCCCCGCTAAATCAGCGCCGTTGGCAAAACTTTAAAGCAAACCGTCGTGGGTTTTGGTCGCTTTGGATTTTCATGATCCTGTTTGGCTTAAGTCTGTTTACAGAATTTCTTGCCAATGATCGCCCGGTATTGGTTTCGTTTAAAGGCGAATTATATTCACCCGTTTTTACCGACTACCCCGAGGAAGTGTTTTTGGGTGAAGATGGTTTTTTGCCTAATACAGATTACCGAATACCAGAAATACAAGAGGCATTTGAGGCTAATGGGTGGGCAATTTGGCCACCTATTCGATATTCTTTTAGAACAGTAAATACGGAAATACCTGAGCCAGCTCCTTCAAAACCAAGTTGGTTATATGATAAGCAAACACGCTGTGCGCAATATCCAAATGGTGTTGATGATGCCGGTTGTAGCGTTGGCAACTGGAACTGGCTGGGTACGGATAATCAGGGCAGGGATGTTTTATCGCGTGTGATTTATGGCTTTAGAATTTCTGTTGTCTTCGGATTAATTTTAACATTGGCTTCTGCAATTATTGGCGTTACAGCAGGTGCGGTGCAGGGGTATTTCGGTGGGTTGACTGATTTGTTTTTCCAACGATTTATTGAGATCTGGTCCGCACTTCCTGTGCTTTATTTATTGTTGATTATTTCATCAGTTCTGGCCCCTGGGTTCTGGATATTACTGGGTATATTGCTACTGTTCTCTTGGGTAGGGTTTGTTGGTGTTGTGAGAGCTGAGTTTCTGCGGGCACGTAATTTTGAATATGTGAATGCTGCGCGCGCACTTGGCGTTAATAACCGTACTATCATGTGGCGGCATTTACTTCCCAATGCCATGGTTGCAACGCTTACCTTTATGCCGTTTATCTTAAACGGTTCGATTACAACGTTGACCTCACTTGATTTTCTTGGGTTTGGCCTGCCACCCGGCTCTGCTTCTATTGGGGAGCTTTTAAAACAGGGGCAAAATAACCCACAGGCAATATGGCTTGGCCTTTCTGGCTTTTTTATCATCTCGCTCATGCTCTCATTATTGATTTTCATTGGTGAAGCCACGCGTGATGCCTTTGATCCTCGCAAGACATTTGAGTGAGGGTGGTATGAGCGATAAAATTCTTGAAATTGACGATCTGTCCATTGCCTTTACGGTTAGTGGTGAAGCTTCAACTGCGGTTCATGGTTCTTCCTTTGATATTAAAAAGGGCGAGACAGTTGCACTTGTTGGCGAGTCTGGTTCTGGCAAATCCATCACAGCGCTTTCAGTTTTGAAATTGCTGCCACAAGCTGCTTCTTATCCAACAGGTAAAATCTTGTTCAAAGGGCAGGATATTTTGTCAGCCAGTGAAGATGAACTTCGCAAGATACGCGGTAATGACATCACGATGATTTTTCAGGAGCCGATGACATCGCTTAATCCGCTTCACACAATTGAAAAACAAATTGCCGAGATATTGGAACTGCACAAGGGCATGACTGGCAAAGCTGCGCGTGAGCGTGTTATTGAGCTTTTAACGCAGGTTGGCATTCGTGATCCTGAAACTAGGTTGAGTGCTTATCCGCACCAGATGTCTGGTGGTCAACGTCAACGTGTGATGATTGCCATGGCGCTTGCAAATGAGCCTGAATTACTGATTGCAGATGAACCAACGACTGCTTTGGATGTTACCGTGCAAGCGCAAATTCTGGAACTGTTAAAAGAGTTGCAGGAAAAAAACGGTCTTTCAATGTTGTTCATCACTCATGATCTTGGCATTGTGCGACGCATTGCAGATCGGTGTTGTGTGATGCAAAACGGACATATTGTTGAAAAGGGTGAGACAGAAAAAATCTTCACTAAGCCACAACATGATTATACCAAACATCTTTTATCTGCCGAACCTAAAGGTTCGCCACCTGCAAGTGATACGAGCGCTCTAGTTGTACTGGAAGCCAGTGATATGAAGGTTTGGTTCCCGATCAAAAAAGGTTTGATGCGCAGAACTGTTGACCATGTAAAGGCGGTGGATGGTATTGATCTTATCTTGCGCGAAGGACAGACGCTTGGTGTGGTAGGGGAATCGGGTTCAGGTAAGACAACGCTTGGTATGGCTTTAACAAGGCTGATTTCATCCCAGGGCAAGATTGCCTTTGTTGGCAAGGATATTAACGCCTATTCGTTTAAAGAGATGCGTGGACTTCGTGACCAGATGCAAGTGGTGTTTCAAGATCCATATGGTTCGCTTAGTCCCAGAATGTCGGTTGGAGAAATTATTGCTGAAGGACTGACTATTCATAATAAGGAACTCAATCGCGACCAACGTGAGGCGATGGTTATTAATGCGTTAGAAGAAACAGGTCTTGACCCTGAAACGCGTCATCGTTATCCGCATGAGTTTTCTGGTGGTCAGCGGCAACGTATAGCGATTGCGCGCGCTATTGTTCTTGAACCCAGGTTTATCATGCTGGATGAACCAACTTCGGCGCTTGATATGAGTGTTCAGGCGCAAGTGGTGGATTTGTTAAGAGATTTACAAAAACGCCGTAAGCTTGCTTATATGTTTATCAGTCATGATTTGAAGGTTGTAAAAGCACTTGCAAATGAAGTGATTGTCATGCGGCTTGGCAAAGTGGTTGAGCAAGGATCATCCAAGCAGATTTTTGAAAATCCCCAAACAGATTATACCAAGGCGCTAATGGCAGCTGCTTTCGATATAAAAACAAAATAAAGACTTTACCTATGGATAAATCAACGCTTCTTCTTTCAGTGGATTTTACGGCTGCTGAAAAACTGGGTTCCATTCATGATGGTCTTGATGGTCGCCCTGTGGTTGACTGGGCGAAGGGCGAGCGACCTGACAGTTTGGTGGGGGTTAAATATGCGCTTGTTTGGGAATTTGACCATGATCTTTTTGACCGTATGCCTGATCTGGAAGTAATTTTTTCTGCAGGTGCTGGTGTAGACAAGGTTCTTTCAAACCCTGCCTTGCCAAAAGATATTCCGATTGTACGTTTTGTAGATCATTCACTGACAACGCGCATGAGTGAATGGATTTGTATGCAATGTCTCAATCACCTTCGCCAGCAAAAGCATTATGATGCCGCTCAGAAAAAAGCTGTATGGGCTGATGCGCCCCAACCCCAAGCAAGTGATGTAACGGTTGGCATTATGGGGCTGGGTGTTCTTGGGCAAGACTCTGCAAAGAAACTTAAGGCTCTAGGTTTTAATGTACTCGGTTGGAGTAGAACCCAAAAAGAAATTGACGGTGTGGTGTGCTATGATGAAAGCGAACTTGATGTGTTTCTTTCCAAGACCAATTACCTTGTTGGTCTTCTGCCGTTAACGGCTGGTACAACAGCAATATTCAATCGTGAAAACTTTACAAAATTGGCGAAACACCCAGTTTTGCCTTCACCGATTTTCATCAATGGTGGGCGTGGTAAAAGCCAGGTTGAAACGGATATTGTGTCTTGCCTTGAAGATGGCACTTTGGGCGGGGTTTCATTGGATGTATTTGAAAGTGAGCCTTTGCCAGGCGGCAGTCCACTTTGGCATTTTGAAAATGCTTATATCTTCCCGCATGTTGCCGCGAACTCTGATGTTAAGTCTTTAGGGGCTTATGTGGATGGGCAAATCAAGCGTTATGAAAACGGTGAAGGGCTGGAAAACCTTGTTGATTTAAAACTTGGATATTAAGCCCAGCCCATAATTTCACGTTTTACCATTGTCTCGATGACATCCATGCCTTCCTTGCTGTCGTTGAGACAAGGAATATAAGTGAAGTTTTCACCGCCATGCTCATGGAAAATTTCTTCGCCTTCAACGCCCATTTCTTCCAATGTTTCAAGACAGTCAACCGAAAAACCTGGGTTGAATACTGCGAGGTCTTTAACGCCTTCTTGTGCAAGTGCTTCAATGGTTTTGTCCGTATAAGGTTGTAGCCATTCTTCGGGGCCAAAGCGCGATTGAAAGCAAGTTAAAAGGAAGTCTTCCGACCAGCCAAGCTTTTCACGCAATAGACGCGAAGTCTTCATACAATGGCAGTGATAAGGGTCGCCTTTTTTGAAATAGCTTTGAGGAATACCGTGATAAGAGGCGATGATTTTTTCTGGCTTTTTATCCATCTTCTCAAGGGCATTTTCTAGCGATGCTGCAAGGGCATTAATATAAACAGGTTCATCGTGATAGGCAGGAATAGTGCGAAGTGCAGGCATCCAGCGTTGTTTCATGAAATGGTCAAATACTTTGTCGTTTACCGTTGCAGTTGTTGCTGCTGAATATTGCGGGTAAAGAGGGAATACGACAATGCGGTCACAACCTTGTTCTTTTAATGCGTCAAGGCGTGAAGGAATGGAAGGATTGCCGTAACGCATTGCCCAGTCCACGACCACATCATCATTACCTTTGAAAATTGCCTCAAGTTTGTCTGATTGACTGCGGGTGAATGTTCTAAGGGGAGATTCGTCTTTTTCTGTGTTCCAGATAGACTTATAGGCAGCACCTGATTTTGCAGGACGGACATTTAAAACAATACCGTAAAGGATTGGATACCAAATGGCCTTTGGCCATTCGATAACACGGCTGTCTGATAAAAACTCACGCAGATATTTATACATGTTCTTTTTGTCATACCCATCGGGCGTGCCAAGATTAACGAGCAATACACCTACTTTGCCAATTGAAACTTTTGGGTGGTCTTTTGGCAATGGGCCAATGCCCGCCTTTGTATCGTTTTTCTTTAACATGGAACCTATTTTCACAAACTTTGGAAGTAATTGCAAAATAGTGCTGTTTTAATTATTTGCAATGCGCCATTGGCGTTATTTTAACTTGGTATGCTGTTTGTCAATTAAGCGGTAAGTGCTGCGCTGAATAAAAGAAAACCCAAAATAAAGACAAGTGCTGCACCAGAGATTTCGATTACCCGATGAATGGTTGCAAGACTATCTTGTGCTCCAGTTATCCTGATAGCCGTGTTTTTAGCACCAACAGCAATCAGAGCCAGAGTTGCAACAGTAATGCCCGTACCAATCGACATGGCAAAGGTAGAGGCAATGCCTGCTATATGAAGGCCGTTTAAAAAAGCGAATGTGAGAACAATAATGGCACCTGAGCAGGGGCGAAGGCCAACGGCCAGGATAGCTGACCAAGCTTCTTTTACGCCCAATTTACCTTCCAGCATCTTGGGATCCGCTGCATGAGAATGTCCGCATCCACAATCATCTGAGTGAACGTGATGAGGATCAGGGTGAGGTTCATGACTGTGAGAATGCGTGTTTTTCTTTTTAAAGACTTTTGTCCAAAGCAGGTAAACACCTAACATCATCACAAGAAAATAACTGGTGATTTCCAATGAACCCGCAAGGTTGTTGGTCTTAATGCCAGTGCCACGAAGAAAGAGCATGATTGCCGAGATAACAACCACTGCTGTCACGCCTTGTAGCATGGCGGATGCAAAGGAAAGAAAAATACCGCGTTTTGCGGCAACCTCATTGGCAAGCATATAAGAAGATATTACTGCCTTGCCGTGACCAGGCCCTGCTGCATGGAAAATGCCGTAAGCAAAGCTTAGACCAATAAGATACCAAGCCGTATTGCCGTCGCTTTTGATTTGCTTGAGCGATGTGGTCATGGCCTTATAAAAGGATTGTTGTTGCTGTTGTATCCAAAAAAGAATATTTGCAAAAAAACCTTCAGGTTTTATTGCTTGTTCAGAGCGCCCAAGACCCAGGGAACTTTGTGCTAATGCATCGCCTATTTCAAGCAAGATCACACTGACACTAAGAACTGTTAAAAATAACAGCGAGTATCGTTTCAGCATGAAATTTCTGCCCATGCAAAAAACTCGTCTCCCAGTTCAGGGGTTTCTGGATTGCTAAAGTAAGCCTCATTTAAGGTTTGAGAATCGCTTGCATATAGCGCATCGTAATCTGGAATGGTAACGCCCGTTTTGCAGGTGTCTGACTTTCCTTTAATTTCGATATTCTCTTCAGAAAATTCAAATGCTACATAATAGCTTGTATCACTGGCAGAAATACGCAAAGGGGCTTTTGTGAAATCGTGCGGTTTTTCAGGTTCTATGGAAAGGAACATAATCATTTGACCCTCTTCCATATAAGCGTTTAATTTTTCTGGTTCATAGAATTTAATAACGTCCTTGCCACTGCGAAGTGCGGTATAAAAATCATATTCAGCAATGGACTCTTTTACAGTTTTGCTGACTTCCAGCATTTCGGTTTCGTCCAGTTCACCGTCTGCATTTGCGTCATAATCAATGATAACTGTCGCAGAGAATAACTCATCAAATCGCCATACATGGCGAAGTTCAATGAACTTTCCTTCACTATTTAAAACTACTTCCATCTTGGCTTCAATAAAGACATGAGGGTGAGTGTTGCCCAGCATTGTGCTGCCAAGCAATAAGGCTAGTGAAGCTGCTAGAGGTTTTACAAATTTCATGATCAAAGCATTATGCTCCCGAATTTCAAATCACTTACTTTAAACACTACTGTCGCGGCAATTTTTAGGCAAACTAAATTCCGGATTGTCCGTCACTGGCAATAAATGCAATACGCAGCATATTGGTTGCACCTGGTGTGCCAAGTGGAACGCCAGCTGACATGATTACCCTGTCACCTGGCTTGGCAAATTTTTCGCTTGCGGCGATGCGGCAAGCTCTATCGACCATATCATCGAGATTGTTTGCATCCTCAGTTACAACACAATGAAGCCCCCAAACAAGTGAAAGGCGTCTTGCCGTTTTTGCAACTGGTGAAAGGGCAATAATTGGTACTGAAGGACGTTCACGCGCAGCACGAAGGCCTGTTGTGCCTGAACCCGTATAACAAACGATTGCAGATAGGTTTAGTGTTTCTGCAATTTGACGTGCGGCTAATGAGATTGCATCAGCGCCAGTTGGTTCAGGTTCTGCACGTTGCGCAGAAATGATACCATCATAGTTTTGATCCTGTTCAATCTGTGAAGCGATTTTGTCCATCATTGAAACGGCTTCTATTGGATAATCACCTACCGCAGACTCAGCTGATAACATGATTGCATCAGCACCTTCAAAGACTGCAGTGCCAACATCAGAAACTTCAGCGCGTGTTGGCATTGGTGCTGTAATCATTGATTCCAACATTTGAGTAGCAACAACAACAGGTTTTCCGGCTTTACGACAGGCGCGTGTCATTTTTTTTTGTAAGCCCGGCACTTGTTCAATAGGTACTTCAACGCCAAGATCGCCACGCGCAACCATAATTGCATCTGAAAGCTCGATAATATCATCAAGGCGTGTCAATGCTTGCGGTTTTTCAATTTTTGATAAAATGCCTGCACGCCCTTTTGCAATTTTGCGAACTTCGGCCACGTCTTCTGGTCGTTGTACAAATGAAATGGCAATCCAGTCTACTTCAGCAGCTAATGCAGCATCGAGGTCTTTATAATCTTTTTGCGTCAGCGAACTTACGCCAAGCTCTGTATCAGGCAGGCTTATACCCTTGCGGCTTGAGAGTTTCGTACCGCTAACAACTTCTGTTACTGCATGTTTGGCATCTGATTTAATTACCTTCAGACTTACCTTGCCATCGTCAACCAAAATGCGGTGGCCTGGTTGTAGCGCTTGAATGATTTCTGGATGCGGTATTCCCACTCGTGTTTGTGTGCCTGGCTTTTTATCCAGATCGAGCGTTATTGTATCGCCTTGTGAAACTGTGATTTTTTCATCTTTGAAATCACCCAGCCTTAATTTAGGCCCTTGTAAATCGGCTAAAATTCCAATGGGTCTTCCAACATCTTTTTCAACAGCACGAAGTGTTGCAACAAGTTCATTGAGTAACTCATGAGAGGAGTGACTCATATTAATACGAAATAAATCCGCACCTGCATGAAATAACTCGGTTATTTTTTCTTTTGAACTTGAGGCTGGGCCAAGCGTTGCAAGAATTTTAGTGCGTCTTTTGCGGTGCATCAGAACTGCTTTACTGTTGGGGTTGTGTTTGAGATTGGTTTTGCGTTTCTTCTGTTAAGCGGACCATCCAGTTTGCTCTATTGGAGGTGTCGATTTCAAAGAAACCGGTTTTGATATGGCCACGTTTAAAACAATCTATAACGCCTTCTATTTTAAATTCACGTTCATTTGTACATAAAAAGACATCGCCACGCCATTGCCCGCCTTTGTCTGCATCTTCTGCATAAACATAATAAAACCGGGAATTAAGATCACCTTCTACTAGAGAGCTACAGGTTTCTGCTGGTATTTGAAACCACCCTTCAGATAACCATTTCTCACCTTCTTTATAACCAAGAGCTGCGCCAACAAGGCTTTTGGTATCATTGCATATTCTAAAATCAGCCTTTGCAGGGGAAATTATGATGAAGTTATTGGCTGTAAATGCACTTGCAAAAACAAGCATTGTGGCAAAGATTTTTTTTAATTTAGCGCTAAACATTTTGATTTAAGCAATATCCGATTTTGAATCATACCTATGTTGTTACGTAGACTTGATTTTATGTCAACATGATGATTGGTAACTTACGCTCATGACCCAAGTTCTGAGCCTAGCCTTTAGTAGGTCTGGAAACCCAGATACCAACCAGAATTAAGAAACACCCCGCCAGCTGTATTACCTCCATTTTTTCATCGAATAATAACCAGCCAAAGAAAGCTGCTGCAATGGCTTCGATAAAAATAACTAATGATGAAAAGGCAGCAGTAAGCGCTGCAATTGCGAGTGTCAGTAAGCCTTGACCGCCTGCGTGTGTTAAAATGCCCAATGAGGCAAGGGCTGCCCATCCACGCTCAGTTTCTGGTAAGAACGTTTGACCAGAATATTGGGTTACCAAAAATAGCGTTAAAGTGGTTACAATTGTTGATACGAAAAATAAACTGCCATTGTTTGTATCTTTGGTGCCTGAGCGAATGGCAATGACATAAAACCCTAAGAACAAGGATGTAATTATACCGTATAAATCGCCTATCAGGCGTGTTGGGTCTGTTTGCAAGCTTGCATTAATAAGCAAAGCCATCCCAAAGATACAAATTATAATGCCGATAAATGCACTTTTGGGCGGTTTTTCTTTTAAGATAAGATTGGAAAATAAAATTACCCAAACAGGTGCCAGGCCAGTTAGAAATGTTGCGTTTGCCATTGTCGTGTTGAGGATGGACAGATGCCAGAAGCTTAAATCCCCTGCGAAAAATAATCCGGCTAAAATAGCTGAGTTTGAAAACTTGATCCTGAGTCTTTGAGTATGTTTACGTGTTTCGTAAAATGCCCAAATTGATAATATGGGCAGGGCAAATAAAACCCGCCAAAATGCACTGGCAAAAGCGCCAACCTCTGCTTCTCTTACGAATACAGGTGAAAACCCCATAATAACGCCACCCACAATAAGTGCGCTAAAGGCTGCGGGGTAGGAGAGTTTGGCTTTGAAGGATTGATCGGAAATTTCGGTAGCTTTCATAAAAATACGTGATGTAACATAATTGGTACTTGAAACTTTTAGACAGATAACCTTTGTAAGGGTAGCAGGTTTATAACGTTCAGTTTTAGTTACTGCCGTTTACTGGATTTATGCAAGGAGAATAATTATGGATAATGCAACCAAGACTGAGTTGGAAGCGGCAGCATTTCGCAGGCTTGTCAGTCATTTTCGTGAGCGTACTGATGTTCAAAATATTGATCTCATGAATTTATCCGGATTTTGCAGAAATTGCCTTTCCAGATGGTATCAAGAGGCTGCCAACGAGCATGATATTGATATGGATAAGTTTCAGGCACGTGAGATTATCTATGGTATGCCGTTTGATGAATGGAAAGAAAAATACCAAACAGAAGCCAGCCAAGAACAACAAGAGGCTTTTAAAAAAAGCCACTAACTTAAAAAATAGCCAGAATTATAAAAAGACTTTAAGGAGAATTTTATGTCATCAGATCCAATGGTAGCGCGTGAACAACTTAAATCTGTTGTGGAGCGTATTGAGCGTCTTGAAGAAGAGAAAAAGGCAATTGCTGATGATATTCGCGATGTTTATGCAGAAGCCAAGGCAAATGGGTTTGATACAAAAGTTTTACGCCAGGTCGTTTCTCTTCGCAAAAAAGATCTGACAGAACGTCAGGAAGAAGAGGCCGTGCGTGATCTTTATTTAGTAGCGCTGGGAATGTTGCCCGAGTTTGAAACACAAAATACTGATGCACCTGTTCCAGCACCTGAAGAATAATTTAGGATTAATTATAAGCCTATTTTACTTTGATAAAGTCCAGGAATTCCAAAGAGCTACCGCTGAAGCCTTGTGTATTGGAATTAAGCTGGCCTAATGTAAAGCCTTGTGCAAGCACTGTTGTAGGACGCGTACGTATAATGTTTTTGCCATAGGCTGGTGGGTTAATCTTTGCAATATCTTTTATGGATGCATCTGTCGCCAATACAGCATTAACTGCTAATCTTTTATCAAGATTAGCCTGTTTAAACTCTTTTTTGCTCAATGCCTTTTTTGCAGACTTTGATTTTTCAGCAAGTTTTACTACTGGTTTAATCGTAGGGCGTGTCGCGCGTACTGGTACAGGAATGTTTGCAACGATTGTCGCTGCAGGTTCTTCTATTAACGCAATCGGTTTATCAGATAATTCAGCCTGAGTTGGTAATAACGCAGTTAATAGAGTGCCAGGCTTTTCTGTTGGTGTTGCAACAGCGCCTGTATTTTGTGTGCCTGGTTCAATCGGTTCTGTAATTGTTATTTGATTATTAATTGCAGAAGAGGCTGATTGTATCAGGCTTGCTACATCACTGGTTTCAAGTTGTGTTGGAGGTGCAAAAGGATTGCTCTCGCCAACGTTTGTTGCGGGCTTGAATGGAATGGTTTCTGCAACTTGCACTGGTGCAGGCGCTTTTACTTCTCTTTCGAGCGTTGCATAAACTTGTTGACGCAAATCAGAAATTTCGTTTGATGAAAGTGCAGTAACTTCCACTGTAGGTCTTGGCACTGGAGATTGTTCAATTGTTTCAGCCAATACAATCGGTGTTTCTGGTTCAATAGCAGGGCGTAGTGATGGCACTGGAATTGCACTTGCTGTCGTAATCAAAGACTCTTCTTGTTCAGCTTGGGTTTCATCAGCCTCAAGGCTTGCAACTTGTGTATCAACAATTTCCGGTTCTGCAATTGCAGGTTCAACGACTTCTGGCTCCGGTGGTTTAACAATCGCAATACGAGGTGCCAATAAAGGAACCGGGACTTGGTTAGGCGATAATGCAGCAAGAACAACTTCAGGCGTTTGAGCGATAACTGGCTCTGGCGCAATTGGTTCTGGAACAATAGGGGTGGGCAGTTCTGGTGTATCAACTGGTTTTGCAACCGCTTTAGGCTTTTTCGTTTTTACAGGTTTAGTACGTACTGCTTTAGGCGCTGAAACTGAAACTGCACCAATTGCACCTTCATCCTCGTCTTCTCTACCAAATAGTTTTCTTAGCAGATTAGGCTTTTTGCGAATCTCTTCAGCACTTGCCACGCTAAACTTGCTGCCGCCTTTCAATTTGCGTTCATAGTTTGCTTTGGCAACATTATAGCCTGGTAATGGTTTTCCATCTGTAGGAACGTGTAGTGTTTTGCCTTTTGGGAAAACCTTTACAAGTTCGCGACGGTTCATACGCGGCCAATGGCGTACACGGCCTGTGTCCATATGAACAAAGGGAGATCCTGATCTTGGATAGTAACCCACACCACCCAGTCCTTTACGAAGGCCGATGTCGCGCAGTTTTTTCAAATTTACACCGGGAATGAAAAAATCTAACGCATTACCCAGCGTGTGTTGGCTTTTCTTGGCAACCCCGCGGCCACGCTTGCGAAGCAGATTATTGGTTTTAGGCGATCTATAGCCTGAAATCACGTGAATATGTTTTCTCGATCTGGTTTCTTTGTAAACTTCCCAGATTAAATCCAATAATCTTGGATTCATTTTTGTGGGCTCATTACGGCGCCAGTCGCGAAGAAAATGGTTTATCTTCTTAAGCCCGCTTTTGATGTATTTACCATTACGCTTGTAAGTGATTTCAGCTCTTTCGCCAGTATGAAGATAATAAAGCTTTAACTTGCGTGTTTCTGCATTGGCAGAGGTTGTTGGGAATGCCGCAAAAGCAAGCATCAAAATTATCACGCAACGAAAAACAGATGCGTGTTTTGCATTATTGAAAATGCCTGACAAATTTTTGTTTAACTTATCCAAGTTTTTAAACTCTTCCCAGCTTACCTGATTTAAATTCTATATATCAAATTAAGACTATGGTTAACAGACCTTAATAAAGTCTATAGATATAAAAAATTTATTGATAAAATAAAATATATTCCAAATCAGGCAACACAAAGGCACCTCAAAATACAAAAGTTTCTTGGTTAATAATGGGTTAACCAGAAGCTTTTGTATTTTGAAGTGGCGTATTTTAGCAATAATCTAATAGCTAACTATTAGGTTATTAGGCGATTAATTGATCATCATCGTTGTGGATATCTTCAAGATCATATTCACGCAACTTGCGGTATAAAGTTGAACGACCGATTTCCAGCTTTCTGGCAATTTTTGACATGCTGCCATTGTACTTTTTTATTGCGTATTTGATGACTTCACGCTCAGCATTTTCCAATGAAATAATATCACCCTCCTGATTCAACATGCTCAAGGTTTCATCGGAAGTAACCGCTTCGTTAATAGGCTCTGCAAGTGTTTCTTGAGGTGTTGTTGTAGTATCAATTTTAGGTGCTACTACGATTGGTAATTCATAGTGTAGTTGAGATGCGATTTGCGGAAACTCATTGATTGTAAGTTCATCGCTTTCACAAAGAACTACTGCACGAAATACTGCGTTTTCTAGCTGACGAATATTCCCTGGCCAATCAAATTCACTCAACATTTCGATTGCAGTACGCTTCACTCCCTTGATGTTTGAACGGCCTTCTTCTGCTGCAATGCGTGCAACGAAGTGGCGTAAGAGTTCTGGGATGTCCTCGCGTCGTTTACGAAGTGGTGGCACCGTTAATGGTAAGACGCTCAAGCGGTAATATAAATCCTCACGGAAATTACCTTCGCGAACTTCTTCTTCCAAATTACGGTTAGTTGCTGAAATTAAACGGAAATCTACTTTTACAGGTTTTGATGAACCAACTGGGTCAACTTCACCTTCCTGGATAGCGCGTAACAGTTTTACTTGCATGTCCAGTGTTAATTCGCCAACTTCGTCCAAGAACAATGTGCCGCCATTGGCTTCCTGGAATTTGCCAAGATGTTTGTCAGAAGCGCCCGTAAATGCACCTTTTTCATGGCCAAACAGTATGCTTTCAACAAGGTTTTCTGGTAACGCACCACAGTTGACTGTTACAAAGCTTTTTGAGGCGCGTTCGCTCATGCCTTGAATGGCACGCGATATCATTTCCTTACCAACGCCTGATTCACCTTCAACCAAAACTGGAATATTGGATTTTGCAGCCTTTTGAGCAATAGTTTTTACGCTGTTCATGCTTGGGCTTGCAGAGATAATCTCATCAATTGTGAGTTTGCCAGTTGCAGTTTTTTGAATGCGTTTAATCTCACCTTCAAGCGCGCCCAGTTTTAATGCATTTTGAAGTGAAACTTTTAAACGTTCTGGTGAAGCTGGTTTAACAACAAAATCAACTGCCCCTGCGCGCATTGCATTAACGGCTGTTTCAACGCCGCCTTGTGCAGTCTGAACGATTACAGGAGGGCTGATTTTTTCGTTGCTTAATGCTTCTAAAACTTCCATGCCGCTCATATCAGGCATGACCAAATCAAGAATGACTGCACAAATGCGAGAGGCATGTTTGCCTGTTAGCATTTTCATGGCGGAAGTGCCGCCATCTGCTACAAGGGTTTTGTAGCCAAGCTTTTCGGTAATGCCTTGCATTAGTCTGCGTTGTACTGGTTCATCATCGACTATTAAAATTAAGTCTGCCATCTTGCTTACTAATGCTTTCGCTTTTTGGCATTTGATTTCAATCGCATGCCGCCCCATTTGTAATCAAGTTAACATTAAGGGCTGAATAGTCATTTAAAAGAAGTGGTTAATCTTTCCTGATAAAAATAGATAAAATTTTATTCATTGTAGGATGGTCACTAATACTGCTATCTCAAATATGAAATGAGATATAAATATTGCCTGTAAACGAGGATATAAATATGAAATTAGATGCATATTTTTCTGCGCAATCTGAACAATCATCAAAAGAGAGTGCTTTAAAAGACCTGCCTGAATGGAATTTGACAGACTTATATCCAGCCATGGATAGTCCAGAGTTTTTGGAGGATGTTAAACTCTGCAAAACGGAAGCTGAAAGTTTTGAAAATAAGTTTTCTGGAAAATTGCTTGAAAATTTACAAAAAAACCCTCGTGATCTTGCCATGACAATTGCAGAATATGAAGGCATAGAAGAGCGTATGGGCCGTGTTATGTCTTATGCAGGACTTGTTTATTCTGGTGATACAAGCAATCCGGAAAATGCAAAGTTTTATGGGGATGCGCAAGAAAGTATGACTTCGGCTGGCTCTCATCTTTTATTCTTTACGTTAGAACTTAATCGTATAGACGATACATTAATCGCTAAATCCATAGAAGAAGATGCAAGCCTTGCTTATTATGAGCCTTGGTTAAGTGATCTTCGTAAAGACAAGCCTTTTCAATTGGATGACAATATAGAACAATTGCTTCACGAAAAATCTGTTACAGGTAGCGGTGCCTGGAATAGGTTGTTTGATGAAACAATGTCTTCGCTTCGCTTTAATATTGGTAGTGAAGAGTTGCCGGTTGCGACTGCACTTAATTTTTTGCAAAGCAGTGAACGTAATAAACGTAAAGAAGCTGCTGGTGAAGTATCGCGGGTTCTAAACGAAAATATCCGTACCTTTTCGTTGATTACCAATACGCTTTCAAAAGACAAGGAAATTTCTGATCGCTGGCGTGGGTTTGAAGATATTGCAGATTCAAGACATCTGGCAAACCGTGTTGAGCGTGAAGTTGTTGATGCAATGGTGGAGGCGGTTCGAGAGGCTTTTCCTGATTTATCGCATCGCTATTACAAAATGAAAGCCAATTGGCTTGGCCTTGATGTGATGGAACATTGGGATAGAAATGCGCCCTTGCCAAATGATGCTGAAGGTTTGGTTGAGTGGAGCGAAGCGCGCAAAACTATCCTTGATGCTTACGCAGGTTTTTCACCTGAAATGGCAGAAATTGCTGAACACTTTTTTGATAAGGGCTGGATAGATGCAGGCACACGGGCTGGCAAGTCACCAGGAGCGTTTGCGCATCCAACGGTTCCTTCTGTGCATCCTTATATTTTGATGAATTATCTTGGCAAACCACGTGATGTTATGACTTTGGCGCATGAGCTTGGTCATGGTGTGCATCAGGTTTTGGCAGGTGGGCAGGGCGCTTTGATGGCACAAACGCCTTTAACCTTGGCAGAAACTGCCAGTGTATTTGGTGAAATGCTAACGTTTAGGTCTCTGCTTTCCAAATGCCAAACTCAAGCTGAACGCAAAATAATGTTGGCGCAAAAAGTTGAAGATATGCTCAATACGGTTGTGCGCCAAATTGCGTTTTATATGTTTGAACGAAAAGTCCATGAGGCACGTAAGCTGGGTGAATTGACCGGTGATGATTTAGGCGACTTGTGGCTGTCAATTCAAAGTGAAAGTCTTGGGCCTGTTTTTAGATTTGGTGATGATTACAGGCCTTATTGGGCTTATATCCCTCACTTTGTCCATTCACCGTTTTATGTTTACGCTTATGCTTTTGGGGATTGTTTGGTAAACTCTTTATATGCCGTTTATGAAAATGCTGAGAGTGGTTTTCAAGATAAATATTTTGACCTTCTTAAAGCAGGGGGCACCAAGCACCATAGTGAGCTTTTAAAGCCGTTTGGACTGGATGCTTCTGATCCTAAATTTTGGAAAAAAGGTCTATCGATGATTTCTGGGTTAATAGATGAATTGGAGGCGCTTGAAACTTGAAGTGGATGTGATGACGCTAAACTTGACCTTGTAGGTAACGCCTTATAAAATAATCCAATCGGGGAAGTGAGGATTAAATCATGTTGATGCGTACGAAAAGTTTGGCACTTATTATGGTTTCTTTTGGTGTTTTATCAGCGTGCCAAAGTGATAAAAATTTAGCGGGTCCACCAGTTTTAAACGGAAATTGGGCATCAAGTGATGGCGTTTATGTTGCCCAACTTGCAAATGGTAAATTCCAGGCGGTCGCAAATGATACGGGTAATGTAATATCTGAAGGCAGTTATATCGCATTAGGAGAGACTAAAGTCCAGCTGAGTTGGGTAGGTAAGATATCTGGAAAATCCAATCAGGCTGAATGTCTTAAGCCTGAATTTAATCAACTGGACTGTGTTGATCTAAGCGGTAATAAATTTTCTCTTAGAAGAAGCCTTTAATTGGATTTTGTTCTTTTAATAATTATATTTTTTGTATAAAGACATGGATAATATTTAGAATTAAATCTCGGAGTTGCCTGATGGCTAAAAAAGCAAATACAACCCAGCCTGCAAATGCCATGGATTATAAAGAGCATGAAAAAACATATGATGTTTTCATCAAGTTTGCTTTATGGTCAACCGCTGCTTGTGTTGCGATTTTAATAGCTATGGCCTTTGGCTTTTTCGGCGGTGGCGGTTTAATTGGTGGCACGCTTGTGTTTGTTTTGGTTATGGTTGCTACCTGGTTTGCGCTGTAAAGTATAATATACCCGCTGCCTCTTGGTTTGTATTTTAAGCCAATGCTATAATACATAGCCTTAGATACTAAAATTTGCGATTAAACGCTTATGCCTTTATCTAATTCTTAGATAAAGGCCTTCGTGTTTGGATTAGTAAAGAAGGTCATTTTATGATTGTTTTTGTTGCCAAAGAAACTCAAAATTCAGAAACCCGCGTTGCCGCTTCACCCGACACGGTGAAGAAACTTATTTCACATGGATGTGCAGTAAGCATTGAAAAAGGCGCTGGTGAACTTTCCAAAATAACGGATGATGCTTTTAAAGCAGCGGGCGCAACGATTGCTGATGCTAAAGCAGCGAGTAAGGCTGATGTTGTTCTCAAGGTTTTACGACCAACACATGCCGAAGCCAAGAAGTACAAAAAAAGCGCTATCGTTTTAGCTTCCATGGATCCTTATGGAAATGAAAAAGACATAGAGGTAATGGCTAAGGCTGGCATCAGTGCTTTTGCAATGGAATTTATGCCGCGTATTACACGTGCTCAAGTCATGGATGTTTTGTCTTCCCAAGCTAATCTTGCAGGTTATCAAGCTGTTGTTGAAGGGGCTGCGCATTATAGCCGCGCGCTTCCCATGATGATGACAGCTGCTGGTACTGTCGCAGCTGCAAAATGTTTTGTTATGGGCGCAGGCGTTGCAGGACTTCAAGCCATTGCGACTGCAAGACGCTTGGGCGCTGTTGTTACTGCAACGGATGTTCGCCCTGCGGCCAAAGAACAAGTAGAATCTTTGGGCGCTAAGTTTGTGGCAGTTGAAGATGATGAATTTAAGCAGGCGGAAACTGCTGGTGGTTATGCCAAGGAGATGTCTGATGAGTATAAAGCAAAACAGGCTGAGCTTGTTGCTTCTCACATTGCAAAGCAGGATATCGTGATTACTACAGCACTTATTCCAGGCCGCCCCGCACCAAGGCTGATTACCAAGGAAATGGTTAAATCCATGCAAGCAGGATCTGTTCTGGTGGATTTGGCTGTTGAGCGTGGTGGCAATGTTGAAGGTGCAAAAGCTGGTGAAGTGGCAAAGATTGGTGATGTTTCAATTCTGGGTTATCTCAATATGCCAGGTAGAATTGCAGCGTCTGCATCGCTTTTATATGCAAAAAACTTACTCGCTTTTTTGGAAACCATGATCGACAAGGAAAGCGGCAAGTTGGAGCTTGATTTTGAAGACGAACTTGTTGCTGCAACGCTTCTTACGCATGATGGAAAAGTGGTGCACCCGAATTTTACGGATGCGCCGCCTGCTAAAAAGCAGGTAACACCTAAAAAAGCCTCAACTAAATCATCTGGAGCAGCAAAATGAGCGAACCAGCAGAAAAATTATATGATAATGCAGAAAGCCTTGCTGAAAATGCACGTAAATTGGCTGAACAAGCAGAAAGTCTTGCCAATGATGTTGTAACTGCCACGCAGGTAGAGCAAGCGCAAAGTATTTCACAAGTTGCAAGTGCTGCAACGGGTGGGGTGATTGACCCATTTGTATTCCAGTTTGCAATTTTCGTAATGGCGATTTTTGTAGGTTATTACGTCGTTTGGTCTGTGACGCCTGCACTTCATACACCTTTGATGGCCGTAACAAATGCAATCTCATCTGTAATCGTTGTGGGTGCAATTCTGGCAGTAGGCATTCAAGCTGCTGGCGTTACTGCAACCACATTAGGGTTTATCGCTTTGGTTTTGGCTGCGGTCAATATATTTGGTGGGTTCCTTGTGACACAACGAATGCTTGCAATGTATAAGAAGAAGGAGCGTTAGGATGGAAAACGTTACCGCACTTCTTTATCTTGTCTCTGGTGTATTGTTCATCATGGCGTTACGTGGCTTGTCGCACCCTGAAACATCTCGTCAGGGCAATACCTATGGGATGATCGGTATGGGGATTGCAATCCTCACGACCTTGTTTCTTGCGGCGCCTACGTTTGGTGGCTGGGTATTAATTATTCTTGGTTTGGTTATTGGTGGGGGCGTTGGTGCTTATGTAGCGCGTACCATCCCGATGACATCAATGCCACAGCTTGTAGCAGGGTTTCACTCATTGGTTGGTATGGCGGCTGTTATGGTTGCTGGTGCCGCCCTTTATGCACCAGAAGCATTTGGCATTATGGGGCCAAATGGTATCAAGGGTGCAAGCCTTGTTGAAATGGTTTTGGGTGTTGCCATTGGCGCTGTTACTTTCACAGGTTCTGTAATTGCTTTTGCCAAACTTGACGGTCGTATGTCTGGCGCGCCAATCATGTTGCCTAATCGTCATTTGATTAATATCGCGCTTGCGGTGGTTCTGGTTGTTCTATCAATTGCTTTTGTGCAAACACAAAGCACGACACTCTTCTGGCTTATCACATTACTATCGTTCGCAATTGGTATCTTGTTGATTATACCCATTGGCGGCGCTGATATGCCGGTTGTTGTTTCCATG
>CALDZF010000083.1 GCA_937944165.1 uncultured Rhizobiaceae group bacterium | reverse complement strand
TTCTATGACTGAGGAACTTGGCCTTTCACCTGAAGCGAAAACAAAAGACTTGTCTGGTGGCGAAACCAGGCGCGCAGCGTTAGTACGCGCACTTGCGCCCCAGCCTGACATATTGTTTCTCGATGAGCCAACCAACCATCTGGATCTTCCCATCATTGAATGGCTTGAAAGCAAGCTTCATCAAATCAGGTCAGCGCTTGTTCTCATCAGCCACGACAGACGCTTTCTGGAAAACCTTTCGCGTGAAACCGTCTGGATGGATCGGGGACAATCACGACGCCTCAATAAAGGCTTTGCGCATTTTGAAGATTGGCGTGATGAATTCCTAGAACAGGAAGAACTCGATAGCCATAAACTCTCGCGTAAAATCGTGCGTGAAGAACACTGGATTACCCATGGTGTTTCCGGCAGAAGAAAACGCAACATGCGCCGTGTCAAGGAACTCGCTGGCCTTCGTCAAACTAAAGCAAGCGAACGCAAAGTTGCAGGCGGTGTAAATATTACCATGGCTGAGGGTGAAACCTCTGGCAAACTTGTTGCAAAACTCTTCGGCATTTCAAAATCCTTTGAAGAGCGCAAAATCGTGGATGATCTATCCACCATTATTTCACGGGGCGCTCGCGTTGGCATTGTTGGCCCCAATGGTTCAGGCAAGACGACCCTTATCAAGATGATTACAGGCGAGATGGAACCGGATGCAGGCAAGGTGAAACTTGGCGCAAATCTGGAAACGCTTCTGATAGACCAAAAGCGGGAAATGCTTGACCCCAATTGGACGCTTAAAGACGCAATGACTGATGGGCGTGGCGATACAGTCGTCATCGGTGAAGAAACCAAATATGTCTATTCTTATATGAAAGACTTTTTATTTTTGCCGGAACAGGCAAGAACCCCAATTCATGCCTTATCAGGTGGTGAGCGTGGTCGCTTAATGCTAGCGCGCGGGCTTCGCACACCGTCAAATTTTCTGGTACTCGATGAACCAACCAACGATCTTGATTTGGAGACCTTGGATTTACTTCAAGAGTTTTTAGCAGATTACCCAGGCACAGTTCTACTCGTAAGCCACGACAGGGACTTTCTCGATCGCGTCTGCACATCCGTTATCAGCTCTGAAGGTAATGGCATCTGGCAGGAATACGCAGGCGGTTATTCTGATATGCTAGCCCAACGTGGCTCCGCACCTAAAAGCGAAGAGAAAAAATCAAAGCCAAAAACAAAGACCAAGCTAAAACAAGAAGCAAAACCTAAAGAGACTTCAAACAAGCTATCTCCAAAACAACAACATGCGCTCAAGACTTTACCAAAAGAAATAGAGCGCCTTGAATTTGAAATCGACAAGCTGAAAAAAGCACTCGCAAAACCTGGTTTCTACGACAAAGACCCAAAAAAGTTTAACGCATGGGCAGGCGAACTTGGCAAACGCGAAGAGCTTTTAAGCAAAAAAGAAAACGAGTGGCTGGAGCTCGAAATGTTAGCTGAGGAATTGGGGATATAAAAAACCGCAGCGGAGAGTGCTCCGCTGCGATCTTGGATGAGGTCAAGAGATGTCCTTGGACATCCTCTCCTCCCTGACCACCATCCGGAACTAAAAGCTCAAATTTAGTAACGCATTAATTGAACTTTTTGTTTCCGGAATCTGAAAATTTTTTGCTGTTTTAACCAAAACTTCTTTGAGTGCAAGCAAAAAATTAATCTAAAAAGCCTGTAATTTACCTAGTGCAATTATAGCACCCGTAGCAATACCTGTCGGTGAACCGCCAGGTGGTTCCATTGTAATGGCAAGCGTTCCGCCTTCGCCAATCAATTTTACGAAATCATCTGTTATTTTGACTTCATCAGGCGCGTTTTCGTCCATTACACCAAGTGACAGCACTTCGCCTTTTCGCTCACCTTGTGCAGGAATAAGCCAAATTTCAGGTACTTTCTCATCATTATCTTCAATACGCGTACGTATCAGCAATGCCTGTGTAATCGGATTATATTGTGCAACAAAGGCAGGCAGGTCGCCACTTTGAGTAAGAGATGCAACCAGCGGACGGGCTTCGTCAAACTCTTGTTGCAAACTTTCAATCTGGCTCTTTACATTGGCCACTTCTTGGTGCGCGGCAGTTAGATTTGCATTTGCTTCCTGCAAAGAACTGTTTGCTTCAACCAATTGTTGGTCTTTTTCCTCTGCATTCTTACGAGCACTATCAAGTTCTGTACGAACCAGTTGGAACTTTTCATTAGCGCGTTCCAATTCTTGCTTTAATCCCTCAAAGCGTTGATTAGCCTGTTCGAAAGCAGAATTGGCACTTTCTACATTACTATTGGAAGCGTTTAATCTTTGCTTCAGATCCGAGACAGTGCCACTGGAAAAGTCGCCGCCACTAATATAAAGCAGACCACTCAAACAACCCAATGCAACTGCCGACATAAGCCCTGTTAAAAACTTCCATATCCCCACAGCGGGTTTCTCACTAGATTGATTAAGACTAGAAGGCGCAATGGCAGCTTCAATATTTTTCCATAAACCAGAAGGTGCTTGAACTTCCTCAACATCATTTAATAATGGCGAAAGCTGATTTTGCCATGCATAGACACTCTTGCGAAAGCTTGCATCGCGCGCAACAAGGTTTTCAGCCTTACGCCGTACATCACCCTCACTTACGCCCAAAGCATATTCAGCTGCAAGCCAGGCTTTTTCTTTGTCCAATTTATCGCCGTTATTCATGTATTCAAACAATCCCTAAGACTGACTAACGCTCTTCTAATCCAGGTCTTGATAGTATTGAGCGGTATATCAAGTTCTTCAGCCGCCTCAACATAAGTCCAACCGCTTAAATATACATTTTTCAAAGCAGACGCATGACGCTCATCAAGTTCTGCCATACACAAATTCAAACGCTCAACATCATTGGATAACAATGCGTTCTCTTCCGGTGACGGAGCGTCGTCGGCAATCATCTCTGCTTTTGAAAGATCATCTGACGTAGGTTTTCTACGACGATAATGATCAATCGAAGAATTACGCGCAATAGCTGCAAGCCAAGATATAGGACTAGCCTCACCAGCTATAAATTTTGAGGATGAATTCCAGATTTTGATATATGTTTCTTGCAATGCTTCTTCCGCTTCACTTTTATTATTTAAGATACGTAAGCAAATGCCAAAAAGTTTCGCGGAAGTGGCATTATATAAAAGTTCGAAGTCCGTACGGCTGCCAAGTGCAGAACGTGCAATCCAAGTCTCAAGTTGCTCTCGACTACTCATAATTCTAGGCATGCACCTTTTAAAATAACAACGTTAGAGGAATATGTAATTTAATCGCAATCAAAATCAATATTAATAATCACAATTTAACATATGGTATTAGGTTTTTCATCTAATCTACTGTTGTTTGAGTTTCCCATAGGTTCGCATAAAGTTTGTTCTTCTTGATTAAAGTATCATGCTTGCCTTGCCCAATAATTTTTCCCTTATCCAACACAATAATACGGTCAAGTTTTGAAACGGTTGATAATCGATGCGCGACAATAAAAACCGTCTTACCTTCCATAAGATTAGAAAGGTTTTCCTGAATGGCTTCTTCTATGCCTGAATCAAGTTGACTGGTCGCTTCATCCAGAACCAACATGGGCGCATCTGTGAACAAGGCTCTTGCAATCGCAATACGTTGACGTTGCCCACCAGAAAGTTTGACACCGCGTTCGCCTACTTGAACATCATACCCTTTATTACCTTTGGTATCTTCAAGAGCCATAATAAATTCATGAGCATTAGCAAGCTTTGCAGCATCTTGTACTTCTTCCAATGTCGCATTAGCTTTGCCATGAGCAATATTTTCAAAGACGGACTGATGAAAAAGCTGGACATCTTGTTGAACGAATGAAAACTGGCTTCGAAGACTATTTTGTTTTACATCCGCAATATTTTGACCATCAATTAAAATACGCCCTTTTTCAGGATCAAAAAACCGCATTAACAAATTAAGTAAGGTGGTTTTCCCCGCACCAGAGGGGCCAACAATACCAATCTTTTCTCCAGACTTAACTTCCAGATTTAACTCGTCCAGAATGCCGCCCATTTTGTCATAATGAAAACTCACATTATCAAAAGTAACTGCACCCTTTTTATATTCAAAAGGCTTTGCATCAAACGTATCTTTAATAGCATGCGGTTTTGCCACCAGTTCCATCGTGTTTTGCGTGATACCAACATTGCGAAAAAAACCATTAAGATTGCCCAGTAAACGTCCGGATAAGAGTTGCAAACGAAGCACCAAGGCTAAAACAAAAGCAACAGAACCTAATGTTGACTGCCCTGACAACCATAAATCAATCGCCAGATAACTGATTACAGAAATCACAATGCCATTTAAAACAACCAACGAAACCCGCATTGAAGTTAGGGTTCTGGTAAAAGGATAAATCGAAGCTTGATGATTGCGCATTGCTTCAAGCAAGAACCCGTCTTGCGCTTTATCCCCATGCAGTTTTACAGTTTGAATATTGGAATAACTATCAACCATACGACCTGTAACTGTAGAGCCTGATTCTGTTGACTTGCGTGCATGATCACGCACTTTGGGAATAAAGTATCGAGCGATTGCATAAAAGGCTACAATCCATAAAGCAATCACCAGACCTAATTGCCAATCAAGCGCAAAGAACAATCCTGCAGTCGTTACTGCATAAATCACCACAAACCAAATCACCTGCAAAAGCGAAATCATCATATCGCCAGTTGCCATACCCGATTGAAAAACCTTTTGGCTTATGCGCCCTGCAAGATCATTTTGAAAGAACGAAAGTGACTGCCCAATTATATGCTTATGGCTTTGCCAGCGCATCAACATGAAAAACCCCGGCACAATAACCTGCTCTTCAATTAAAGCTCCAAAAGTAACAACCATTGCACGCAAGATAGCGACGACAAAGAACATAACCAGAAGACTATTACCAAACTCAGCCAACAGACCATCCCAGCCAGAAGCATGTTTGCCCTGCGCTTCAAATTGCGTGAGAATATCCACCAATTGCCCAACATAAGAAAAAACCACAGCTTCGACGATCGCATTGATAAAACCGTAGATTAAAAGTGCAGCAAAAGCCCATTTTACTTGTGATACATAATGCCAGACATAACCAAGAAATTTATTTGGCGGCTCGTAATTATCGCGCAGTTTAAAAGGATCTATCCAACCTTCAAAAAAGCTAAATACCTTATCAAACATTCGCGTCATTATTCAGCAGCTTGCGATGTTTTAGTTTCATCAACAGACAAAAACCCACCAGATTGCCGTGACCAAAGGTCTGCATAAATGCCTTTGGCTTTTACAAGCTGATCATGGGAACCATTCTCGATAATCTGCCCCTGCTCCATCACAACAAGTCTATCTAATTGAGCGATGGTGGAAAGCCTATGCGCGATTGCAATAACTGTTTTGCCTTCCATGAGCTTAAACAGGCTTTCCTGAATGGCGGCCTCAACCTCTGAATCAAGGGCAGAAGTTGCTTCATCCAAAACCAGAATAGGCGCATCCTTAAGAAAAATTCTGGCAATCGCAATGCGTTGACGTTGCCCGCCGGAGAGTTTAACCCCTCGCTCACCCACGTGTGCATCCAGCCCAAGATTTCCCTGACTATCAACAAGCGTTTGGATAAACTCCCAGGCATTAGCCTTTTTTGCTGCGTCAATAACATCTTCGTCCGTAGCATAGGGTTTTGAATAAGCAATATTTTCGCGGATAGTTCTGTGCAAGAGGGATGTATCTTGCGTGACCATGCCTATATTTTCGCGCAAACTATCTTGTTTTATGTCAGCAATATTCTGCTCACCAATTTTTACAGCGCCCCCCTCTAAATCATAAAATCTAAGCAAGATATTAGTTAGCGTTGTTTTACCAGCACCTGAACGCCCTACAAGGCCAATTTTTTCACCGGCATTAATCTTCAAGGACAGTTTTTCCATCACATTGCCCTCACCGCCATAGGTGAAACGAATATCTTCAAAGTGGATAGGTTTATTATTAGCGTCCAATTCAACTGCATCAGGTTTATCAATAATCTTTTGTTGTTTGGAGAGCATGTTCATACCATCTTGAATAACACCCAAGGCTTCAAACAAACGTGCCAATTCCCATGTCACCCAATAAGCCATGCCGTTCATGCGCAAAACAAGACCAACCGCCACCGCAACAGCACCGACACTCACAGCATTTGACGACCAAAGCAAAATACCCGCCATGGCAGCACCAGCCAACAAGAGGTGATTTAAAAACTTGATACACATCTCAAGACTTGTCGAAAGCCGCATTTGAGGATGAACCGTTTCCAAAAATCCGTCCATTGCATCTTTGGCATAGATTTCTTCACGATCTGTGTGGGCAAATAGTTTGACTGTTGTGATGTTGGTATAACTATCGACTACACGCCCAGTCATTAAAGAACGTGCATCAGCTTGTAATTTTGAAATTTCCGACATCTTGGGCAAGAAGTATCTCAACATTATAATATAAAAAACCAACCACCCAGCAAACGGCAGCATCAAACCCCAGTGGAACGATGCGGCCAATATCATTGCGCCCAGAAAATAAACCGAGACATAAACCATTACATTCAAAATCGTAATGGTTGCATCACGAACAGCAAGAGAGGTTTGCATAACCTTAGTTGCAACACGTCCCGCAAACTCATCAGAGAAGAAAGACATGCTTTGCCGCAGCAGGTATTTATGCATCTGCCAGCGCATAATCATGCCGTAGTTACCCAAAATAGATTGGTGCAAAATCATGGAGTGAAACACGCCAATCAGAGGCATCACAATCAAGATAAACCCAAGCATTATGGCAAGCGTTACGCCTTCATCTGCTAAAAAGGTTTCACGGTTAGCCTCAGTTAGCCAATCAACAATATTTCCCATAAACCCGAAGAGCGCCACCTCCATTGCAGAGATAAGCATAATCAATACCGTCATCATCGCCAGAATTTTCCAGCATGGTTTTGTATAATGCCAAAAAAACGCAAGCAACGTATTAGGCGGTTGTTTTGGCGCGCCATCAGGATAAGGATTGATTAGAGATTCGAAATAAGAGTACATAATCTTTATCTAATCCTCTTGAGCACAATTGACCATGCCCGATCTTGTTTTATTCCAACCTGATATTCCAGGAAACACAGGAACCCTTCTGCGCCTTGCTGCCTGTATGGGCGTAAAAGTGCATATCATTGAACCGGCAGGATTTAGATTGGATGAAAAGGCCTTCCGCCGCGCAGGCATGGATTACGTCGAACAAGCAGCCATGCAAAAGCATTTAAACTGGGCAGAGTTTGAAAAATGGAGAAAGGCAGAAGAAAGACGCACCCTTTTGCTAACCACAAAAGCAACGCTTGGCTATACAGATTTTGAATTTGAAAAAACAGACTTAATAATGCTAGGCCGCGAAAGTATTGGCGCACCAGACTATGTGCATGAAGCCGTAGACCACCGCCTGACAATCCCCATGTCAGGCGAAGCAAGGTCCCTAAACATGGCACTCACCGGCGCCATGGTATTAGGCGAAGCGATAAGGCAGGT
>CALDZF010000082.1 GCA_937944165.1 uncultured Rhizobiaceae group bacterium | reverse complement strand
CTAAACTCACCCGACAAAGCAACTACAGAAAATCCGCGATTGTTTAATCGTGCCATCATATGGTTGACGGTTGCTCGTGTGTTACAGAATATAATTGCGTTTTCAGACTCGTAATACCGAAGCACATTGATAATCGCATTTTCACGTTCACGAGGGGCTACGACCAAAGCACGATATTCAATATCAACATGCTGCTTTTGTTCTTCTGATGTCTGTACCCGAACGGCATCATTTTGGTATTGTCTGGCGAGTTTAGCAATGGAGGAAGGTACCGTTGCAGAGAACATCAAAGTGCGGCGCGTCTCAGGGGTGGTTTCCAGAATGAACTCCAGATCCTCCTTGAAACCAAGGTCAAGCATTTCATCAGCTTCATCCAAAACTACAGCTTGCATTTGTCTTACATCAAGTGCACGGCGTCGAATGTGATCGCATAAACGCCCTGGTGTGCCGACAATGATATGTGCGCCACGTTCCAAATTTCTGCGCTCTGTACGAATGTCCATACCACCAACGCAGGAGGTTATGATCGCGCCAGTTTCTGCGTATAGCCAATCAAGTTCGCGTTTTACCTGAAGAGCAAGTTCGCGCGTGGGGGCAACGACGAGCGCAAGCGGCGCATCAGCCTTTTGAAACTTGTTTTCTTCACCAAGTAATGTCGGTGCAATAGCAATGCCGAAAGCTACTGTTTTGCCAGAACCCGTTTGTGCAGAAACCAGCAAGTCTTTATCGCGCAGCTCAAGATCAAGCATTGATTTTTGAACGGGGGTTAATTCAGTGTATTCACGTTTTTTTAATGCGTTGTTTAACGCAAGGCTGACGCCTTCAAATTCAGTCATTATGTCTCTTCCGATAGAGGGCGGTTGTTTTACCAGCTCACCCTTCGAGCACATAACAACTGCAATTAACATGCCTTATCGCATGTTCTGTTGGTTCCCTACTTGTTCATGGCCTGTTTGTATAGGGTATATTATAAATTTGGTGAATCAATCAGCTTTATGGATACAAGTCAGCAGGAATGGCACCCGTCGTAATGCCGAATAGCAAAAGTGAAACCGTTACAACAGAAACAGAAGTTGTAACCAAGACACTGGCAGATGCGCGTTCTACCCAGACGTTATATTGTTGGGCGATAACAAAAACATTTGTAGCCGTTGGAAGGGACGCCAATAATATGGCTGCAAACATCCATTTGCTATCAAAGTTACCAGCGTAGCTTAAACCCACATACATCAATAGCGGATGAACAATGAGTTTAATCGGGACGATATAACTTAATGACCATGGCATGCGATTAAGTGGGCGAAGCGCAAGTGTAACGCCCATGGCAAACAAGGCACAAGGTGCGGCCGCTTGCGCAAGATAATCAATCAGTCTTTCGATAGGTATAGGTGGTGTAAAGCTTATGGAAGCGGCTAAAACCCCAACGCCAGTAGCGATGATAAAAGGGTGAAAAAATATCTTTTTCAGAATTTCAACAATCAATTGAAATATATTTTGCTTTTTTAAACCGGATATCGCCATCATCGCAGGTGCTATTGCAAAGTGCATGACATTTTCAAAACAGAATATAATGGCAACTGGAATCGCGGCTTTTTCACCCAAGGCCAAAATCGCTATTGCTGGTCCCATATAACCAATATTGCCATAAGCACCTGCCAAGCCTTGTATGGTGGCTTCGCCGATGTTTCCCTTGGCGTTTATGATACCGATTACAAAAGTAAAAGTAAAAATTGCAAAGGTAATGCCGATATTGGCAAAGATAAAACTCCAACTGGCTAATTGTTCAATCGGTGTTTTGGAAAGGAGTTTGAAAAATAATGCAGGCAAGGCAAAATAGATAATAAAGGTATTAAGCCACCCTAGAGCTTCTATAGGTTGTTTGGTAAATTTTGCACCAATAAATCCTAATAAGATAAGTCCGAATAGGGGCAGTATGAGGCCCAGCACTTCCAGCATTATGAAGTGGTCTCTTCGTTTTCTTGGCCAGCGAACAAGTCAGTTAAAACAGCAAGAAGTATAAAACCCGCACCAATCCATGAAATTAACGGTAAATTTGAAGCGCCAAGCAGTGCGGTGGAAACGGTTGCCAATAGAATCTCAGACATTGTTAATAGGGCAGCGGTAGTCGCAGCAACAAATTTTGCGCCCCATAATTGCCCTAACATTGTAGGCCAAAGAACCAAAACACCAAAGGCTAAAACCGGTAATATAATTGCATAAACCGTCTGCAGGTCAGGTGCTGCGCGCTGGATGTCTGGGGCTATCAAATGTATCAATGAGCCTAAGATTATTGCCATGACGAAAGCAAAGATTAAAGCAGATGCGCTGACTGCAAATGCATCCATTTCTGATCTGCCGCGCATAAGCGTTAATCCCAGCGCCCAAAACATACCTGCCAATATACCAAATACATCTCCAATGTTTTGTGGGATAGGCCAACTACCAGCGCCAAGCAAAAGCCAAATTCCAATCACCGCTATTACAAGCGCAAACATGCGTTTGTTACCAATTGGAACGTTAAATAAAACTTTAGCGAATAGAGTTGCCCATATAGGCAAGAGATAGAACAGGAAGATTACGCGCACAACATCAGATAAAATTATGCCCGCGAAATAGAAGATATTTGCAGCACCCATACCAAGGCCCATTATAAACAGCCATTTAATATCGCCTTTCTTTAACTCTGCAAACCAAAATGCAAACGGAATAGCAATCAACGATGCAGCAAAATTAATTGCCGCAACTGCCCAAAGAGAATAAACGCCAGATTCATCAAAGTAGCGTAATGGAATCCAAAATAATCCCCATACGCTTGCGCTGAAGAATATCGATAGAGAGCCTTTATATTTCATACTGGAAGTATCGGTACGCATGCTCTCGCTTCAGTTTTTGTTGCAAAATTTTGTCCACGCTAAGCTAAATATCACTGATGCGCATGCGTTATTGATGAGCAAGCTGTGGATAAGTTGTGCTTTTTAAGTATTAATTTCCTATCTTAAGTGTATGAATTTATAAAGGATAATATGGTTACTACTTAATTAACAAGTAGTTTTCACTAAACCCATGAAGCTTTATTTCTGCCATAATTGTAGTCAAGTAACGCTAGGTAAGATAATCTCTTTTTGACCCAACTGAGAGTTAATTCAAAAGTTAGGAATAAAGTAGGTGATAGACGAGTTTAAATACCCATCTGATAAAACAATATTGGTAACAGGGGCAGCTGGATTTCTGGGCTCGCATCTGTGTAGGCGCTTGCTTAATGCAAATTCAAACATTGAAGTGTTAGGTGTCGATAACCTCTATTCCGGGTCGCGGTTTAATATTGCTGATTTACAAAACCATCCACGATTTGAATTTAAACGTCATGACGTAACAATGCCGCTTTATGTTGAAGTGGATGAGATTTACAATCTGGCTTGTCCTGCTTCCCCAATTCATTATCAACATGACCCCGTTCAGACGCTTAAGACATCTGTTCATGGTGCAATTAATATGCTGGGTCTTGCAAAACGCACTGGGTCAAAAATTCTTCAAGCTTCTACAAGTGAAGTTTATGGGGACCCTCAAGTATCGCCGCAACAAGAAGGTTATTGGGGGAATGTGAACCCAATTGGTATTCGCTCTTGCTATGATGAAGGCAAGCGGTGTGCTGAAACATTATTCTTTGATTACCGCCGTCAGCATGAAATTGATACGCGTGTAATGCGCATTTTCAATACATATGGTCCCAACATGCATCCAAATGATGGGCGGGTTGTCTCAAACTTCATTTTGCAAGCGTTACGCAATGAGCCAATAACGATTTATGGTGATGGGTCACAAACAAGAAGTTTTTGTTATGTTGATGATCTGCTCAACGGTATGGTCTCGTTTATGGACCATCCTTATGCAGGTGCTGAGCCTATTAATGTTGGCAACCCGCATGAGATCACCGTAAAGCAGCTTGCTGATATTATAGTTAGCTTAACAGGCTCAAGATCAAAAGTGGAGTATTTGAATTTACCTAGTGATGATCCTTTGCAAAGATGTCCTGATATTACAAAAGCACAAGAGCTTTTATATTGGGAACCTAGGGTGGACTTAGAAACTGGTCTATCTAAAACAATTACCTATTTCGATGATCTGTTGATTGCGCGCCCACAAATGTTGGCAGCTGCAGAGTAGTTTTTTGACATATTCCAAGCTAGTTCTTTGCTTGCTATGAATTTGTTGCTTATCTGAAATATGAGCAATACATTATAAAGTAAGTTTTAAATGTCCAGCGACTCTAACTTATGTACGCCATCACTATCTCAAGCAACCAGGATTTGGTGGAAAATTGGTGTGCTTTCTTTTGGCGGGCCTGCGGCGCAAATTTCGCTGATGCATCGTGAAATTGTTGATGAGAACAAGTGGCTTTGTGAAAAGCAGTTTTTAAACGCCCTTAGCTTTTGTATGTTGCTGCCTGGGCCAGAGGCAATGCAGCTTGCGACATATGCTGGATGGCGTTTGCATGGGGTTATAGGTGGGTTGATTGCCGGTTTATTATTCGTATTACCGGGCGCCTTTATCATAATGCTTCTTGCCTGTATTTACGCTCTCTATGGCAATGTTGCTTTAGTATCTGCACTTTTTTATGGGATAAAAGCTGCTGTATTGGTAATCGTAATGGAAGCTTTGATTAAGGTTTCCAAAAGGGCATTACATCAAAACGTACATTGGGTAATTGCGGCACTGGCATTTATTGGCTTGTTCTTTTTGTCTGTGCCTTATCCGATGATAATTTTAAGCGCTGCAATTTATGGCTTCTTTACTTCCCAAAAAAGCAAAGAGTGTGTGGTAGCCCCCACTCATTCAATTTCCATTACACAAACATTAAAAACAGTTTTTATTTGGCTAGTAATCTGGTTGCTTCCACTTTGGATGTTAAGCCTATTGGGTGCGCCATTAATATTGACGGATATAGGTCGGTTCTTTTCTACATTGGCGGTTGTAACATTTGGTGGCGCTTATGCGGTGCTAGCTTATATGGCTCAAGATGTTGTGACGCAGTTTAACTGGCTTACAGCAATTGAAATGATTGATGCACTTGGATTGGCAGAAACAACTCCAGGTCCGCTTATTTTAGTAACGCAATTTGTGGGTTTCCTTTCGGGTTTTAAAGAAGGCGGAATATGGCTTGGTATCTTGGCGGCAATTACAGCCCTATGGGTGACTTTTGTTCCGTGTTTTTTATGGATATTTGCAGGGGCACCATATATTGAGTGGATTTCCAATCAGCCAAGATTAAAAGGCGCGCTAACCGCAATTACTGCAGCAGTTGTTGGTGTGATTTTAAATCTTTCAATCTGGTTCGCATTACATGTCCTGTTTGCTGATGTAGAACAAACGAATTTTGGTATTCTAACATTTTGGCTGCCAAGCTTGGCTTCGATTGAGGTTCTAGCACTTGCATTATTTGTGTTGAGCGCATTTTTAGCGTTTAAATACCACTGGAATCTTTTGAAGATATTAGCACTTGTTGCAATATTAGGTGCATTACTACGATTAGTATTTTTCTAAAAAGCATTCTTGTTGAATAGCCCATAGTAGGGCGTTAAAATAATAATTTTTAAATCCAGCCATATCGACCATTTTTTCGTATATTCGAGATCTGAATCAATACGTTTTTGCATTTGCTCAACCGTATTTGTAGGGCCGCGGTATCCGTTAATCTGAGCTAACCCTGTTAAGCCGGGTCGGACTAAAGTGCGCTTATTATAGTCGTCAATTAAACGAGTAAATTTTTTATTTAAAGCAACAGGGTGAGGTCTTGGCCCTACAATCGACATATCGCCGATTAATATATTGATGAGTTGCGGTAATTCATCAATACTGGTTTTGCGTAAAAAATTTCCCACGCGCGTAATACGGCTGTCGTTTTTTTGTGCCTGTTTTGCATTATGGCCACTTTCCATTACGCGCATGGTTCTAAATTTCCAGATAAAAAATTCCCTATTATGTAATCCGTTACGCTTTTGACGAAAAATAATTGCACCTTTGCTGTCCAATCTTATTAAGAGGCATACAATGATTAAAAGCGGCGATAAAATAATTAAAGCGCTTACAGCAATGCACTTATCCAGGAATAACTTTGCCATAGTCTGCCAACTTGGCGCAGAATGAAATGAACCTGACTTTTGATCAGTAATCTCGTTTTTACAAAGCTCACTTTCTACACTCAAAACAATTCTCATTCTTTGTTAATTTAAGCCATTACTGCCTTAAGTGGGTTTATTCGTCAATTACATATTATCAATGCAATTTTAAGACCAATTGGATAAATAAAATTCTATATTGATATTGTATACAATATGTATTATTTTATTGGTTAAGGAAATAATATGATTGTGAACAAAAAACATACCTGCCACGAAGCGTTGGTACATCGTATTTTAACGCTTGATATTGCGCCTGGTTCAATTTTGGACGAGACGTTCATTTCGCAAGAATATGGCCTTTCAAGAACACCATTACGTGAGGTTTTTCAAAAACTCGCAGGTGATGGGTATCTTACGCAAGATGAAAACCGTGCTACGAAAGTCTCTTCGATGGACTTGAGCAGTATGCGAAATTTTTTCCAATCAGCACCAATGATTTATGCCGCAGTTGGTAGGCTAGCTGCTGAAAATGCTACCAGTAAGCAAATAGAAGATTTAAAAAGCTCACAAGTTTTATTTAGACGCGCAAGTGAAGAAAGTGAAGGTCAGGAAATGGCCATGCATAATCATCGCTTCCATCGTATTATTGGTGAGATGGCGGGCAATCCATATTTATCGCCAAGTCTCAACAGATTATTGATAGATCATACACGCATGAGCCAAATGTTTTATAAGCCAATTAATTCCAGGGAACGTCTTTTGGTGTGGCAAGCATGTGACCAACATGATGCAATGATTGAAGCAATCGAAGATAAATCGCCCTCAACAATTGTCAGTTTAACAATGCAACACTGGGAATTGTCGCGTGACAGAATAGAAAAATTTGTAAGACCTGATCCATTGGA
>CALDZF010000081.1 GCA_937944165.1 uncultured Rhizobiaceae group bacterium | reverse complement strand
TTTGATGTAACCCATGCGCTTCAAATGCGAGACGCAGGTTCTGCTGCATCAGGCGGCAGACGCGCACAAGTTGCCGAACTGGCACGTTCCGGCATGGCAATAGGGCTTGCTGGCCTTTTCCTTGAGGCGCATCCAAATCCTAACGAAGCAAAATGCGACGGGCCGAGTGCGTTACCACTGTATCTTCTCGAAGCATTTTTGTCTCAGGTTAAGACGATTGATGATGCAGTAAAAGAAATGACGCCAATCAAAGGATTATGATCATGACAGATAAAGAACAAATTCTCGAAGCTTTGGAACTTTATCTGGAGAGCGGGCGTCAGGCCAAGTCTGAAATCATGAAGCCGATCACGCATAAAGATGCGACCATGTATTGGGCAGAGGATGGCGTTATCACTGGCGGACACATTCAGGAACTCTTTGACCGCATTGATGGCCGCAATTCATCTCCTGATGTAACGCATGAAATCCACGCTCTGGATATCAGTCATACAACGGCAACTATGCGTGTTGAACTGGATAACTGGGGTGGCAAGAAATTCTCGGATCAGCTTTCTTTTATTAAAACCAACGATGGCTGGAAGCTGATGCACAAAATTTTCTTCCATCACAAAGGATAGTCCAATGAAACTATTATCATGCGACTTATGTGATGAAGCCTTTGCAGCAGATACATTTGAAGAATGGATGCAGCTGGTGATGCCGCATTATATGGCAGAGCATGCAGAGGTTATGCAGTCAAACAAGGATAAATCCAAGGAAGAGCAAGAAGCATGGATGACAGAAAATCGAGCAAGGTTTGATGCCGCTTAAAGCCAATCAGATCGCGCTCATTGTTTTATCCACCGTCGCAGTTTTTCTCTATTGGCAGAACTATGAAGAAACTTTTAAAAATGAAGGAAGGCTGCAAGTTAGTAAGCAGGAGGATGCGGTTGTTTTAACTTGGCAGACAGATATCGACATCCCTATGGCAAAGCGTTTTGAAGAGGCGTTCAATGTGTGGTCTGATAAAACCGATAAATTCGTAATTAAGTTAAATTCGCGTGGTGGCGCCTTGCGTGAAGGTCGTTTGGTTATTGAACTGATTGAGCAGATGAAAAAGACGCATTTAATAGAAACCAACGTAGAAAGTGGTGCTTTTTGTCTTTCGATGTGCGTACCAATTTATCTAAGGGGTGAAAGAAGAGTTGCAGCAAGTGACTCACTTTGGATGTTTCATCAACCAACAGCCTATGATTTTATTACTGGCGATAAAGTAAGCACAAATGAAGATCGGCTTATTGCGGGGCAGAGATTTGTTGAGAAATACTTTGTAAGTTCCGAGATGAACCAGGAGTGGCTCAAAAGGTTGAAACAACAATGGATTGGCAAAGATGTATGGTATTCTGGACAGCAGTTGGTAGGTGAAAACTCCAATGTAATTCAGCGGATCTATTAAACCTGTTTCACCAAGATGTGATACATATTACAATCTACATATTGTAACTTCATATTATTAGAAATTAATTTTTAAATTAATAAACAAAATATGAAAGGCTATCATTATGTCTATAAACAGAAGAGAATTAATTGCCTCAGCAGCAGGTGTTTCAGCTCTGGGTTTAACAGGTTCATTGTCATTTCTGCCATCCGCAATGGCAGCAAGCGTGCGTGAAAAGGGCTTTTATAGCTATAAAGTTGGTTCTGATATTGAAGTTATTTCAATTTATGACGGTGTTTGGAATAAACCTCACGATGAAGGCTTTATCGTTGGAGCCACAGTTGAAGATACTAAAGCTGCCTTGAGAAAAGGTGGTATTAATGATGAAAATATTCCGATTGAATTTGCCTTTACAATTGTCAAAACTGGCGGCAAAACTGTCATGATTGATGCGGGTACAGGTGCTCAGCTTGCCCCAACATCCGGGCTTGGTTCAAAAGGCATGGCTAATGCAGGCATCAAGCCTGGTGATATTGATACGATATTGGTTTCACATTTCCATCCAGATCACATTTTCGGTCTTATGGCCAAAGATACGAACGCACAGGTTTTTCCAAATACTGAGATCATGGTTGGTGAAACCGAATTCAAGTTCTGGACAGCCTCTGACACGATTGAAAAATTACCTGAGCGCAGAAAAGGATTAGCCAAGAGAGTTCAAGATACATTTGTGAAATGGGATAATGTTAGCCAGTATAAAGGCGGTCAAGAAGTTGCACCTGGCATTCATTCTGTTGATACCTTCGGCCATACACCAGGTCATACAGCGTTTCATCTATCCTCAGGCAATGATGAAGCTATGTTGATTGGTGATATGATCAATCTTCCAGCGCTATTTCTTGCTAATCTTGATTGGCAGTTGGTATTTGACTCAGATAAAGACCTTGCAACCAAAGCTCGTAAAGAAATGGTAAAAAGGCTTGTAGCAGACGATATGACGGTTGCTGGCTACCACTTTGGTTTCCCTAATTCTGGTAAAATCAAAAAAGACGGCAATAATTATGTCTTTGTGCCGACCAGCGCATAATTTCTTTTAACGCTAAAACAAATTGACTCGCCAAGAATTCATGGCGGGTTTTTTTATTGCCAAGATATATACTGCAAATAATTACTCTATCATCTTGAACGTAAATCCCTCTGGGAGTATCAAGAGCAAATAATCTCTCATTATACTTTTTCCAAGGACAAACTCCCATGACTGCTATTATCGACATTAATGCGCGTGAAATTCTTGATTCCAGAGGCAATCCTACAGTTGAAGTAGATGTTTTATTGGAAGATGGTTCTTTTGGCCGTGCTGCTGTGCCATCCGGTGCTTCAACAGGTGCTCATGAAGCTGTTGAATTGCGTGATGGTGGTGCGCGTTATTTGGGTAAAGGTGTTCTTAAAGCCGTTGCGGCAGTCAATACGGATATTATGGACGCAATTGGCGGCATGGATGCAGAAGACCAGCGTGTGCTAGATCATGCGATGATTGCTCTGGATGGCACCGCAAATAAAGAAAAGCTAGGTGCAAATGCTATTCTGGGCGTTTCAATGGCCATTGCAAAAGCTTCTGCAGATGCTTCTGGATTGCCGTTATACCGATATGTTGGTGGACCTAATGCATCAATTTTGCCAGTTCCAATGATGAATATCATCAATGGTGGCGAGCATGCGGATAATCCTATCGACTTTCAGGAATTTATGATTATGCCTGTAGGCGCTGAAAACATGAGCGATGCCGTGCGCATGGGTGCGGAAGTATTTCATACATTAAAGAAAGAACTTCAATCCCAAGGTCATAATACAAACGTTGGTGATGAAGGGGGCTTCGCGCCGAACATAGGCACTGCGCCAGATGCGCTTGACTTCATTATGAAGTCAATCGAGAAGGCTGGCTTTAAGCCAGGTGAGGACATGTATCTGGCGCTTGATTGTGCCTCTACTGAATTCTTCAAGGATGGAAAATACGTGCTTGCAGGTGAGGGGCGTAGCCTTGAACCAGAAGCAATGGCTGCATATCTCGACGAACTGGTAAATAAATATCCGATTATTTCCATCGAAGACGGTATGGCAGAAGATGACTGGGATGGTTGGAAGTCTCATACACAAAAGTCTGGAGAGAAATGTCAGCTTGTTGGTGATGATCTGTTCGTAACTAATTCTCCCCGTCTTGCAGATGGTATTCGTATGGGCGTTGCAAATTCTATTCTAGTTAAAGTTAATCAGATTGGTACGCTCACAGAGACACTGGAAGCCGTTGAAATGGCTCATAAAGCTTCTTACACAGCTGTTATGTCTCACCGTTCGGGAGAAACAGAAGATGCAACGATTGCTGATTTGGCAGTTGCAACAAATTGTGGTCAGATTAAAACAGGCTCTCTTGCACGTTCTGACCGTTTGGCAAAATATAACCAGCTTCTGCGTATAGAAGAAGAGCTGGGTTCTGCTGCACAATATGCTGGCCGCTCAATTTTGAAATAATATATCAATATTACGTTGTCTGAGAGATTGGACAACGTAAACACTATGTTAATATTGACGTTATAATCTTTACTAAGTTGAGTATTGTATTGAGTAAAGTTTCAACCTGTGTCCACGCGTCAAAAAAGAAATTCCAATCTGCATAGGCTTATTTTGCCTGTAATCTGCATTACTCTTTCAGGGTATTTTGCGTATCATGCGACGATTGGCAAATACGGTTTGAATTCTCACCAAAAACTCACAATTTATGCTGCTGAATTAAAGTCCAAACTTGCTGACCTTCAAGAGGAAAGTGGAATATTGAAATCACGCGTAAAATTATTGATGGATGGATCCATCGAATACGATATGCTGGATGAACAGGCGCGATATCAATTAAACCTTATTCAAGATGATGAAATTGTAATTATGCGAGTTGAAAAGTAATATTTTTTAATTAACTTTATTTCAGTTAATCTATAAATAAGTATTTATAATCAATAATTTATATATTTCAAATTAAAGCAAAAAAAAGATTGTGTTTTCTCCACACTTAGGCATTATGTCTAAAAAGATTGGAGAGTTTTCATGGCGTCCAAGCCCACCACTTCTACAAAACCAAAATCTACAGTTCAAAAAGCCCCAAAGCCGGCAAATTTCAAAAAAGATGAAGAACTCAAAGCCTATTATGATATGCTTTTAATTCGTCGCTTTGAAGAAAAAGCGGGTCAACTCTATGGCATGGGTCATATTGGTGGTTTTTGTCACCTCTACATCGGGCAGGAAGCCGTCGTGACTGGTATGCAAATGGCGATTAAAGAAGGCGATCAGGTCATTACTGGTTACCGTGATCATGGTCACATGCTTGCATGCGGAATGAACCCGGACGGCGTGATGGCAGAACTTACCGGACGTAGCAGTGGCTACTCAAAAGGTAAGGGCGGTTCAATGCATATGTTCTCAAAAGAAAAGAATTTCTATGGCGGGCATGGTATTGTGGGCGCTCAAGTGTCTCTGGGTACAGGTCTGGCATTCGCTAATAAATATCGCGGGAATGATAATGTTTCGCTTGCTTATTTTGGTGATGGCGCATCAAATCAGGGGCAAGTCTACGAAAGTTTCAACATGGCTTCTCTATGGGACTTGCCGGTTATATATATCATTGAAAACAACCGCTATGCCATGGGTACAGCCGTTGATCGCTCATCTGCACTTACAGATTTTTCACAACGCGGTGCCTCGTTCAAAATTCCAGGCATGAGCGTTGATGGTATGGATGTGCGTGCGGTAAAGGCGGCAGGTGATCACGCGGTAAAATGGACACGTGCAGGCAAGGGACCATTCATATTGGAGATGGAAACTTATCGTTATCGTGGGCATTCCATGTCTGACCCGGCAAAATACCGCACAAAAGACGAAGTACAAAAAATGCGTGCGGAACAAGATCCTATTGAACAGGTGAAACAGCGTATTTTGAAAGAAAAAATGGCTTCTGAAGATGATTTGAAAGCCACTGATAAGAAAATTCGCGAAATCGTTGGTAAATCAGCTGAATTTGCACAATCTGCTCCATTACCTGATGCGAGTGAACTTTATACAGATATTTTGTTGGAGGCGTAAATCATGGCTATAGAAATTTTAATGCCGGCTCTTTCGCCAACAATGG
>CALDZF010000080.1 GCA_937944165.1 uncultured Rhizobiaceae group bacterium | reverse complement strand
TGTGCTGATGTTTCAGGTGATGGTTCTTGCCAAATAGCCAATGATAATGGTGGTGGGCAATTGGTAATTTCAGGCTCCAAGGCCGCTGTTGAAAAAGCTGCAGGCCTTGCAAGTGAAAAGGGCGCCAAGCGTGCGTTATTGTTGCCTGTATCAGCACCTTTCCACTCAGCCCTTATGGCACCTGCTGCAGACGTCATGGCGCAAGCTTTGGCTGATGTTAAAATGAATGCGCCTTGTGTGCCGCTTGTGGCAAATGTGCTTGCAGCACCGATCTCTGACCCTGATGAAATTAGAACACGACTTGTAGAGCAGGTAACGGGTCAAGTGCGCTGGCGTGAGACGATTGAATGGTTGGGCGCTAATGGTGTGACAAGCTTGATGGAAGTTGGTTCTGGCAAAGTTTTAAGTGGCCTGGCCAGACGCATCAATCGTGAACTTTCAAGTGTAGCGGTCGGTAATCCGGATGATATTGAAAAAGCGCTTGAAGCGCATTCTGCATAGTTTAGGAGAATACGAATGTTTGATTTAACAGGCAAAAAAGCGCTTGTAACAGGCGCTTCTGGTGGGATTGGCGAATCCATAGTCAGAATGCTTCATGCGCAGGGTGCAACGGTTGGGCTTCACGGTACACGAGAAGAAAAATTAAATGCGCTCGCAAGTGAACTTGGCGATCGTACTGTTGTACTTCCTGCTAATTTGTCTGATTTGGATGAAGCGTCTGCATTGGGCAAGGCAGCAGAAGAAAAACTCGAAGGCGTTGATATTCTGGTCAACAATGCGGGTATTACTCGCGATGGTCTTTTTGCACGTATGTCGAATGAAGATTGGGACGATGTAATGCGGGTTAATCTGACAGCTGTATTTCGTCTTACCAAAGAAATTGCCTATCCGATGATGCGTCGCAAGGGAGGGCGCATTATCAATATTACTTCTATTGTAGGCGTTACAGGTAATCCAGGGCAGGCAAATTACTGCGCTTCCAAAGCTGGCATGATTGGCTTTACCAAATCATTGGCGCAGGAAATTGCTTCAAGAAATGTCACTGTAAACTGTATCGCACCAGGATTTATTTCTTCTGCTATGACGGAAAAACTCAATGATAAACAAAAAGAAGCCATCATGGGCGCTATCCCGATGAAAAAGATGGGCGAGGGCGATGATATTGCTGCCGCTGCACTTTATCTTGCAAGTCAGGAAGGTGGTTATGTGACAGGCCAGACTCTGCACGTAAACGGCGGAATGGCGATGGTATAATTGGTGTTAAGTAAAGTTAATTTTTATGCTTACTAACCCTAGCAGTTTGGAAAAAACTGTGTTAATCGACCGCAAGAAATCTAAGATAAGGTCTTGTAATTTGATTCAAGACATAGCATCTAACAACCCAGAATGTTCCACGTTTGGAACCAACCAACAGTCGAGGACTGATACATGAGTGATATCGCAGAAAGCATCAAAAAAATCGTAGTTGAGCATCTTGACGTTGATGCAGAAAAAGTGACTGAGGCGGCAAGCTTCATTGACGATCTTGGTGCGGATTCTTTGGATAACGTAGAGCTTGTTATGGCTTTTGAAGAAGAATTTGACGTTGAAATTCCTGATGATGCTGCTGAAACCATTCAAACTGTTGGTGATGCTATTAAATTCGTAGAAAAAGCAAAAGCTTAATCAGTTGTCGAACGAGATTATGTTAGGCGGTCTTTTAGGCCGCCTTTCTTGTATTTGGGGTATGTAAAAATGCGTTTACGTCTAAGTAAGTGATGCTGTTGATAACTTTTAGGTATCTATCTTCAAACACGCAAGCGATGTAAATTTACATAATGAAAGAGGGCGAATCCAAATGAGACGTGTCGTAATCACTGGTATTGGTATGGTAACTCCACTTGGTTGTGGAGTTGAAGAAACCTGGAAACGTATTTTAGCTGGTGATAATGCCGCTCAGCGTATTGAAAACTTTGAAGTTGATGATGTTGCGGCACAAATCGCTTGTCAAATACCGTTTGGAGATGGTTCTGATGGAACATTTAATCCAAATGACTGGATGGAGCCCAAAGAACAACGCAAGGTTGACCCTTTCATAATATACGGTGTTGCGGCTTCTGATATGGCACTTGCTGATGCTGATTGGCATCCAACAAAAGATGAAGACTGCTTTAGAACTGGTGTTCTTTTAGGTTCAGGTATTGGCGGTCTGCAAGGTATTGAGCAAACTTCTCTATTATTGGCAGAACGTGGGCCGCGCCGTGTCAGTCCGTTTTTTATACCAGGTCGTTTGATAAATCTGGTTTCAGGCCATGTATCCATAAAGCATAATCTTAAAGGGCCAAACCATTCCGTTGTTACTGCTTGTTCTACTGGCGCACATGCTATTGGGGATGCCTCACGCTTGATTATGTTTGGGGATGCAGATGTTATGGTTGCTGGTGGCGCAGAATCACCTGTATGCCGTATTGCAATGGCAGGCTTTGCAGCCTGTAAGGCGCTTTCAACAAGTTATAATGAAGACCCGCAAAGTGCTTCACGTCCATATGATAAAGACCGGGACGGTTTTGTTATGGGTGAGGGCGCTGGCACAGTTGTTTTGGAAGAATACGAACATGCCAAGGCGCGTGGCGCAAAGATTTATGCAGAAGTGGTTGGATATGGTCTTTCAGGCGACGCATTTCATATAACAGCGCCATCAGAAGATGGCGATGGTGCTTTCCGTTGTATGACGTCTGCTCTTCGCAATGCGAATATGGATGCAAGTGAAATTGATTATATTAATGCCCATGGCACATCAACAATGGCTGATACAATTGAACTTGGTGCTGCTGAGCGTTTAATGGGAGAGGCAGCATCCAAAGTCTCAATGTCTTCGACTAAATCTGCGATTGGCCATTTGTTAGGTGCCGCTGGCGCAGTTGAAGCAATCTTTTCTACGCTTGCCATACGCGATCAAATTGCACCACCAACCCTCAATCTTGATAATCCTGAGCGTGAAACCAAGATTGATTTGGTACCCAGGCAAGCAAGAAAACGTGAGATTAATGTAGCACTTTCAAATTCATTTGGATTTGGCGGAACCAATGCATCGTTAATTTTGAAAAAAATATAAGCCTAATCTTTTTGCCGTATATAATGCCTTATTTCGTATTTCTATTTATGCGTAAAAATGCCATATTCGTTCGTAATGTAAGACTAGGCTCAGGATTTATTAATTTGATTGAAATGGGGATACTTAATTGAGTGATACTTCCAATGAGTTTAAAGAAAGCTTTGCTAACCGCCATTCTTCTGGAAATGGCGATCATATAGAGGCGCAATCACCTATAAAGGCTCTACAGGCAAAAGAAGTTCCCCCTCCGCCAAAACGCAGTAAATCTGCTAATGGTAATTTTATTGTTTTTATGAATTTTATGATGAGTTGTCTTGTTCTGGCAGTTATTGTTGTTGGGCTAGTCTTGCTCTATGGCAAAGGCCAGTTTGAACGTGCTGGTCCATTGGATACACCTCAATCAGTTGTAATTAAACAAGGCACTTCGTTAAACCAGATTGCGTCTCAACTGCTTTCCAACGGTGTTATTGATAGTGAATTGATTTTCAAACAAGGTGTGAAGGCGCATAGAGCCCAAAGTACAATGAAAGCAGGTGAATATCTCTTCAAGCCACAAATGAGCATGTATGATGTGATGGAGACTATTCGTTCTGGTAAAGGTATTTTACACAAAGTCACTATTCCTGAAGGCCTAACGGTTTATCAAATTTTACAACGTGTTGCAGCCAATGAAACCCTTGAAGGGCCTCTTCCAGATGTAATTCCGTCTGAAGGCTCATTAATGCCTGATACTTATCCTTTCCAACGTGGGACTACACGTACTGAAGTCATAGAACGTATGAAAGTTGCGCAAGCAAGTTTTCTAGCGCGTGTATGGGCTAAACGTGTTCCGGATTTGCCAATTTCAACACCAGAAGAAATGGTCACATTGGCCTCTATCGTTGAAAAAGAAACAGGAAAGGCTGATGAGCGTCCTCATGTTGCTTCTGTATTTATAAATCGCTTGAATAGAGGCATGAAGCTTCAATCTGATCCGACCATTATTTATGGTATCTTTGGTGGAAAGGGAAAGCCAAGAGATCGTCCTATTTACAAATCTGATATTGAAAAGCCAACGCCTTATAACACTTATACGATTCCGGCACTTCCACCAGGCCCGATCGCCAATCCGGGCAGAGCTGCATTAGAGGCGGTTGCCAATCCATCACGCACTGAAGATTTGTTCTTTGTTGCGAATGGTACAGGTGGTCACGTGTTTGCTAAAACGCTTGATGAGCATAATCAAAATGTTGCCCGTTGGCGCCAAATTGAAAAACAGCTTAAAGAGGCCAAAGAGCAACAAGAACAAGAACAAGAACAGTAAAAACTGTATTCTATTTACGTAGTTTGGGGCTATCTAAGGTGGGATTATGAGTTTACAAAGCATGACAGGGTTTGCTCGTAGCCAGGGGCAGTATGAAGATACTACTTGGAGTTGGGAGTTGCGCTGTGTCAATGGCAAAGGTCTTGATTTGCGAATGCGTGTGCCGCATGGCTATGAAGCGGTGGAAATTGCTGCACGTAATCAGCTTACCCAGCATTTTAAACGTGGCAATATTCAAATTAGCCTGTCGATAACAAAGTCAGCCAATTCTACCCTTCCTTATATTAATAAAGATGCTGTGAATGCACTTCTCGATGCTGCAAAAGAATTGCAGTTAGAGGTTGGGGGGGAGCTTCCCAATGCGGCAGAGCTTATGTCTATGCGCGGTGTTGTTGAAATGGGTGAAGCGCTAGTTGATGAAACTGCCAAGGCCAAACTGGATGCAGCTATTCTTGAGAGCTTGGATGAAGCAGCAATTGCACTTGTTGAAATGCGTAGCAGTGAAGGTGCAGGCGTTGTTGAAGTTTTAAAACGCCAAGTAAACAAGATTGACGAACTTCACAAAGCGATTGAAGCCAACCCCGCGCGCGCGCCAGAAGCAATTGCAACTCAATTAAAAGCGCAGGTTGATAAGCTTATTGATAATCACTCTGATTTTGATACGGAGCGACTTTATCAAGAAGCGGCTATTCTTGCTGCAAAAGCCGACTTGCAGGAAGAGCTGGATCGTCTGGTTGTTCATGTTAAGGCAGCACAAGTGCTACTTGCCAGTGAGGGACCTGTAGGGCGGAGGCTTGATTTTCTAGCGCAAGAATTTAACCGCGAATGTAATACAATCTGTTCAAAATCCAATTCTGCCGAAGTGACATCCATAGGACTGGACATGAAGCTGATAATCGACCAGTTTCGTGAACAAATACAGAATATGGAGTGATTCACAAATGGATGCGCAAACTATTAAACGTCGCGGTGTAATGCTTGTGTTATCTTCGCCTTCTGGTGCGGGTAAGTCTACAATTGCAAGAAACCTACTTGCACAAGATAGCAACTTGGAAATGTCTGTTTCGGTTACAACGCGTGCGAAGCGGGGTAGCGAAATTGATGGTACGCATTATCATTTTATTTCAGAGCGTGAATTTGAACGAAAACGCGATGGCGATGCACTTCTTGAGTGGGCACCTGTTCACGGCAATTATTATGGTACGCCACGTGATGCGGTTGATAAGGCCATGGGTGAGGGGCGTGATATGCTCTTTGATATTGATTATCAAGGCGGGCAACAATTAATGCATACGGCACGCACTGATGTTGTTTCAATCTTTATTTTGCCACCTTCTATGACTGAATTAAAATCACGCCTTGTGCGTCGTGCAGAAGATGCTGATGATGTCATTGCCAAACGCCTTGCTAATGCGATTGAAGAAATTTCCCATTGGAAAGAGTATGATTATGTTGTGGTTAATGATGATTTGGAACGTGCATTTCATCAAGTGCAATCAATTTTAACAGCAGAGCGTTTGCGCCGTGATCGTCGTCCCGGTCTATTTGAATTTGAAGAAGCGCTCGTAAATGGTTGATATTAGAGTCGTAACCTCGAAAGAAGATATTGCAACTTGCCTTGAAATTCGCCGTATTGTCTTCATTGAGGAACAGGAAGTTCCTGTCCATGAAGAGGTGGATGGTGAAGATGGTAAATGCGTTCATCTTCTTGCGCGTTTAGATGGTGAGCCAATCGGTGCTGCGCGATTTCAGTATATAGGTGAAAAAGCAAAAATCCAGCGTGTTTGTATTTTAAAACAAGCTCGAGGTAAGGGGCTTGGTGCTGAACTAATGCATGGCGTATTGAAGACCATTAAAGACCAAGCTAAAGCTAAAACTGCAATCTTAGGTTCGCAAACACATGCATTGGAATTTTATCAAAAACTCGGGTTTGAAGCTTATGGTGATGAATATATGGATGCTGGTATTGCGCATAAAGATATGAAGATTAAACTTTAAAGCGCATTTGCCAGTCTTACAAAACTTTCAACGTCAATTTCTTCTGCGCGTTTTGTCGGCGTAATCATTGCTTTTTCTAAAAGTGCTTCACCACCTAGTGATTTCAAGCTTGCCCGAAGCATTTTGCGCCTTTGTCCAAAGGCTGCTCTTGTAATCGTTTCCAGTGCCTTGATTGAGCATGGCAATGGTTCTGCTTTTGGTTCAATGTGCACTATTGATGAGGTAACTTTTGGCGGTGGTGAGAAAGCTTCACGACTTACATCAAAGGCTTTGGTTGCATGGGTTCGCCAACCGCATAAAACACCCAGTCGTCCGTAATGTTTATCTTCAGGTAGCGCACAGATACGTTCAGCAACTTCCTTTTGAAACATCAAGGTTAAGCTGTCAAAAAACGGAGGCCAGTCTTTTGTACCCAGCCATCCTGTCAGGAGAGGGGTTCCGATATTATATGGAAGGTTTGAGATAACCTTGGCTTTGCGATTAAGAAGTTTTTCCCAGTTGATTTCCAAAGCATCGCCTTCAATTACTTCAAGCTTGCCGTGATAATAGTCGCTTATTTGTGCTAATGCGTTCAAACATCTAGGGTCGCGCTCTACAGCGATTACCCTTTCTGCACCATTGGCAAGTAATGCTCTGGTTAAACCACCAGGGCCTGGACCTACCTCAATAACGTCATAACCCTGCAGGTTGCCAGCCGTTCTTGCGATGCGTGAGGTTAAATTCAGATCCAGTAGAAAGTTTTGCCCAAGCGCTTTTTTGGCTGCGAGGCCATGTTCTTCAATGACTTCTCGCAAGGGAGGTAAATTATCTATTGCACTCAAGATTGCATACTCATTTCATACGCCATTTTTAATGCAGCGATAAAACTGGATGGATTAGCTTTGCCAGTTCCAGCAATATCATATGCCGTTCCGTGATCTGGTGAAGTTCGAATGAAAGGCAGACCCAATGTAACATTGACTGCATCATCAAAGCCCAATGTTTTTGCGGGTATAAGAGCCTGATCGTGATACATGCAAATTGCAACGTCGTAAGTCTTACGTGCTTGCTTGTGAAACATAGTGTCAGCGGGTAGTGGGCCCCATGCGTTAATGCCAGCAGACTTTAAGGCTTTGATGGCTGGCAGTATGATTTCTGCATCTTGATATCCCATACTGCCATTTTCACCTGCATGGGGATTAAGGCCTGAGATGGCTAATCTTGGTTTATTAATGCCAAATCTTAATTTTAAATCATGTGCCGCAATGGTTGCAGTTTGAATGATTATTTGCGTTGTCAGTGTATTGGGTACGTCGTGTAATGGAATATGAATGGTTACAGGTATTGTGCGAAGTTCAGGCCCCGCCAACATCATAACCGGTTTGATTGGCTTACCTGTATGGTTTTGTCCAAGCTCTGCCAAATATTCAGTATGACCTGGTTGTTTAAAGCCTGCTTCATATAAAACGTGCTTGTTAATTGGGCAGGTAACAATTGCTGTTGCCTGATTTTTTAAGGTAAGCTCTACGCAAGTATCAATTGATTTAATAGTAGCAGGTGCATCTTTGCTTTCTGGCACTCCAGTTTTTCCACTTAAAGGATGATTAATATCCAAAACTGCTAAACTGTCAGATTGAATACCGTCAGCTTTATAATCATTAAAGCGAACATCAAGCTTTAGCAGTTGGGCGCGATCTCTTAAAAACTCAGCGTCACCTGCAACAAACAGATTTGGTAAAGAGTGTTTCTCTCTTTGTGTCCAGGCTTTTAATAATACATCGGGGCCTATACCCGATGGATCGCCTAATGAAACTGCAAGCGGAAGTGTTGGCTTGCTCATCAAATTTATTGATAAACAATTGTCGCGTTGGAGCGTAATTCGTCTAAATATTCTTTGGAAAGCTTCGTGCTTTGTTCTTGGAAACCAGTGAAGTCTGTTGATTGCTGAGATACTTTTGCTGCGCGGTCATCATCAACAACGCGACTACTACATACAGCCATAAATTCGATGCCTTTTTCTGTTTCTTGTACAGGGGTTGTATTGCCAACGCCTGCTTGCACGATGGGTTCTTGCCATCTTTGTGGTAGCTCAGGTTGCATTATGTGACGCCTGTCCAAAATGGCAACGTCTTTGAGTAGCTTTACTGATTGCAAAAGCCCTCCGCATCCATTGAATGTCTGCCTGAAAGCGTTTGCTTCAGCTCTTCTCTTTGCAAGAGCGGCTGGTGAACGCTTGTTCTTTGGCACCACAAATACAACCTGTTTAAATGTAAATTCATCAAGCTTGGGTTTTTTATTACCGCTCTCTCGCAGTTTTTTTAATGCTTCTTGTTCTGATAAACGTGAAGTCTCGGCCTGAAACTTACCTCGCACTGTCCTTTGCCAGCTGATTTGCGTTCTAACAAAAGTTTTAAAGTGAGGTGC
>CALDZF010000079.1 GCA_937944165.1 uncultured Rhizobiaceae group bacterium | reverse complement strand
CACAGTATTTCAAAACTCTTTGAAAGTGAAACGACAAGCCGTATGACACTTGGGCGTTGTGTTATAGAAAAATCAGAAAATAATTTTAAATTCTATCGTGAAAAACGTAATTTACCATCAATCATGATTGGGCCAGGCGATCGTGTTCTTTGGGATGGTCGCTTTATAGTCGATAATAATAGTGCGTCTTCTTATTTTTGCGGTGCAATGTCATTTGAACAGCTGCAAGAGGTTGAGCAGGTTAAGGGTGGCAAGTTAAATATAAAGCCAAGAGCGGTATTGGGTAGTACGCCTTATTTATGTGGTGACGGCGATGATATTATACTTCCTTTCGTTAACGGCTTTGAAATGCCAGCAAAATTGCGGCTTTCTTTATGCGTTCGTTCGCTGGAGTATTTTTGCCCGCAGTATGATTTTGCATTGTTGGAATTCGTGAACGCGTTAAAAATACGTATGGAAAGTTTAGGACCTGTCGATAAAACGAATTGATCAATCCAATAATGTGATATCAACTAAATGTAATAAGTTAAATTTTTCTAGGTTCAAACCTTGGCAATTAACCCTAGCGAACCTATCTTAGAGCAATATATTCTAAAACCTTGTATATTGTATTCAAGGTCAACCACTTCCGGGAAGTTTTCATGAACTCGAATTTTAGAAATCTGGCATTGTGGGCAATCATCGGCGTTATGCTGATTGCGCTGTTTAATTTGTTCCAGAGCCCTGCACAGCAAAGCCAATCTTCAAAAATTGCATATACAAAGTTTTTGGATGAGGTTGAAAATAACAACGTCAAGAACGTTAAAATTGCGGGTAAAGAAATAACGGGTACTTATTCTGATAGTGAGAGCCGATTTGAAACTTATGCACCTGATGATCCTGATCTTGTAAGCAAACTTGAAGAGCGAGGTGTTTCGATTACTGCAACGCCGCCCAATGAGGGTTCATCTGTATTGGGTGTTTTTCTGAGTTGGTTGCCGATGTTTATCATTCTGGGTGTGTGGATTTTCTTCATGCGTCAAATGCAGGGTTCCAATAAAGGCGCTATGGGCTTTGGTAAATCAAAAGCGAAAATGCTAACTGAAACGCAGGGCCGTGTAACTTTTGAAGATGTTGCTGGTGTTGATGAAGCAAAAGAAGACTTAGAAGAGATTGTAGACTTCCTGCGTGATCCGACAAAATATCAGCGTCTTGGTGGTAAAATCCCTCATGGCGTTTTACTTGTTGGCCCTCCTGGTACTGGTAAGACATTGCTTGCACGTTCTGTAGCAGGTGAAGCAAATGTACCTTTCTTTACAATCTCTGGTTCTGATTTTGTTGAAATGTTTGTAGGCGTTGGTGCAAGCCGTGTGCGCGATATGTTTGAACAAGCCAAGAAGAATGCACCTTGTATCATCTTTATTGATGAAATTGATGCAGTGGGCCGCCATCGTGGTGCAGGCCATGGCGGTGGTAACGACGAACGTGAGCAAACCTTAAACCAACTTTTGGTTGAGATGGATGGCTTTGAAGCCAATGAAGGTATTATCCTGATTGCTGCAACCAACCGTCCAGATGTGCTTGATCCAGCTCTTCTTCGTCCTGGTCGTTTTGACCGTGAAGTGGTTGTGCCAAATCCGGATGTAACAGGCCGTGAAAAAATTCTCAAAGTGCATGCACGTAAAGTACCGCTTACAGATAATGTTGATTTAAAAGTTCTTGCGCGTGGTACTCCCGGTTTTTCAGGCGCAGATTTGATGAACCTGGTGAATGAAGCTGCACTTCTTGCAGCACGGCGTAACCGTCGCATGGTCAGCATGGCAGAATTTGAAGATGCCAAGGACAAAGTGATGATGGGTGCAGAGCGCCGTTCAACTGCCATGTCTGAAGAAGAAAAAACCAACACTGCTTATCATGAAGCGGGGCATGCGATTGTTGCGTTAAATGTTCCTGCATCTGATCCTGTTCACAAGGCAACAATCATTCCGCGTGGTCGTGCATTGGGTATGGTGATGCAATTGCCTGAAGGTGACCGCTACTCCATGAGTTACAAGTATATGGTTTCACGTCTTGCAATCATGATGGGTGGTCGTGTTGCTGAAGAGCTTAAGTTTGGTAAGGATAATATTACTTCCGGTGCCTCTTCTGATATTCAGCAAGCAACAAAACTTGCCAAGGCAATGGTCACTGAATGGGGCTATTCTGATAAACTTGGTCAAGTGAACTATAGTGGTGATCAAAACCAACAAAATTTCCTTGGAATGGGCGGCTCAATGGGGACTACCTCTGAGGCAACTGCTCAAATAATTGATAGCGAAGTTCGCAGACTTGTTGACGATGCATATGCAGAAGCAACCAAAATTATAAAAAAGAAAAAGAAAGATTGGGAAGCACTTTCGCAAGGTCTGCTAGAGTACGAAACGCTTTCAGGTGATGAAATTGCTGAACTTTTAAAAGGTAATCCACCCAACCGTGATGATGATGCAGGTAAGCCGCCTTCACGTGGCTCTGCTGTGCCGTCTACTGGAAAGCCTAAAAAAGGTGGTGAGCCTGATGCGGGCGATATGGAACCGCAACCATCTTAGCTTGAGGTAAAACTTTTA
>CALDZF010000078.1 GCA_937944165.1 uncultured Rhizobiaceae group bacterium | reverse complement strand
CACTTTATGTAGCTACTGATGCAGGCGAAATCTATAAAGTAACTGCGGAAAGCTTGAAGAAGTAATTTTGCAAATAAAGACTGTACCCGCGCGTTACTGAAATGACGCGGGTATTTTAATGTGGTATCCTAATACTAAGATTAGGCTATTGATGGTTTCATTGATTACACAACATTATGTAAAGCCAGCTTTTAGGTGATCCCTTCGATATGAAAGGCTCTGGTTTTTTTATATGCTCCTGATAAACTATTGATATTTCATTGAAATTTGTTGGCTGCGGTGGTTGTGGGGCACAAGAAATCGTAGATAATTTTCTAAATCCAACTCTTAAGTTGTCAGCATATTGGTTTTTTACATATTCAATAATCTTATGAACAAGTATTGTTTTTTGATGAATTGTTTTAAGAATGGCGTTTTTCTGACATGCTACCTGTATTGAATTTCGTTAGTATGATTTGAAAATAATTCTAATTACCATGGGAATCCTAATACTATGTCTCACCTTTTTACATCTTTGAAAATAAAGGATGTTACTTTCAAAAACCGTGTCGGCATGTCGCCCATGTGTCAGTATAGTTCTGATGATGGGGTGGCTTCGGATTGGCATATGGTTCATTTGGGTTCTCGCGCCGTTGGTGGTTTGGGCTTTATTATGACGGAGTGTACGGCTGTTTCTCAAACTGGGCGCATTTCTCAAGGCTGTGCTGGCCTATGGGCGCAAAAGCATGTTGATGCGCTTAAGCCTATTGTTGATTTTCAAAAGTCTTATGGCACGGTTATGGGTATTCAAATTTCCCATTCAGGGCGCAAGGGTAGCGCGGCAACTGCACTTGAAGGTGGTAGTCATCTGGATGGGGATGACCCGAAGGGCTGGGAGACAATTGCTCCAACAGGTGATGCATTTGATCCAGATGGAACAAGGCTTTGGAAAGCACCACGCGCACTTTTGATTTCCGAGATTGCAGATATTCAAAACCAGTTCGCTCACTCTGCAAAACTTGCTTTGGAAGTGGGCTATGATCTTTTGGAAGTGCATTGTGCCCATGGCTACTTATTACACTCTTTTCTGACGCCTTTGGTCAACACACGAGAAGATGCCTATGGTGGTGGCTTGAAGGGGAGAGCGAAATTTTTACTTGAAACGGTTGAGAAGGTGCGTGCTGTTTGGCCGGAAAATAAGGTTCTATCCGTGCGCCTCTCTGTTCATGATTTTGTTGAAGGTGGTCTTACCCTTGAAGATACGGTACAAGTTGGCCTTTGGTTGAAAGCGTTGGGCGTTGATATTCTGGATTGTTCTGGCGGTGGTGCTGTGCCTGAAGCGCGTGGTGCAATTGGTAACCGTACAGCTGAGCAACCCGATATGGCTGGTGAACTACGTAAATCTACAGGCCTGCCAATGATGGCGGTTGGTGGTATTACAGACCCGCATCAGGCAGAAGCTCTGATTGCTGATGCAAAAGCTGATATTGTTTTGCTTGGGCGGGAAATGATGCGCAATCCGCATTGGCCTTTTGATGCGGCAAAAACATTAGGTGCTGATACGCGCCATGTATTGGCCGAGCAATATGGTTTCTTTGTTGGAGCGTCTTAAGGCTTTTCAAAAACCAAAACCAACCACCCGTCGCGAATGTGAGAGTGTTCCAGATGCAGGCCTTGTAGTCTGAAGCTTGCTATGATGGGTGTTCTTTGATGTGGTAGCAGGCCTGATAGGATGACGGTTCCGCCAGATGCAGTATGAGCTACGATATCCAATGCCATTTGTTGTAAGGGCTTTGCCAGGATATTTGCGATAACCAAATCGAAAGGCGCTTGTTCGTGCATTCTGGCTTGGGTGAAGCCAACAGAGGTTAGGCACTCTATATGGGCTTGAACGCCGTTTTGTTTGGCGTTGTATTTTGCAGTCTCGGTGGCAACGGGGTCTATGTCGGTTGCCATGACAAAGCAGGGCATGGCTTTGGCGGCGGCGATGGCCAAGACGCCTGAGCCGGTTCCCAAATCCAGAACGTTGTAAAATGTTTTGCGCTTTATGATGCGCGATAGCATGTCTAGACAGCCTGCTGTTGTGCCGTGGTGGCCTGTGCCAAAGGCAAGACCTGCGTTTACATGTACGGCAATTTCGTGTGGGCGCGGGATGTGACTTTCGTGGCTACCATGAACAATAAACCTTCCAGCACGTACTGCTGTTAACTCGCGTAGGGTTTCTGCAACCCAATCGATGTCTTCCAGATCCTCGCGCTCAAAAGAAATTTTTATTTCGGCGATGCCTGCAATTTTTGCCATTCTTGTATGCGTTTCTTCAGCTAAATCAGTGTCGCAATAAACGGCTATCTCCCAGTTTACCGGATTATCCAAATCTTCAAAACTTGAAACGGGAAATCCATCTTCTTCAAATTCATCTTCAAAGATTTTTTGTAGTGTTAAAGCTTCAGATTTTTCTATTTCAGCTCGAAAGCAGGTTTGGGTCATTTTAGTTCTTTCAAAAGAAAAAGCCGGGTAGCGAAATGCTCCCCGGCTTGATAACTTATTTGCAGGTTAGATTAAAGCGCGTCTTCGCCTGTTTCACCTGTTCTGATGCGAAGTGTGTTTTCAAGGTCAAAGACAAAGATTTTACCGTCACCTATTTTACCTTGCCCTGCCGCATTGCGAATAGCTTCTTGTGCCTTTTCTGCAATATCGCTTTTAACGGCAATTTCGATTTTTATCTTTGGTACATAGTGAATGGCATATTCTTGTCCTCGGTAAATCTCGGTATGGCCTTTTTGACGGCCATACCCCTTAACTTCTGAAACTGTCATGCCATCAACACCAATTTCACCCAGCGCTTCGCGGACATTATCGAGCTTGTATGGCTGGATAATTGCAACAATCATTTTCATGAGTATTCTCCTTTAAAGCTGATTATAGACGATAAGCTGTCTCGCCGTGATGGCTGAAATCCAGTCCTTCGGTTTCTTCATCATCGCTGACGCGCAGGCCAACAATAGTCTTGGTAATCATCACAATAATTACGGTTGCGATGGCCGAGAAAATACCAACTGAGACAACGCCGATTAATTGTACCATAAATTGGCTACCAGCAGTTGTGCCTTCGCCCAAACCTGTTCCTCCATCGCCGAAGCCTGCAAGGAAAGCAACTAGCAATGTTCCTGTTGCACCGCCAACACCGTGGACTGCAAGAACATCTAGTGAATCATCAATGCGCATTTTGTGTCTTACAAGATCAACTGCGTAGTAACAAATAATACCACCAACAAGACCAAGGATGACGCCTCCAAGAGGTCCTACAGAACCTGATGCTGGTGTAATGGTTGCAAGTCCAGCGATTGTACCCGTTACAAGACCTACGACACTTGGTTTGCCATATTTGATTTTTTCAATCACCAGCCAAACAAGAGATGCGGTTGCAGCCGATAAATGTGTAACCAAAATTGCCATGCCTGCGTTTTGATCTGCAGCTACTGCTGAACCAGCGTTGAAGCCGAACCAGCCAACCCAAAGAAGAGATGCGCCGACCATTACCATCCAAGGTGCATGTGGCGGTAAAATTTTCTCTGGGAAGCCTTTGCGTTTGCCCAGCATGATTGCAATGACAAGTGCTGATACGCCTGCAGTTACGTGAACCACGATGCCGCCAGCAAAATCAATAACACCCATTTGAGCTAGCCAACCGCCGCCCCACACCCAATGTACGGTTGGGGAATATACGATTAATAGCCAAAGCCCGCTAATCATCATTACCGCACCAAATTTGATGCGCTCAACAAAGGCACCAACCATAAGGGCAGGGGTAATAATGGCAAACGTCATTTGAAACATTGCAAAAAGTGACTCAGGCAAAGTTCCTGAAAGTGTTTCACGATCTATGCCAGACAAGAATAGGCGATCTAAATTACCGATGAAAGCATTGCCTTCGGTGAATGCGAGTGAGTACCCAACTCCAAACCAAAGCAATGAAGCTAAGCAAGCAATTGCAATACAATGCATCAAAACAGATAATACGTTTTTGGCCTGTACGAGACCTGCGTAAAATAATGCAAGGCCAGGTAGGGTCATAAGTAAGACTAATGCTGTTGCGGTTAATATCCAGCCAGTGTCAGCAGCGTTCATTGTATCAACTCCTCCAAGAGTTACGAATGTAGAGCTTAATTGCCCGATTAATAGTGGAAGTTGAGATAGCTTATATTTTTGCTCGTGTAATCTGGGTCAGCACTTGATAACAGTGCAGAGAGTGTTGAGAATGGTGTAATATTTACAAATGCTTAAAATTTAGCCATTTGTAAATATATAGATTGCCTAAAATTCAAGCACTTTTAAAGCGTAAATTAATATTGGGTTTACCTAATTTTTACCCTGTTTGATGCATAATATTAGGATGGCTTCAAAACTTGTTTCAAGATTATCCAGAATATCAACGGGACTGACCGCATTTGTTGCGTCAGGTTTGCTTGTGTATTCCATATTAAGCAATAATGGCGGAGCAGATAATAGCCAGTTGGAATGGCAAGAAGCTTCCAAGCGGGCGATAGAAATTCAGCGTAATGGCGGCAGCTATATTGATGCGCTTATTCAAAATAAAGCGCCACAATACATTGATCAGACGATAACCGGTTCAATCGCTTCCGAGGAGGAAGAGGTTGAAGCAGAAGAGTTACCTGAAGTGGAAGAGCTATCCGTTCTTGCGCTAATTAGGAAAAATTCTGATGTGGCGCCAGGTGTTTCTACAGGCACCGCCCGTGTCAGCATTGTGATCAAAGACGGTGACACGCTTTTTAATATAAGCCAGCGCCACGGTATAAGTGTACCCGATCTTGCCCGTCTTAATGGGTTAAGTGAGCCTTACACCATTAAAATTGGGCAGACGCTTTACGTTGCTCGATAAGGCTTGCGTCTAATTTAACCTTTGTTCTGTGTGGATCGTTGGTTCAATTGAACCATTAAAGGTATTTGATTTGCCTGGTGCGTCTTTTTTTATTTCAATTTGATTAATGCCTTTTGCCTGTCTTGTTTTATAATCTTTTACTCTTCGCTCCCATATTATATGCATCATTATTGTTGTTGTGATTGAACTGAAAATTGCCATTACATAAAGCGCGGCAAATATTGGCAATATTGCATCAAAATTTGCTGGGCGAAGTGCAGAAAATATACCTAATATTAATCCGCTTATCCAAGAGCAAAGTGAGATCGAGGCAAGCAGGCTTAAGATAGTTTTATGCTCTAATGAAAATGCAAGGTAAGGGCGGTTTATATTTTTCTTGAGTATTGGCATTGCCCACAAGCCCAACAAGAATGCATTGACTGTTAAAATTGTAACAACGGCGAGTTTTGTAATTAGTTTTGGTGTGAATTCAGAAAAGATAAAGCCAGTTTTCATATATAAAATGATTAATCCGCTAAGCCATAATATTCCTAAACCTGTCCAAACGATTTTATGAACCGTTTCCAGATTGCCTAGGTCGCAACCCGTTAGCTCGGTGTTTATTTTACGCAGTATGGAAAAGTCTGCAAAGCTTCCAGCACCTATGCCAAGTGCAAATCCTATAGAGTGTGAAAATCTTGCTGTATCAAATAATAATTCAAATATCATAATTCTGGCCTTTATATTAGGCCCCCCTTATGAATCAACATCTGCTTGAAATTTGACGATAGTCAGAACGTATTGTGGCAATTGTGTAGTTTTACACGATGAAAATTTATAAAATTTACAAAATTTACAAAGTTACAAACGAAGTCGGACTTCTCGTCACAAATTTACACGATACTGCGCCGTCAACCATAGATAATGTGTGCATTTTTTAGCAATCTCCTTGTAAATGCATTTCAAGAAGTGCGGGCAGGCGGAAAATGCTCATACAATCTTTCATATTTAATATCTGTAATGCGGTTTTGCCCTGTAATTTATAGATTGCAATTTATAGCCTGAATTTATCAGGCTTTCACTCAAGGAGAGTTAAATGTCTTATTCTGATGAAATTAATGCTGTTAGCGGAATGATCGCTGATCAGGGAAGTGCATGGGATGCAATTAGCGCTGAAAGCGTTGCACGCATGCGTTTACAAAACAAATTTAAAACCGGTCTTGATGTTGCTCAATATACAGCAGACATCATGCGTCGTGACATGGCAGCTTATGATGCTGACAGTTCACAGTACACACAGTCATTGGGTTGCTGGCATGGTTTTATCGGTCAGCAAAAACTGATTTCAATCAAAAAGCATTTTACAACAACTAAAGGCCGTTACCTATACCTTTCAGGTTGGATGGTTGCTGCTCTTCGTTCAGAGTTTGGCCCTCTTCCTGACCAATCAATGCACGAGAAGACTTCTGTTCCTGCATTAATCGAAGAACTTTACACATTCTTGCGTCAGGCTGATGCACGCGAACTAGGTGGCTTGTTCCGTGACCTTGATGCTGCAAAAGCGGCTGGTGATGTTTCAAAAGTTGCAGAGATTGAAAGCGCGATTGATAACCATGAAACACATGTTGTTCCAGTAATAGCAGACATCGATGCTGGTTTTGGTAACGCAGAAGCAACTTACCTTCTTGCAAAGAAAATGATTGAAGCAGGTGCTTGTGCCCTTCAAATCGAAAACCAGGTATCTGATGAAAAACAGTGTGGCCACCAGGATGGTAAGGTAACTGTTCCTCATGAAGATTTCCTCGCTAAAATCCGTGCATGTCGTTATGCATTCATGGAGCTTGGCATTGAAAACGGTGTGATCGTAACACGCACTGACTCATTGGGTGCCGGCCTGACAAAACAAATCGCTTACTCAAAAGAGCCAGGCGACTTGGGTGATCAGTATAACGCATTCCTTGATTGCGAGGAAGTTACTGCAGACAACATGGCGAACGGTGATGTAATCGTAAACCAAGGCGGCAAGATGATGCGCCCTAAGCGTCTTCCTTCAAACCTTTACCAGTTTAAAGAAGGTACAGGCGAGGCGCGTTGTGTTCTTGATTGTATTACTTCTCTTGATAACGGTGCTGATCTTCTGTGGATTGAAACTGAAAAACCACACGTTGGTCAAATCGGTGGCATGGTGGATGAAATCCGTAAGGTACACCCAAAAGCCAAACTTGTTTATAATAATTCTCCTTCGTTTAACTGGACATTGAACTTCCGTCAGCAAGTTTACGATGCGATGGTTGAAGAGGGCAAAGATGTATCAGCTTATGACCGCGCAAGACTTATGAGCGTTGATTATGATGATACAGATCTTGGCCGTGAAGCAGATGAGCGTATTCGTACATTCCAGGCTGATGGTTCACGTTTATGTGGTATTTTCCACCACCTTATCACATTGCCGACTTATCACACTGCTGCATTGTCTACTGACAACCTTGCGAAAGAGTATTTTGGCGATCAAGGCATGTTGGGTTATGTTGAAGGCGTTCAGCGTAAAGAGATCCGTCAAGGCATCGCTTGCGTGAAACACCAAAATATGGCTGGTTCTGATATGGGTGATGACCATAAAGAATACTTCGCTGGCGACGCTGCCCTTCTTGCAGCAGGCGAAGACAATACAATGAACCAATTCGC
>CALDZF010000077.1 GCA_937944165.1 uncultured Rhizobiaceae group bacterium | reverse complement strand
GGTTATAGGGGGCTTCGCGCAGAAATCCAAGTGAAAAAATCACCTTTTTGAATGAATTTTTTAATTTTTTTCAAAAGCCATTACTTGGCATTAAAAAGCATATAATTTAAACCTGCTGCCTAAAAAATAGGCAAAAATGACATTTATATTCTTTCTGTCACCAGAATAATTGATTCTTACCTTCTTTTACAAAGCAAATTCACTTGTAGCGCTTTCGGTTACATAGCAATAATCTATAAAATTTTCTGTAAGGAAAACCCGATGAAAAAAATTGAAGCAATTATAAAGCCTTTCAAACTTGACGAAGTAAAAGAAGCTTTGCAAGAGGTCGGTTTGCAAGGGATTACGGTTACAGAAGCCAAGGGTTTTGGCCGTCAAAAAGGCCATACCGAGCTTTACCGCGGTGCTGAGTATGTCGTTGATTTTCTCCCGAAAGTAAAACTTGAAATTGTAACAAACGACGAAACAGTTGAGGCAGCTGTCGAAGCAATTCGTAACGCGGCTCAAACTGGACGCATTGGGGATGGTAAGATTTTTGTTTCCACTGTTGAAGAAGTAATTCGAATACGAACTGGCGAAACCGGTTCAGAAGCAATTTAACTAAAATAATCAAACAGCGGGTGCGCCGCAATTTAAGAGTAGTTTAGAAAGGTATATCAAATGAGTTCAGCCAGCGAAATTATTAAACGCATTAAGGACGAGGACATTAAGTATCTTGATGTTCGCTTCACTGACCCAAAAGGCAAAATGCAACATGTAACCATGGATGCCGATCTTGTAGACGAAGATATGTTTGCAGATGGCGTTATGTTTGATGGTTCATCTATTGCAGGATGGAAAGCAATTGATGAGTCTGATATGTGCCTTATCCTTGATCCTGCTTCAGCACATATGGATCCGTTCTTTGCGCAGTCCACAATGGCGATTTTTTGTGATGTTGTAGATCCGGTAACGGGTGAACCATACAACCGCGACCCGCGCGGAACTGCTAAGAAAGCGGAAGCCTACCTTAAATCAACAGGTATTGGCGATACATGTTTTGTGGGGCCGGAAGCTGAGTTCTTTGTATTTGATGATGTACGTTTCTCTTCTGATCCATATAACACCGGTTTCAAGCTTGATAGTTCTGAACTGCCATCAAACATGGATACAGAATATGAAGGCGGGAACATGGGTCACCGTCCACGCACTAAGGGTGGTTACTTCCCGGTTCCTCCAGTTGATGCAGGTCAAGATTACCGTGGTGAAATGCTGTCAGTCATCAAGGAAATGGGTGTTACTGTTGAAAAGCATCACCATGAAGTGGCTGCTGCTCAACATGAGTTAGGTATCATGTTTGACTCACTTTCAAGCAATGCTGACAAGATGCAAATCTATAAGTACGCAGTTCATCAAGTTGCACATGCCTATGGCAAGACAGCAACCTTCATGCCAAAGCCGGTATTTGGTGATAACGGTACTGGCATGCACGTTCATCTTTCTATCTGGAAAGATGGTAAGCCAACTTTTGCTGGCAATGAATATGCAGGGCTTTCTGAAAGCTGCTTACATTTTATCGGCGGTATCATTAAGCATGCTAAAGCATTGAATGCGTTTTCAAACCCATCAACAAACTCATACAAGCGTTTGGTGCCAGGTTATGAAGCGCCAGTTCTTCTTGCTTATTCAGCACGTAACCGTTCAGCTTCTTGCCGTATTCCATTTGGTTCTTCACCAAAATCAAAACGCGTAGAGGTGCGTTTCCCTGATCCAATGGCAAACCCTTATCTTTGCTTTGCTGCATTGATGATGGCGGGACTTGACGGTATTAAAAATAAAATTCATCCAGGTGAAGCAATGGACAAAGACCTTTATGATCTTCCACCAAGCCAACTCAAGCGTATTCCAACGGTTTGTGGTTCGCTGCGTGAAGCAATGGAGAGCCTTGCAAAAGACCATAAGTTCCTTCTTGAAGGTGACGTGTTCGATAAAGATCAGATCGACGCGTACATCGAACTTAAAATGGAAGAAGTTCTTCGTTACGAAATGACACCTCATCCAGTTGAATTTGACATGTATTACTCTGCATAATCTTTCTCCCAAAGTACTGTGCACTAACCCCGGCAGTTTCTGTCGGGGTTTTTTGTTGCCAAAAACAAACTTAGGTGATTGAGTTCTTTAAGAGGGGAGAATGCATTGTCGCATGGGAAGTCCAAAATTGCAGTAATTGGTGCCGGCATGGTTGGCGTTGCAACAGCAATATGGTTGCAGCGAGCTGGCCACCAAGTAACCTTGATTGATCGCGAGGGTATTGCTGCAGGTACTTCTTATGGTAACGCGGGTATTTTAGCGTGTTCTGGCATTATCCCGGTTACGACGCCTGGACTTATTTTCAAAGCTCCAAAGATGTTATTAGATCCTAATCAACCTTTATTTTTACGGTGGTCATATCTTCTCAAAATCTTGCCTTGGTTGGTTAAGTTTTTAAAGAAAGCCAATTCAAAAGACATGAAGCATATAGTGTCCCAGTTACATCACATCATGTATGATAGCGTCGATCAGCATATGGCATTAGCAAAGGGTACGAAAGCTGAGCGATTTATCAAGCCTTATAGTTATGTGCATGGGTTCAAGGATAAGGCTCATTACAAAAAGGATGAAAAATACTTCAATATCTTAAGGCAGCATGGCTATGAGTTAATCGAAATGCAGCCCGATGAAATTGCAGATTTTGACCCTGCTCTATATGGCAAGTTTGGCTATGCAATTCGTAGCACATCTGATGGTAAGATTAGTGATCCTGGAGCCTATATCAATGCTCTGGCTGCTGATTTTGAAAATAATGGTGGGAAAATTCTTATTGGCGAAGTGAGTGATATCCTTTTAGAAAACGGTAAGGCTAAGGGTGTCAGTTTTGAATATGGTAAAACCATTAACGCCGATCAGATTGTGGTTACATCTGGTGCCTGGTCAACCAAACTCACTAAAAAGCTAGGGCTGAAAATTCCACTTGAAACCGAGCGGGGCTATCATCTTGAATTTGTAAACCCTAATATAGAATTCAAATCACCTGTGATGGTAACTGCTGGAAAGTTCGGCATGAATTCTATGGAAGGTCGATTACGCTGTGCTGGTATCGTAGAGTTGGGAGGGCTTGACGCAAAGCCAAGTCGCGCTCCATTTGAGCTTTTAAGACGACAAGTGCATGCGCTTTTCCCAGAGCTTGAGTATGATGAAGTCCGTGAGTGGATGGGGCATCGTCCCTCAACATCTGACTCTTTACCAGTCATAGGCGCATTTGATAATATTCCAAATGTATGGGCAGGTTTCGGACATCAACATTTAGGCCTAACAGGCGGGCCAAAGACAGGGCGGTGGCTTGCGCAAATGATCTCTGGGGAAACCATAAATGAAAACCTTTCAGCTTTTAGCCCGGATAGGTTTTAGGAATTGTAATGCAACAGGCTCATGATTTTCTTGAAGAGACAGAAGCACTTTACAAGTTGATAAAGAGCTTAGATGAGACGGAATTTGAAAAGACGACTTTATTCAAAGGTTGGACGGTAAATGATATTCTTGTACATCTTCATTTTTGGAATATAAACGCCCATGCATCCTTAAATGAGTCTGATAAATTTGATGCAATGATGGAGCGCTTTTTCTCTGCTATTCAGTCTGGCAAGTTGCGCGCTTATGAAAACAAAGTAATTAAGGAACGTGGTAATAACCTGCTTAAGATATGGTATGAAACCTCACAACAGCTGGGTAGTGACTTTTCTGATGTTGATCCAAAGCAACGTGTAAAATGGGCAGGGCCCGACATGTCTGCCCGAACATGCATTAGCGCAAGACAAATGGAAGTTTGGGCACATGGGCAAGCCATTTTTGACTTGCTGGGTCAAGAAAGAGTGGAGGGAGCGCGCATCAAGAATATAGTTATTCTCGGTGTTAATGCCTTTGGGTGGAGTTATTCCGTGCATGGTTTACCAGTGCCAGATGCAATGCCTTTTTTAAGATTGGACGCACCATCCGGCGCGGTATGGGAATTTGGTCATGCAATCAATCCTAATGTAATATCGGGAGAGGCGACTCAGTTTTGCCAAGTCGTAACCCAAACAAGAAATATTGCGGATACAGACCTTAGTGTAGCAGGTAAGATATCGCAAACCCGGATGCAAAATGCCCAGTGTTTTGCAGGTCCTCCAGAAACACCACCGCTACCAGGCGAACGCAGTAAAGCGATTAAACTCTAAGCCGCACTTTACATTTCTATTTTAGAGCTTAATTCAAGATCAATAAAAGGAGTTGAGTGATGCAGTTTTTTACCACCTATATTGCAGGGCTAATTGCGTTTTTGGTGATTGATTTTATTTGGTTGAAATATATTGCCCTAAGCTTCTATCGCGAGCAAATTGGTCACCTAATGCTGGATAAGCCCAATCTTGGTATCGCATTGTTATTCTACCTTGTTTATGTCATTGGCGTTGTTATTTTAGCCGTTAACCCAGCTTTGGAAAAAGGGCAGTGGACAACTGCTTTGCTTTATGGCGGTCTACTTGGGTTTGTTGCTTACGGAACCTATGACATTACCAATTTAGCAACCTTGAAGACATGGCCATCAATTGTTGCTGTTGTCGATATGATATGGGGAACGGTTCTAACCGCAAGTGTTGCAACCATTGCGTATTTCGCAACGACAGCGCTAAGATAGTGGTAATTATATTTATGAAGTGAGGTCACTTTGGTTAAGCATGCAAAATTGAAAGATGTTTACGGGCACAAGAGTGTTGAGGATCAACGTGAGATTTATAAAAACTGGGCTGAGACCTATGACGCAGAAACATTAGGTGAATTTGGCTGGATGGGCTTTAAGCCAGCAGCAGAAGAGTTCGCCAAACGTATCTCAAACAAAGATGCAAGAATATTGGATGCAGGTTGCGGAACTGGTCTTTCAGGCACCGCGTTAAGTGAGCAAGGTTTTACAAATATTCATGGCTGTGACTTGTCACCAGAAATGTTGGAGCAAGCCAAAAAGACTGGTGTTTACAAATCTCTTACAGAGGTAGATTTGACCAATTCCATCAATGTCAAAGAACCCTATGACGCAATTTTCAGTTGCGGTGTCTTTGGCTTTGGCCCACCGTTTCCCGAACATTTACATCATTTAATCGATATCCTAAAATCCGAAGGTCAAGCAATTATTACTGTTAACGGTAAAGGCTGGGTCGATACCAATTGGTCAGAAAACTTGCCTAAAGCGATTGAAAAAAGTGACCTGCAATTGAGTGAGACACTTGATATTGAATATCTGGAAAACGAGGGTATCAAGGGTAAGCTATTAATTTTTAGAGCTTAATTTCAATCCCGCTATCTGTGATTTCTTAAAATCAATCATTTTGAGTATCTAATTCTAATATTTAATCAGAATTAAAAATTCTATCCTTTGAATATGCTGTAAAAAGCGCTCATATTAGAAAATGATCGCATTAGTGATATTTATTAAAAAGGTTATTTTATAAAAATGCGCCACTTTCCGGTTTTCTTAAATGTGCAAAATAAACGCATCCTTGTAACAGGCGCGGGTGAATGCGCCATTGCGAAACTAAGATTACTGTTGAAAACCGAAGGCAGTGTTGTTGTATTTGCAACCGAAGTTGATCAGCAGGTTGAAAGCTGGGCGCAAGCAGGGCTTTTGGAAATCATTCGCCGTACAATTCAAATGGACGATTTTTATAATACGGCCATGGTCTATGCGGCTGAAGACGATGAAGAACTTGATGGTATAACTGCTGCTAAAGCCAAAATGGCTAACGTGCTTTTCAACATCGTTGATAACCTTCAAGAGAGTGAATTTATAACGCCAGCCTTGGTAGACCGTGACCCTGTTACAATTGCAATTGGTACAGAAGGCACCGCGCCAATTCTCGCGCGAAAGATTAAAGCGCAAATCGAAGAGAGCTTGCCAAATGAATTAGGCCTGCTTGCAAAACTGGCAGAATATTTTCGACCAAAAGCATCACGCCTTCCAAGTGGACGTACACGCAGAAAATTCTGGTCACGTTATTTCTATGATCTAGGCCCGGTTGCATTGCGTGAAGGGGGCAAACGTGGTGTTGCGCGTATTTTGAATTCTTTATTTGAAGAAGCGCAAAACGATACGGGTGACGTTGGTAGAGTGTTTCTGGTCGGCAGTGGCCCAGGCGATCCTGATTTACTAACACGCAAAGCGCTAAAAGTTTTGCATGAAGCAGATGTGGTTATTCACGACCGTTTGGTAGCGCCTGAAATTCTAGAGCTTGCTCGCCGCGAAGCTGAGCTTATCCAAACTGGTAAGCAAGGGTTTGGCCCTTCCTGGAAACAGGAAGATATTAATCAGCTCATGATAGAACATGCGCAAAAAGGCGCACAAATTGTCCGTCTTAAATCTGGCGACCCAGCAGTCTTCGGGCGTTTGGATGAAGAAATGGATGCGCTTGATGAAGCGGGTATTCATTTTGAAATTATTCCAGGTATCACAACTGCATCTGCTGCTGCGGCAAGTTTGAATGTGTCACTGACCAAGCGTAAAAGAAATTCAGCGTTACAGATTATGACCGCCCAAGACATTAAAGGCTTTGCAGAGCAGGATTGGCGCAAGCTTGCGCAAGAGGGTGCGGTTGCAGCTATTTACATGGGCTTTAAATCCGCGCATCTGATAAGCGGACGCTTGCTAATGCACGGCGCCGATGCAAATGCGCCTGTCACCATCATGGAAAATGTTTCGCGCACTAATCAAAAAACCATCGTTACAACGATTGGTGAATTACCTAAAATGGCGGATCTCGCAGGACATGATGGTCCTGTGATTTTAATGCTTGGTCTTGAGCCGCGTAGGGTTGCTCAAACAATCGAAAATAATAAAGAACAATTCATTCAGGCTGGAGTGCTATAATGGCTCGTGTCGTCTACCCAAAAGTTGTAACCGCAAATCATCTGCTGGAAGGTGATGTTATTTATATGACTGCCTCAGGAGATTGGTCGCGCAAACACGAAGATGCAAAACTTTTTGAAGATGTAAATGAAGCGGAAATTGCCCTGAAAGCTGCTCAAGGCCAAGCTCATATGCTTGCAGGTGCTTATTTGGCTGATGCGCAAATCGGTGAGAGTGGAAAGCCAGAACCTGTTCATTTCAGAGAGGCTTTCAGAACACGTGGCCCATCAAATTATCCAGGTCACGGTAAACAGGCTGAGGTTTAATCACATGTATAATTATAATCAATTCGATCATGACTTTGTCAAAAACCGTGTGAAGGAATTTCGCGGTCAGGTTGAACGTCGTTTGGATGGCTCTTTAACAGAAGATGAGTTTAAGCCTCTGCGTTTAATGAACGGTCTTTATCTTCAACT
>CALDZF010000076.1 GCA_937944165.1 uncultured Rhizobiaceae group bacterium | reverse complement strand
GAATGTTTCGTCGGTTTGAACGATACGCAATAACTGTTACAGCACCAACAGCCCTTGCCAATTGTCTATTAGCCTCACTGTCGTAGCCTTTATCGCCCATGTATGCTCGCGCCTTGGTATCTGGACCAGCTTCCATGAGCGCTTCAAATTGAGTGCTATTTGAGGCTTCACCACCTGTAAGTTCGAACCCGAGTGGCTGGCCTTTGCGGTCTGTTTTCAAATGGATTTTAGTGCCAAATCTCGCCTCGAGAGCCGTTGGCGAAAGACAAGCGAAGCGCCGTCGAAAGTGGCCAAGCGCTTGGCCTTGTTGCCCCCTTTTGCGCCAGCCGCAGAAACATGAGCGCGGATGACGGTACTATCAAACATCTGAATGATATGGTCGCCTTCATCAAGGCCTGCAAGAATGGAAAAGTAATCTTCGAACACACCAGACTTTCCCAGCCGGTCAAAGCGTTTCCACACACTGTTCCAGTTCCCAAATCATTCAAGCAAGGCACGCTATGTGATGTTGTGAACCGTGAAATAATGTAGTGCCTAAAGGAACAAACGGTCATTGTGAGCCTTCGCACCAACACGAGGAAGGCATACATGAAATACTTTCAGTGCAAGCCCCCAGCCTTGTTCTGTCATCTTGGTCGATATCAAAATCCTCCATGGAATCAAATATCAACTTTGAATCAGTAACTGAAAAGCTTGAAAACACTTAAACCTATAAATGAGTCAATTCGTCCACATGGCCTGGTAGTCTGTGTCTGAATTTTTAATCTGTTGTTAACTTTTGTTGTGTTAACCTATCATTAACGTCGCTTTGGCTGTGAAATGATTTTTAAAAAGCGCATATTAAAAATTTTGTACCACAATTTGTTTGGAGTAGGGTTCAATGTCCAGATTTATATTACTTGGATTGTTTGCTTCTATTATTTTAAATTTAGATAAAAACAATGAGGACAAACCTTACGATAATTATAATTTATCTTCTTATTCAGATAGCAATATTGACCCAATTATCCTTGGGAAATCCGTTAGTTCTGAGCATTTTGCGAATTGGAAAATTCAAAATGAAAGATATAAAGAATGCGGGTTGTGTGATGAAGAGTTGCAAGCTTTTCCTACAAATTAAAATCTAAGATATTGATTTAAGACTTTTCATCTATAATTGTTGTCCAATAGCCTGAATATTTAGCTGATTGGCGCTTGACGTATGTATATTCTGTTTCATTCCACTGCTTGATTTTACCGTTCAAGTTATCAAGCACATAATCAGCGTGGTCTGTTCTAACCGTTAAAACAGCATGTCCTTCACCGTTTGGCTGCAAGACAACCGTTATAAGCAAGCTTGAAGCAGGCCACCCACGTTGCATCAACATGTGGCGCTTCATCAATACATAATCTTCACAATCACCGTAGCTTGTTGGATATACCCAGTGCTCTTCAACCCCAAAGCCCTCCAGATCCGTTACAGGCGCTATGGTTGAGTTCGAATAGGCATTGACCTCAACTAAATCAGCCCAACGTTCACGTGTCAGTTTTGGTGCCTTGGTATCCCATGACTTGATCTTGCAATCAGATGGGTAGCTTTTACAAAACTCATAATGGCCTATTGGCTGTGATGTTAAGCCAGACACCTGCATGTGTGCTGTATTGTCTGCGTAGGATGCATTAGTATGCATCATTACAATAAGGCTCAATAATATTGATATTTGTTTCATGACAACCGCTTACATTAACTGTTCGTTAACCTAAATCATAAGGCTGGCAAGCGTCAAACTTTGATGTGAATTATAGTTAATATATATTTAGGTTGTTGAATTATAATGTTTTTTCATGATTTTTTGAGTTTGGTGGTATAATTTGCATAAAACTTTATGAGTTCTGTTAGCGCTGTCTAAAAACTTATTTGCGATAAGCTTTCTACGAATAATTATGTTTTTTAAGGACAGGGCAATAAAAGAATGGCAAGAAGAACCTTTAACGGTAGTAATAGTGATGACACTATTTTCGGGCGCAACAGTTCTAATATCAATAATCCAGATACACTAAATGGCTTTGATGGTAATGATACCTTGAACGGGCGTGCAGGCAATGACAGCTTAAATGGTGGTTTTGGTGATGACCGTCTTATCGGCGGCGGTGGCGATGATCTTTTAAATGGTGACGCTGGAAATGATGTATTATTCGGTGGCTCTGGCAATGACGTGCTTGAAGGTGGTGCAGGTAATGACGACCTAGATGGTAGCGATGGTGAAGATATCCTTAGAGGTGGTGCTGGTGATGACATTCTGCGCGCTGGCTTTGATCTTGGTAACGGCGATGTTTTTGATGGTGGTGAAGGAAATGACACCTATGTAGTCAGCGGCACCGCAGTTGCTGGTTTCCCTTTTGACATCGATATTGACCTGGAAACTTCTACTGACCAATATAATAACTTATATATTAGTATAGAAAATCTCACTGGTGGAACAAGAGATGACACGCTAAGTGGTGATGATGGGGTTAATATCCTTGATGGTCGCGGCGGTGATGATGTTTTGAATGGCCGTGGTGGTGACGATGAGATTTATGGCCGTGATGGTAATGATACCATTAATGGTGGAGAAGGTGATGATGTCGTTAATTCAGGTATCGGTAATGACTTGGTCAACGGAGATGCAGGCAATGATCGTTTAAACGGTCGCTCTGGTGACGATGTTATTAATGGCGGTGAAGGTAATGACCGCATTGATGGAGGCGCTGGCACTGATACTCTCAATGGAGATGCTGGCGATGATGAAATTATAGCATCGTCTGGCCATGATACTGTTAATGGCGGCGCAGGTGACGATAAAGTCTCTGGTGGTACAGGTAATGATATTATTTCTGGTGGTGCTGATAATGATAATCTGCGTGGCGATGGTGGAGATGACATTCTAAACGGTGATGATGGTCGCGATACTATTAATGCTGGGTCAGGCAATGATCAGATTTCAGGTGGCCGTGGTGACGATGTACTTAATGGCGGTACTGGTAATGATGTCATTAATGGTAATACTGGTTTTGATGTTATTTCAGGCGGTAGCGGCGATGATATACTAGACGGTGGTTTTGGTAATGATCGCATTGTAGGCGGTTTTGGCAATGATATCATTATCGGGGGCGGTGGTGATGATCGTCTTATTGGCACAGAAGGAGATAATAACATTTCTGGTGGTTTTGGTAATGATAACATTACTGGTGGCTTGGATCATGATACTATTTCTGGCGGCGAAGGAAACGACAGGATTTCAGGTAATGATGGGGATGATCAAATTACTGGCGGCGCTGGTAATGACTCTATTAACTCAGGCGCGGGTGATGATGTTGCATCTGGTGGTGATGGCGATGACCGCATTAGTGGCCGCGATGGTAATGACACTTTAAACGGTGACGCTGGTCAGGATAGATTGAACGGTGGAACAGGCAATGATATTTTATCTGGTGGTTCTGATAATGATATTCTGCGCGGTGAAGGTGGTGATGATATAATCTTTGGTGGAACTGGTAATGACCGTGTCGATGGTTCTTCAGGCCATGACGAGTTGTTTGGTAATGAAGGCGATGACTTCATTACTGCTGGTACAGGCCATGATATGTTATCAGGCGGTGATGGCGATGACATCCTTCGCGGTGATGGTGGTAATGACACCATTACTGGTGGCGCTGGTAATGACCGCATCGAAGGCGGTTCTGGACACGATTACTTCTCTGGTGGTGCTGGCAATGATACTTTCATCGGTGGCACAGGTGTAGACACTTATTCATATCTTTTTGAAGACTTCTCAGATGGTTCTACGGATAGAATTCGTGACTTCTCTTCTGTTGACGTGCTGGATCTTTCTGCTCTTGATGTCGAACTTGCAGACATTGCATTTACTGATGTTGGTGCCAATACTGTTGTTTCAGTTGATATTAACGGTTCAGTTTATGATTTGGCTAGATTGGATGGGCTCAATGACATTGATGTTCAAAGTCAATTTGATGATGGTTTGTTGATTATCTAAATCACTTAAATCAAGTTTTCTAAAAGGCGTTCTTCGGAGCGCCTTTTTTGTGACTCTAAATAAATTCCGGTTTGTGATTTTTCATGCCTGGGAAGAGCGTCATGACTTGGCCAAATACCTGTTTCTAAACATTCCATATATCCGTTTGAAAGGCCGCAGGCTTTCATTGCTTTTTGCGTTGATGAGTAATCATATTGTAGGCTATGCGTTTCTATTTCCAACTGGTTTTCGTTGGCCTGTATAGTTGCAAACCAGATATTGGATGTCCCGTCATTTGCAGGCATTCCACCGGCGCCAGAATTTATCCAGGGTTTATTATTTATACTACCAATAAATGGAATGCCTGAATGGCCTGTAATATAACCATCAACATCAAGGCAATCATGGCTATTATTGAGTGTGGAAGAAAACACAAATTCATTGATGGATTTAGGTGTTGCATGTGTAATAAAAAACTTTGAATTACCGATTGTTATTGTCATATTCTTTACTAAAGTTGCCATCCATTTTGCAGTTGATTTATCAATCTTTGAGAGGCAAAAATTATACCATTGATTGGATAAAATACTGCATTTGCTGCCTTCGTTAAATCCGCAGCCACAATCTTCTGAGCCATTTGCAATCGCTTCTTCGCAATTGCCCATTATGATGTGATCAACCTTGTCTTTAATAAGGGTGACGGTTTCCATCGGGTTCGCGCAATAGGCTACCATATCGCCAGTGAATATAATATTTGAACTGGAAAAGCCTAATTGTTTGGCCTTTTCCAGTATTGCTTGCGTTGCTTGAAGATTGCCGTAAGCACCGCCAAAAATGAAAGCTCTATTTCCAATATTATGGGTTTTATGAAAATGATTTAATTGCATCCCGAGCCGATACATGGATTTGCTTTTAACTTCAATGCGACTTTTTCATTCTTCGCTTGCGAATGAATAAAATTTAAGTCAGTAAACACAAATGACAGCTGGAACCAACAAAACACGCAGGCTTATTACTGGAGGGCCAGTAATAATATTAGTTGAGCCACAGTTAGGCGAAAATATTGGTATGGTAGCGCGTGCCATGGCCAACTTTGGCCTAAGTGAATTGCGCATTGTAAACCCGCGCGATGGTTGGCCAAATGAAAAGGCAAGGGCAGTGGCCAGCAAGGCCGATCATGTAATTGATGGTGTGAAAGTTTTTGATACTTTAAAAGAAGCAATTGCTGATCTTAATCGCTTACTGGCAACAACAGCGCGGCAACGCGACATGCTGAAACCAGTATTGGCACCTGATGTGGCTGCTCAATTGGTTAAAGCACGTATGGGAGCTAATGAGCGGGTTGGTATTTTATTTGGTCGGGAGCGTTGGGGACTTGAAAATGATGAAGTTGCACTTGCTGATGAGATTATTACGTTTCCTGTAAATCCAGCTCTTGCATCCCTTAATATTGCACAAGCTGTATTGTTAATGTCATATGAGTGGATGCGCACCTCTGTTGCGGAAGGGGAAACACGCTTCAAAGCGCCAGATAGAATACCTGCATCTAAATCAAGCTTGATAAATCTTTTAAGTCACCTTGAAGAAGCACTTGATGAAGCAAAATATTTCTTTCCTCCAGAAAGACGCGAGAAAATGAGTGTTAATTTACATAGTATTTTTACGCATGCTGGTTTGCAAGAGCAGGAAGTGCAGACGTTGCATGGAGTGATTGCTGCGCTTGAGAGGCGTTGGATGCGGCCTCGTGGTGTAAAACCAAAGCCTAATGAAGAGTGATGTAATCTTGCAAAACTAATTGTATTACGGCATGTAATCTTCATATTTATAGTCTTGCCATAATTTATGGGGAAATCTTATCAAAGCTTGGCTTCAAAATTTTGTAGATTTTTTTGCGCTTATTCATGCGCGTAAAGTAACGCTGTCACATAGTATTTTGCCTGATGCTAAGCTTTTTGCTGTTGTTTGCATTGGAGTAGTTTCAGTGACCATATCGATGCATTTCTTTGCTGATTCAGCTTATGTGGAATGGTTCAAAGTATCGAATACAGATGATCCAACCAGTATTTATACAAAGACTACAGATTTAGCTCAGGTACACTGGGTTTTAATTCCATCTGGTATGGCTATTTTGTTTGTTTCCATTTTTAAAATAGCTCCAAAATCTAATTTAGATTTAGTTAAATGGCATCATTGGTTGATGGGGCTTTATTTTATTTTTACATCGGTTGCTTTTAGCGGACTTGTTACGCTTTTGTTTAAAAATCTATTTGGTAGAGCAAGGCCTAATTCGTATGATGGCATACATCTATGGCAATCCTTTCCTTTTACTGGCAGCTATGATTTTTTAAGTTTCCCCTCAGGTCACTCAACAACTGCGGGAGCAATTGCAATGATTATTTATCTCTTTGTACCTAAATTTACTGTTGTTGGGATTGCTTTTGCGGTTTGGATAGCGATTACGCGACTTGGTGTTGGGGCTCATTATCCAGCCGATGTTATTGCCGGTCTTGCAGTTGGTGTAATTTTTACTTGGCTTTATGCACGTTCTTTTGCTCGCAAACGGTTACTTTTTTGCTTTGATTGCAAAGGCAAGCTTGCCTTTAGAAAGCCTTACGGTTCCAGTTAAAAGCCAAACGCGGTATGAATTGATTCTTATTCAATAATAATAACGTTGTATTTTGCGCATGACTATTTTGGTTTTTGATTCAGGTATTGGTGGTCTTTCTGTTTTAAGAGAGGCGCGCGTTATGATGGGCAATCACAGATTTGTCTATGTGGCCGATGATGAAGCTTTTCCATATGGTGATTGGGATGAGGAGCCATTATGCAATCGTATGGTTGATTTGTTTGGTAAGCTTATTGAACGCTGGCAGCCAGAAATCTGCGTCATAGCGTGCAATACAGCTTCTACCATTGGCATTGCTGCACTTAGAGAAGCTTATCCTGATCAAATGTTTGTAGGGACGGTGCCTGCTATTAAGCCTGCAGCTGAACGCACAGCTTCTGGTCTTGTATCTGTTTTAGCCACACCAGGTACTGTTAAACGGCAATATACGCAGAACTTAATCAATCAATATGCCAGTAAATGCCATGTAACCTTAGTAGGAAGTACAAAGCTTGCTACTTTATCTGAAAGCTATATGCGCGATGGTTACGTTGACGAAGAAGCGGTGAAGAAAGAAATAATGCCGTGTTTTATAGGTGAGGGTATTCGCAGGACTGATATTGTTGTGCTTGCTTGTACACACTACCCATTCCTTGCTAATCGTATGCGCAAAATGGCGCCATGGCCTGTTGATTGGATTGATACTTCTGAGGCAATTGCCAGAAGAGCTAATACGCTTTTAGAACCTTTGGAAAATAATAAGTCTCAAAAGCAGACGAGGGATGAGGCTTATTTTACTTCTGGTAATCCTAGCATTGATACTGCTAACCTTTTGCTTGGGTTTGGCTTAAAGCATTTGACGGAAAGCTTTTAGCTGGCGTTTTGATTTGGCTTGAGTTTAGGTTTATAAACTATGTCTTTTTGTAATTTATTCATTCACAATAAGTTGTCAGTTTTTTTAAAGTTTTTCTATACAAATTGACGCCTCTATCCTAATTAAATCCCGACCCCCATACATCACTGTGTGCGCTACAACGTAACCAATACGAAGAGTTTAACCGTTTTTACTTTTGTTAGTAATAATGGAGCTTTTCTCTATTAAGGAATAATAATAAATGCCTAAAACTTTCGAAATAGCAAAACTTGCTTCTATAGCATTTGTAGCAAGTTTGACTGCAATTTCAGTGTCTGTTGCAGCTGATCTTGCTAATGGAGAGCCTGAGACTGAAGCGCCAGTTTCAGCTAATCCTTATTACTTTTCAATTTTTGCAGGGGGAGTGTTTCCTACAGATGATGTAAACTATACGAATGGCATCACAGTTGTGAATACAGAGTTGGAAACCGGTTATACGGTAGGTGCTGCAATTGGCAGAAGATTGATCGAACATTCGAAAGATGGTTTCACGCCACGCCTTGAACTGGCTTTTAGATATGCAGATAATGATGTTGATGCTTTAAACTTCTCAGGAAATGGCCCAGCATCTGAAGTTGTTATTGGTGATAGCCAAGTTTCTTATGCAGCCTTTACAGCTAACGCTTTTATTGATGCAGATGATGCATTTGGTGCTGGTATTACACCTTATCTTGGAGTTGGTATTGGTGTTGCATTAGTTAATCAGAATATTGTTTATAATGCAGCTGGTCTAAACTTAAATGATGATGACACTGTTTTCATATGGAATGTGACAGCAGGTGTCAATTTTGAACTTAATGAGAATGTAAGCTTATTTACAGATGTTGGTTATCACCAACTTGTAGACACATCGAGTTTGCGCCGCATTGGTGGTGCTCCTGTTGGTGGTGGCACAGGCCCAGGCGGCGGTATTTTTGAAGATGACAATAATTCAATTGTTGGTCGGGTGGGTCTATCTGTATCATTTGATGCGTTTAACTAGGGCGTTAACTTAGTCATCTTGCCTTGAAGCAATTTGATGATTGACTTTGTGCTAAAGTCAAATTAAACAAAACTCAACTCGGCATACTCGTATGGCGAGTTTTTTAACGTATCCCGTGGCTGATTTCACAAAACGTGCGTGAAGCTGTCTGTCGGTAAGGCGAAATGGTCTTGCAGAGGAGGGTACGTTTCCTTCATTCAAAACATTAAGTTTTGAGTGTAACCTAATTATATTAAGTAAGGAAATGTAATGAGCAAGCGTATTGCAGCTAAATATAAAATTGATCGTCGCCTTGGCGAAAATATTTGGGGTCGCCCAAAATCACCAGTCAATCGTCGTGAATATGGTCCAGGTGAACACGGTCAACGTCGTAAAGGCAAACCGTCAGATTTCGGTATCCAGCTTCATGCGAAGCAAAAATTGAAAGGTTACTACGGTAATATTTCAGAAAAGCAATTCCGCAAGATTTATGGCGAAGCTGTTCGTCAAAAAGGCGATACATCAGAAAACCTAATTGGTCTTTTGGAAAGCCGCCTGGACGCAATTGTCTATCGTGCAAAATTCGTAGCAACTGTATTTGCTGCACGCCAATTCATTAATCATGGTCATGTTAAAGTAAACGGCTCTAAGGTAGATATTTCATCATACCGCTGTAAAGTAGGTGATGTTATTGAAGTTAAAGAGAAATCCAGACAATTGGCTTTTGTTCTTGAAGCAATTCAGCTGGCCGAACGGGATGTTCCTGATTATATCGATGCAGATCACAGTAAAATGACAGCAACCTATGTTCGTAAGCCAGCGTTTGGCGATGTACCGTATCCTGTCGTTATGGAACCAAATCTTGTGGTAGAATTTTACTCACGTTAATCGTGACAAATATTACATAAAAGACGCAATGCCCGGATTTATCCGGGTATTTTTTTTACCTTTAGTTCACCAACAATTAAAATTGTTTGTTTTATAGTAATATACAATTAATAAATGTGTTATGGTGGCTGCCATACAAGAAAAATCAAAATTTAACTTTATGTGATTTGATTATTGGTGGTAGGGTGTGTATAAGGTTCCCTAAGGTAATATTTTGGGTGTTGATATGAAATTACGTGTTGCTTTTGGTGTGTTGTTAGCAAGCACTATTATTGCTAATCCGGTAAATGCTGAGACTAAGAGAAAATCGCTTCTTGAAGTTCTATTCAAGAAGTCAACTAAAAGTAAAGAGCTGAAAAAAACGCGTTTGCAGCGGCAAAGAGACCAGGCAAAAAGAAAGCGTGCTCTAAGAAAACAAGCTATATTAGATGCTAGAAAGCGTCAAAACGCTTCCACTAAAAAAGTCAAACTTGTTTCAAAACCAAAGAAAAAGCTCGCGAAAATTGAAGCGAGCAAGAACTATACTTACCGTGTGCCCAAACGTGTGCCTATTTTGCTAAAAGCAAAGCAAGTTAAATTTGCATTGGCTGAAATAAATAACGCCTCTGAGCAGCCAGAGTCAGTAAAACTCACGCAATTAACATCTGATGTAATTAACGCGGGTAAAATTAACATGCGCGCTGAACAGCATTTAGCAAAAGCAGTTAGCGAATTTTATAATGCTGATCAAAAATACTATTGGATTGAAGAAACTGGCGCATTCAATGATCGTGCGCGCGCTGTAATCAATACTCTATCCAATGCTTACGAATATGGCCTTAATGCTGATGATTACAAAGTTGATACAGCGGTATTTGATGAAAGCCTTGACGGCAAAAGTCTGTCTCGTGAGAAAATTAATCGTGAAATATCTCTAACAACTGCTATTCTTCGTTATGCTATGGATGCAAAGTTTGGAACGATTAATCCTAATCTGCTAAGTGGGTATCATGATTTTCCGGTTCACTATGCAAAGTCTTCTGATTTACTTTCAGAAGTAATGGCCAGCTCAATTATTTTGCATAAATTGCAATCGTTTCATCCAGCGAACGCGAAATTTAAAGCTCTGAAGCGCGAATTGGCTGTAGTTCAAAATATCAAAGAGAATTTGATTGAAATAGATCCAAAAACTTTCGTAAGGCCTGGCGAGTCTCATTTTGAAATTCCCAGTATAGTCGCTGCGATCCAAAAACGTGGCTCTAAAGAACTTTTAGAAAACCACGAAGATACAATTTCAGAATCGTTTGGCGAAATTGTTTATTCTAAACGCCTTGTTAAGCTTGTAAAAGATTATCAAAAAGAAGTAGGTCTTGGTCCAGATGGTATCATCGGACGTAATACGATTACTAAACTTGCAGGATTACCTTCTGCAACTAAGGTTATGAAGTTGAAACTTGCTATGGAGCGTCTGCGCTGGCATCCGCACCAATTTGGTGAGCGTCATGTTTTTATTAATCAGCCAGAATATCGCGCACGCTATATTGAAAATGGCAAAGAATCGCTTTCCATGCGTGTTGTTGTTGGTAAGAAAAGCAATCAAACCAATTTCTTTTATGATGAAATTGAGCATGTAACTTTCAATCCATATTGGGGAGTGCCTGCATCTATTATCGTAAATGAATTTGCTCCTAAATCAGTTAGCAATCCTGCTTATCTTGATAAGCTAGGGTATGAGATTAAAACTTGGGGTGGTAAACAATTAAAATCTTCTGATATCAATTGGAGTGAAATTGGTACTAAGCCCAAATTTAGTGTAAGGCAAAAACCTGGACCAGCTAATGCGCTTGGTAAACTAAAAATCATGTTTCCTAATAAGCATGCAATATATATGCATGACACGCCTGCAAGAGGGTTATTTAACCGTGAAAATCGTGCTTTTAGCCACGGGTGTGTTAGATTACACGATCCTGAGGCAATGGCTGCAGCTGTAATGGGACTTACTAAATCTCAGATTAATGCATTCATAAAACCAGGAAAAAACAAGACGAAGAAAGTCTCTGTTAGAGTGCCTGTTTATGTGTCTTATTTTACCGCATGGCCACAAGAAGATGGTGAAGTAAAGTATTTTCATGATATGTATGAGCGTGATAAACACCTTATAAAAGCTTTCAAGGCAACCCATAAGGCAAGATCGATCAGTATTAGTTCATAAAACCATTTTGTTTTAATAAACAATAAAAAAAGCTGCTATATTTTGCAGCTTTTTTTATTCAGTGGTTTATTTGTATTTATTAATTTTATGAATCTATTACGATTTTTTAACGTTTAGCGAATTTGATTGTTCCAACGCTAAATGTTTTGCCGGATTTTGGGTCTTTACGGCTAATTGCGACATCAAAAGCATCTGCGGTTTTGCTATTTAATATAATCCTGGCACTTACGTCTTGTTTGCCTAATCTGTCACGGGCTTCAAAGCTGAAATTTATTTTAGAGCCACTGCGTTTGCCACTGAAATTACTTTGTTTGAGATTTGCAAAAGCTCGAAACATGTTTGCAGTGTATGAATTTTTGCTACCGTTTTGTTGAATAAAGCCATTTAAGCTGAAAACAAATCCGCCAGCTGCACAATTGCCAGATAATTTTATTTTTGCTGCCCCGTCAGGTTTACCTTTTAAACGGCAGCGAATGGACTCTTTTTTTGCTTTAGGACTTGTTTTAACCAAACCTTTGCCGCGAAAACTGCCTGTCATATTTTCAAATATTTTAGGTGAAGCGTTTACTGCTGTGGTTGTGACGGGAATTATTAGCAAGCCGAGTGTAACTGCACTGGATGTGAATAATCTTTTAAGCATTAAATCCTCCATGCTTTTCATTTTTAGCGTTATCTTCATTTAGTATGGCAAGATACGCTGGCAACTGAAATATATCAGCTAAGAACGCAAATATTAGTGTCATTATAACAACAACTGAAAATACCGCCATTGCTGGTAGTGAACTAAAACACATTATAATCAGTCCACCTGATAAAATTAGCGTGGTTGAAAATAACGCTGGTGTTACTTCTTTAAGCGCACCGGCTACCGCTGATAAATTATCATGATGGCGTTTGTTAAGCATGTACTGGTTGAGCATGTGAATTGAATCATCAACGGCAATTCCAAATGCAACTGTTAATGCGACAGCTATAGACATATTAAGTGGGATTCCCAGAACGTATAAGATTAACTCCACGCATACGATTGGCAATAAGTTAGGTATAAGGCACGCTAGGCCAAGTTTCATAGAACCTGCAGATGTAGCAATAAGCAAAATTGAAAGCATGACTGCGACGAGTAAGCTAACGCGCAAATTGTCCATAAGGCGGGGGGCTACTACGCCTGAAAGTACGGGATAACCTGTAATTCGTACATTGTCGCTTAGGTTGCGTTTATCAAGTGCAATTTGCAAGTTTTGTAACCTATCTTGCATCTCGCTTGCTGACAGGTTTGCCGAAGAAAATATCGTTACCAATACTTTTGATTTATCTTCTGATATAAATCTGCTTGTTAGAAACCTTGGTAGTTCATCAATTAGCTTTTCGTCAATTTTACCGCCTGCTTTTTTAATCTCATCTGCAAAATCTGCTAGCGAGTAAAAAGAACCAGCAGGAAAAACGTCCGTTACTGAGTTAATTGTATCATAAACACGATTTTCATTTATTGGATCATCAAGTTTAAGATTTGTATCCATATCGACAATGGCAAAAAGCGGCGTTGTGCCATAATATTTTGAATCTATATACCCTTCACTTTTCCCGACATCGGATTGATTGCCCAAGTAGTCAATAAGTCTGAACCGGCTATCAATCGCAGTATGCGCAAATAATCCTGCAGCGGCCAAGAATAAGCCAACTCCTATTACTGTCTTTCTATAAGATAACAAATGCATTGCCGGGCCAGCTATTATACCGATATTACTAGCGACGCTTCTTTTGGGTCTAAAGCCAATGCGTCCTGCCCAGTAGGCGCCTAAGGGGAGTGCAACAATCACTGCGATAAAACCACCTAATACTGACATTGCGCCTACGATTCCCAATTCAAACAAGCCATTATTGCCAGTTAGACAAAGGGATAAAAGCGCAGCAGCAGTTGTAATCGAGGATAGAGCGCATGCAGGACCTATTTCTCTGACTGCTTGTTCTAGTGCCAAGATATAATCATCATCTTTTTCGCTTATCTTTTGCCACTTTAAATAAAGATGAAGCGTGTCAGCAAAAACAATTACGATGAGCAGGGCGGGTAGAATGTTTGTTAAAAAGTTGAGACTTGTGCCTGTAAGGCCAGCCCCCCCTAATAACCAGCCAATGGCGAGTAATGAGGGAAGTGCACACAAAGCCATTGCTATTGGTTGGCGAAATAAGACAAAAGCAAGAATAGCACAAAAAGCAAATGCCAAGGGCGCAAGCCACAAGAGATCGGCAACAATTGAGTGAATTAAATCTGCACGAATTGCAGGTTGCCCAGCTATTGTGACTCGAACAGTTTCTGAATTAAATTCTTTGGCAACAGCTTGCAGACCATCCATTGTTTCTTGAACATTTTCATCTTGGGTTGCCTCAGCTTTTGTGTAAACAACCATGACTGCAGAATCAAAATTTGGACTAAACAACGATTGAGAACTTGGAATGTCTATCGCCAGTTTTTTCAAAGAAGCTAAAACTTCTTCATCTGAGTCGTATTCAGCAGGAAGAGAGGATTGCCAACCTTCTTCTGGCCCGCCATATCTAACCATTGAAAAAATGGACAATATACTTTCAACACGTTCATCAAGTTGAAATTCAAAATTAAGATCGCGGAAAGTTTCTATACCCTCCACGGTTGCTAGGTTGTTAACCTTCATTAAGACAACAGCATCATTGTTGAAGTTTCTAAATTGCGAAAGCAATTCGTCATAATTTTCAAGCTCTTTTGAACCGTCTCTAAGTATTTCGATGTTTTCGCCAGAGAACTCTAGTTTGCTTATACCTACCAAGGCAGCAATCGAAATCATTGCCATAATAATAGTCGCGGTTATTGGATTGCGAATTGCCGCAATACCAAGATTTTGAAGTCCAAAACCATTTATCATAAAATCGAATCTCTTACGTGTTGCCTATCATTAGTTTACTCTACAGTAGATACGATTTCGAGAGCTAATAAGGTTCAAAAAAGCTTGAGGCCCTTCAAACTTGCGTGCCCGTCTTTTGCGATAATGATATGATCATGCACGGTAATTCCTAAAGACATGGCAATTTCATTGATTGTTTTTGTCATTTCAATATCTGCCTTGGATGGGGTCGGATCACCTGAAGGATGATTATGCACTAATATTATTGCTGTCGCAGATAATTCCAATGCTCGTTTAACGACTTCTCTTGGATATACAGGTGTATGATCAACTGTACCAACTTGTTGAACTTCGTCTTTGATAAGTTTATTTTTCTTATCCAGGAATAAAATTCTGAACTGCTCTTTATCTTCAAAAGCCATGACTGTACGGCAGTAGTCAATGACGGATGACCACGACCCTAGAAGTGGTTTTTTGTGCACTTCGCCTGAAACCAGTGCTGCGGCGGATGCTTTTACAATTTGGAAATCAGTTATGGTTGATTGGCCAAGGCCTTTAGTTTCCTGCAATCTTTCTGGTGAGGCAGATAATACTTCTGCAAAGGAACCAAAAGTGCTAATTAATTGCTTTGCGAGTGGCTTGGTATCTCGGCGTGGTATTGAGCGAAATAAAAGCAATTCAAGTAGTTCATACTCTGCAAGTGCATCAGCGCCACTTTTCATAAATCTTGATTTTAAACGACTACGATGTCCATGGGCATGATTAACGGCGGAGTTTGCTTCTTCAAAACCATTTTTGTTTTTTTTCATCAGCCGCCCGCTAACTTGTTACTCGTAAGGAGGGATTGTATATCCTGCAGGTGATTGCGTAAATATCTCACAACCACTTTCTGTGACCCCAATAGAATGTTCAAATTGAGCCGTTAGAGATCTGTCTCTTGTAACCGCAGTCCAGCCGTCATTGAGAACTTTGACGCTCGGTCGGCCAAGATTAATCATTGGTTCTATTGTGAAGACCATACCTGGGCGTAATTCGATACCTTCACCAGCATTGCCGTAGTGTAGAATATTTGGAGCATCGTGAAAAAGTTGCCCAACACCGTGCCCGCAAAACTCTCGCACGACGGAACATCTTTGCGCTTCTGCATAGGTCTGAATAGCTTCACCAATGTCACCTGTTGTATTTCCTGGTTTTACCGCTTCAATTCCCAACATTAGAGATTTATATGTTACTTCAATAAGACGTTCTGCAGCGCGTTTTATTTCGCCAACTGCGTACATTCTACTTGAATCTCCATGCCATCCATCAATGACATATGTCACATCAACATTAACAATTTCACCTTCACGCAATGGTTTTTCATTTGGAATGCCATGACAAACAACATGATTGATAGAGGTACAACACGATTTTGTGAAACCACGATAATTTAGCGTAGCTGGAACTGCATTATTTGCTCGCCCAAATTCATTTACGAAATCATCAATTGCTTGTGTCGTTGTACCTGGTTTAATTAAATGTGATAACTCATCTAAACATCTTGCAGTTAGCTGCGAAGCTTTTCGCATACCTTCAAAGTCTGCATCATTATATAATTTGATAGCACCTGTGTTTTTAAGAGGTGCTTGTGATGCTTCAATATAGGCTGTCATTTTATACTCTAGTGTTCACTTTTAAATGTTGTTTATTTCGATAATGTCTACTGCATCAATGCTATCGCTTGTTACATTACAACGAATTGCAATTGCTTCAACACCTACGGCATGTGCTTTTTTAAAAGCTTCATAATAATTTGGGTCAATATCTTGTGCAAATTGTAGTACATTTCCATCGCCACGTTGAATAATATATAGCATTACTGCACGATTTCCGTTTTCTACTTCTCTTGCCATTTCTTCAAGGTGTTTAGCACCCCTTGCTGTTATGCCATCGGGAAATTCATTCACACCTGGTGTTCTAATGAAATGAACGTTTTTTACTTCAACGAACGTGTCAGGTTTGTCGTTGTCTTGAAGCAGAATATCTATGCGTGAGTTTTTGCCGTATTTAACTTCTGTTCTTAGTGTTTCATAGCCCTTTAGTGCAGAAATTCTTCCAGCTTCAATAGCTTCTTTTGCAAGCTTATTGGGGTGAGATGTGTTGATACCAACCATAACGCCATCTACTTCAAGTATTTCAAGTGAATAGCGCAGCTTACGTTTGGGATTTTGGCTATCAGAAATCCATGCTTTATTACCTTCTTTTGTCAGGCCAAGCATGGAGCCAGGGTTCGCACAATGAACTGTGATTATCTGTCCATCAGGCATTTTAACATCAGCGAGAAAGCGCTTATAGCGCTTCACTAGCCGTGTTTCAATTAAAGGAGGGGTGAATTTCATGTCCGGATCTTAAAAGAAACCGCCGCCACGATTCCACCAACCTTTTTTCTTCTTTTTGGTTTCTTCAGGCTTTTCTTCTTCAACTTGCGAAGAAGTTTCAACGTTAGTTTCAGGCGTGGTATTTTCGCTAGGAAAAGTTTCTTCACTCTCTTCGCTACTATCTACAGCTTTACGACGTGTTGTTCTGCGTGTTTTACGTGGTTTTTCTTTTGTTTTGTCAGCCTGTGTTTCATCTGCATCTGTTAAAGCATGTGTTACAGGCTGTTCGTCTGTTTCAACCGGTTTCGCAATTGGTGCTTTTCTGCGCGTTGTGGAACGGCTTTTGGCCTTTTCTTCTGTAGGCTCTTCGCTGGTTGAATTAGCGTTTTGCTCGTCAGTGTTTGAAGGCACTTCCACTGATGGGTGTGTATCTTCATTTGATTCTATAGTTGATGCTGTTTCTTCATCAGTTTGACGCTTGCGTCCGCCGCGTTTGCCTCTTCGGCGTTTTTTACGTGATGAATCTTCATTGTTGTCATCTTCTGATGATGTGTTTTCAGTTCCTAAATCGCTTTCATCTGTATCTTCTCGCAACTCATCATTACGATTTTTACCGCGTTTTCGATTACGGTTATTCTTGCTTTTGTTGTCAGAAGTATCATCTTCACTTCCATCAAGAGTGTTGTTTTGAAAACCAACTGCTTTTGATATCACTTCGCCACTTGCAAGTTCACCTTTTTCAATGATGAAATCCTGGCCTTTAATATCTACGCTACCTTCTATTAAAACGACCAGACCATAACGATTTTCCAGATCCAATAGTGCAGCGCGTTTATGATTTAGAAGATGAATTGCAATTGCAGCTGTTGTTTTAATGATTGCATCATAACGATTGTGCCTTGAGACGTGTTCTTCGATAGCACGGAATACATGCAGTGCAATTGCACTGTCTGAACGCACATGCCCAGTACCACCACAAAGGGAACAAACATCCATAGTGCTTTCAAGAACACTTGCGCGCATTCTTTGCCGCGACATTTCCATTAAGCCAAAATGTGAAATTCTACCTACTTGTATGCGGGCACGATCGTTCTTTAAACAATCTTTTAGCTTTTTCTCAACCGCACGGTTATTGCGCTTTTCTTCCATGTCTATGAAGTCAATGACAATTAAACCTGCAAGATCACGCAACCGCAGTTGACGCGCAACTTCTTCCGCTGCCTCAAGGTTGGTTTGAAGTGCTGTGCTCTCAATGGAATGCTCACGTGTTGATCTACCGGAATTTACATCAACAGCAACCAGCGCTTCTGTCTGGTCGATTATCAAATAACCGCCAGATTTCAGCGTTACTTGTGGCGTAACCATTTTATCAAGCTGTGTTTCAACGCCAAACTTGGCAAAGATTGATTGCTTATCACAGTGAAGTTTAACTTTCTTTGTTGCACTTGGCATGAGCATGTTCATGAAGTCTTTTGCTTCATTAAATCCGTCTTCCCCAGCAACAATTACTTCGCCTGTATCCTTGTCATACAAATCCCGAATTGAACGTTTTATTAAACTGCCTTCTTCGTATACTAGGCATGGAGCTGATGAGGAGAGTGTCAAATTTCTGACTTGTTCCCACAAGCGCATTAAATAATCAAAGTCACGTTCAATTTCTACGTTTGTTCTGGATGCACCAGCTGTTCGTAAAATTACACCCATGCCAGCTGGTACTTCTAGTCCGGTTGCAATCGCTTTTAAACGTTTGCGATCAGCTGTATTGGTAATTTTGCGAGAAATGCCACCACCTCTTGCAGTATTAGGCATTAATACAGAATAGCGTCCTGCCAAAGATAGATAGGTTGTTAAAGCAGCACCTTTGTTGCCACGTTCTTCTTTTACAACCTGTACAAGTAAAACCTGACGACGTTTAATAACTTCCTGGATTTTATAGTGGCGGCGTTGGCGGCGAGGGGATACTGGCACTTCCTCCATTGCATCTTCTTGACCAACAGATTCGACGCTGTCTTCCACGTTTTCTATTTCTGAATCATTATCTGTTTCCGCTTCATCATTGCTATTTTCTTCAGTAGAAATTTCAACTTTTTTCTTGCGAGGACTGCGGCGTGAAGTTCGCTTTTTAGGTTTTGGTGTTTGCTCTGCAGTTTCTTCTGTTTCTTGTGGTTCTACAGCCGTTGATGAAGTCTCTTCGACAGTTTCAACTTCTACTGCTTTATCTTTTTTTACAGCTTTCTTTTTGGGAGCAGCTTTGCGCTTTGTAGGCTTACGCTTAGGTTTTTCTTCTGCTGCTGGCTCCTCATCAGAACCATCCGTTACATCTTCAGGCTCATCTGCATCTTCAGGAAGCGGTTCCGAAATAGAATCCGTTTCGATCATAGCTGCCATTGTTGTTGAGCTGTCATCATCATTGTTGTTAGTGCTGGTATCTTCTGCAACATCAGTTTTGACATCTGTTGACTTTTTTCGACGAGTTGTTCTGCGCTTTGGCTTTTCTTCAAGCTCAGCGTTAGCTTCAGCTGTTTCAACTTCTGGAGTTTTTTCAGTTGTGTTTTTTTCCTTAGCTTTTGCTTTTTTTGCTACAGGCGCTTTTTTGCGGCGAGTAGAACGACGCTTTGGTTTTACTTCTTCTTCAACTTCTACAGAAGGTTCCTCAACTTCAGCTTCGTTTGTCTTGGTTTCCAGCTTAATTTCGGCAGTTTCTTCTTCTGAAATTTCTTTGGTAGCATCTTCTTCTTGAGAGTTCTCTTCTGAAGTTTTTGCTTTGCGAGAACGACGACGTGGTTTTCTCTTTGGTGTTGGTTCTTCTTCTAGATCATCATCATCTGAAGGGATTTCTACAATATTATTGTCTTCTGCATCTTCGGCTTCACGCGATGCACGTGCGTCTTCAGCCTCAGCTTCAAGTAAAGCTTGGCGATCTGCTACTGGAATTTGGTAGTAATCTGGATGAATTTCCGAAAAAGCCAAGAAGCCATGACGATTTCCGCCATAATCAACAAATGCAGCCTGAAGCGAAGGTTCTACCCTTGTCACTTTTGCTAAATATATGTTGCCTCTTAGTTGTTTTTTCTCCTGTGATTCAAAATCGAATTCTTCAATTCTGTTACCGCGCACTACCGCTACCCGGGTTTCTTCCGGGTGGGATGCGTCTATTAGCATCTTGTTTGACATGTATTTTAATCTCCGCAGACTTTTGCTCCGGTACAAGCAGCAATGATTGCAGGAAGCTTGTCAGGCTATCCATACCATTCTGGCGCCTGTTACGGAGCCGCTGTTTGATTCGATAAAAATCTGGTAATGAACGATGGAAAGAAGTGGGTAAAAAAGAATTTTTAACACACAGCAAGCGTTCAATAGAACATCCCATTTGCATGTTTTCTTGTTTCTTTTTATATGCCACGTTTTTCTTCCGCATTTGTTATAATTAGGACTGAATAATTTTCAGTCAGTGAAGCGTTTGATAGTGCGTATTTTCAACACTATTACGCTGTATTAGAGAGGTTTGAGAGTAAGTAATCGTCAAACCGCACGAATTCTTTATCAAAATATCTAAATGCCGCTTATATAGATATTCCAGCCTATTATGTAATTCAAAATAGAATACACAATGATTGGACATTGATGACTCAATTGATAAGCAAAGTTTTGCCTCACGACAAGTAAATTCGTTATCTTTAGGAGAATTCTTGATTTTCCATGCAATTTTCACATTGTGCTGGTAAAGACTCGATATGCAAGTGATTCATCTTTTTAAATGTTTATGTTTGATTTTTAACATAGTCCTTTGGACTACGGCTAGCTTTGCGCAAGAAAACAACTTTCCTGTTGCATTTGCTGGCAATATTGCAGGCGATACTGCAAGCACTAGGTTTTTTCTGGATTTTGATAAAAAATTAACAGCTCAGACCTTTTACATGGATAATCCAAACAGAATTATTATTGATTTGGATGAAACCGTTTTTAATCTGGCCAATAATAATAGTCTGCAACCGCGTGGGCTCATTGAGTCAGTTCAATTTGGACGTATATCAGCTGGGCGTTCACGAGTTGTATTAACACTTGCCTTGCCCGTTGAGATTATCAAAGCTTCTTTAAGCCAGAAACTTGATGATGATACATTCAGGTTTTTACTTGATATGGATTCAACTGATGAGCAAACGTTTTCTGCATTGTTAAAACAACAGCATTTAACACTTGGAACGAGCGGTAATGTTGCACAAAAGGGCGATAGAGTAATCCGCTCCGTTCCAAAGAGTGAAGGTCGCTTTGTCATTGTCGTAGACCCCGGGCATGGTGGCATTGATGGGGGTGCAGTTGGTCGTAGAGGTACTCAAGAAAAAGATGTTGTCTTTAGCTTTGCTAAAAAGTTAAGAACCGAATTACAAAAAATAGGGCCATTTGATGTTAAAATGACGCGTGAAGATGATGTTTTTGTATCTTTGCGTAACAGGCTGGATTTTGGGCGTCGTAATAAGGCTGACTTATTTATATCTCTTCATGCAGATTCGTTGCGGCAAAGGTTTGTTAGAGGATCCACCATTTATACCTTATCCAAAAAAGCTTCAGATCAATTATCACAACGCTTGGCTGAGTCTGAAAACCGTGCGGATTTAGTTGCAGGACTCGTTGTTGAAGAAGAGGTAGAGGCTGTTACTGACATTTTAGTTGATTTAACAACACGAGAAACCAAGCGATTTTCAAAACGGTTCTCAAGTTTACTTGTTAGAAATCTGGGTTCTGAAGTCAGATTGATTAAAAACCCGCAACGTTCAGCTGCTTTTGGTGTTTTAAAAGCACCTGAGGTTCCCAGTGTTCTTATTGAATTGGGATATTTGTCAAATGAAGAGGATGAAAAACTTCTAAAGAGCAATGTATTTCAAGAAAAAGCTTCTAAAGCAATTTCCAAATCGGTATTGGATTTTTTTGAAGGCAGGCTTTAAACATCACTTCCGTTTACGTAAGGTTGCATTTCTGCAACAGCATAAAAAATTACTAATCATTGTGTTAAAAACCTGTAAAAATATGTTATTTATGAGAGGTTTATCATATTCAGTCCGCAATTGGCGGCTAGATAAACTGAAAATTAAACGCGGTGATGGAGTGCTTGCTGTTAAATTAAAACACGTAAGTTCTTGTTTATTTGGAATAAAATAGATGCTTCTAAGAATATTTGGTTATTTGTTTGGGATGGGGATGTTACTCGCTATTTTAGTAGTGGCGGGAATCGCTTGGTATGTTCATGATATTTCAAAAGACTTGCCTGACTATGAGGTTCTTAATGCTTATGAGCCACCAGTAACAACACGGATACATTCTGGTGACGGATCTTTAATGGCTGAGTATGCGCGCGAGCGTCGTTTGTATTTGCCGATTCAAGCTGTTCCCGACACGATTAAAGCAGCGTTTTTGTCTGCGGAAGACAAGAATTTTTACAAACATAGTGGCGTTGATCCATCTGGCATAGCGCGCGCTGTTATAACTAACATCAAGAACTATGGCTCAGGACGACGTGCAATTGGTGCTTCTACTATTACACAGCAGGTGGCTAAAAACTTCCTTCTTTCAAACGAAAGAAAACTCGATCGCAAGGTAAAAGAAGCACTTTTATCAATGCGCATTGAGTCTGCCTATTCCAAAGATCGAATTCTTGAACTTTATCTGAACGAAATTTTCTTGGGACTAGGCGCCTATGGCGTTGCTGGGGCATCTTTGACTTATTTTGATAAGTCTGTTCATGAAGTTGAATTACACCAAGCGGCATATCTTGCGGCACTTCCCAAGGGTCCCAATAACTATCATCCGTTTAGGCAAACCGAACGTGCCATAACACGACGCAACTGGGTTTTGGATCGTATGGTTGATAATGGTTATGCAACGCGTGAAGAGGCTAATGAAGCAAAGAAAAAGGGGCTTGATGTAAATCCACGCCGTGGCTCATCGTACCTGTTTGCTTCTGAATATTTCTCAGAAGAAGTTAGGCGCGAAGTTGTTGATCGTTACGGTGAAGACGCGCTTTATGAAGGTGGGTTGTCTATTCGAACCACGCTTGATCCTGAGATGCAGAAAAAAGCAAGAAAAGCTCTTCAGGCAGGCTTAATAAAGTTCGATACACAACGTGGCTTTAGAGGGCCATTGGAAACTATTGAACTTAGTGATGATTGGGGGGTGTCTTTAAAAGATATTAAACCATTGGCTGATGTACCAGAATGGAAAGTTGCGGTCGTATTAGGTACAAATAAAACTACCGCTACGATTGGTGTTCAGCCAGGGAAAAAAGCATCAGGTAAGCTTAAAGAAGAGCGTCGAATTGGTTCAATAGACATAAAAGACATGGACTGGGCACTGCGTGTTCGTATTGGTAAAGATAGGCGTACCGCCAAAGGGGTGGATGAAGTTCTCAAGATTGGTGATGTTATTTACGTTGAGCCATTGGGAGAAGATGTAAATACTTCTGTGCGTTTTAGACTGAGACAAATGCCTAAGGTTTCTGGTGCGCTTGTAGCAATGGATCCACATACAGGCCGTGTATTAGCAATGGCTGGTGGTTTTTCATTTGGCGCTTCGCAGTTTAACAGAGCAACTCAGGCTTATCGCCAGCCAGGTTCATCGTTTAAACCGTTCGTATATGCTGCTGCACTTGATAATGGGTACACGCCATCCTCGGTTGTTTTGGATGGGCCTATCAAGATTGACCAAGGTGGAGGTTTAGGCATTTGGGAACCTAAAAACTATGGTGGCAAATTTGCTGGCCCTTCAACACTTCGCTTAGGTATTGAAAAATCACGAAACCTAATGACAGTTCGTCTGGCAAAAGACATGGGAATGCCTTTAGTTGCTCAATATGCTGAGCGCTTTGGTATTTATGATAAGATGAACCCTGTATTATCAACCTCCTTGGGGTCTGGTGAAACTACAGTAATGCGTATGGTTGCTGCTTATTCGGTTTTGGCTAATGGTGGTAAATCAATAAAGCCATCTTTAATTGACCGCATTCAAGACCGTTATGGCAAAACTATTTTCAAACATGAGGAGCGTGTTTGTAATGATTGTAATGCTCAAAGCTGGAATGGGCAGGCAGAACCTGTTCTTGAAGATGACCGAGAGCAAGTTCTTGACCCAATGACGGCTTACCAAATGACTTCAATTATGGAAGGGGTTGTACTTCGCGGTACCGCCAAAAGTGTTCAAGACCTTGGTGTGCCTGTAGCGGGTAAGACAGGCACAACCAATGAAGAAAAAGATGCTTGGTTTGTAGGTTATACGCCAGACCTGGTTACTGGAGTTTACATTGGTTTTGATAACCCTAAGCCGATGGGTAAAGGTAATACTGGCGGCGGATTGGCTGCGCCTATCTTTACAGACTTTATGAAAGATGCCCTTTACGAGAAACCACAAGTCGAGTTTCGCGTGCCACGTGGTATCAAACTTATACCTATTAATGGTAAAACGGGTTTGCTTTCCAAAGAAGGTGCAAAAGGCTTTATTATGGAAGCTTTTAAACCAGGTACTGCACCGCCAGATAAATACTCAGTCATTGGCTTTGAAGGTGGTTCTTTTCCAAGTGTTGCGAAAGCTACCAAGAAACGTAAAGTTTCGCCTGCTGCACAACGTGCTGTAATCGGTGGTACAGGTGGTCTTTATTAAAAATAAAGATGAACTATGAAAATTAATAAAATAGTTTCTGATAAGTACGATATTTCTAATCAATCATATAAGGCTAACTGCAAAGCCTTATTGGATGATAAAGGCGTTCTTATCTTGCCAGAATTTATTTCTGAACAAGCTCTGGCTGTGATTAAGTCTGACGGCGCAAATAAGATCAATGAAGCTTATTTTTGTAATTCCAACCATAATGTATATTTAACACCGCCTGATACTGCATATGATATGGAGCACCCTCGTAATCGCGAGGTAATTTCTTCAAAGGGTCTGATTGGTGATGATCAACTGGATAAGAATTCACCTTTGAAAACTCTTTATAAAGATATTGTTTTTCAAGATTTTATAGCTGATGTTGTTGGTGAAACTGCACTATATCCTTATGCGGACACTTTATCTTCGGTTAATATTCATTATGCAAAAGAGGGGCAGGAGTTGGGATGGCATTTTGACAATTCATCCTTTGCCATAACATTGCTAATTGATAAACCTAGTGCCGGCGGTGATTTTGAATATCTAAAAGACCTACGAAATGCTGAAACAGGCGATTATAACTTCGAAGGTGTAGGTCGGGTTTTAGATAAAGAAGTGAAGCCATCCAGAATATCGATGGAACCAGGAACTTTAGTGTTGTTCAGAGGCCGCAATTCTCTTCATAGGGTTACACCTACCATCGGAGATAAAACAAGGATGTTAGCAGTTCTTGCGTATAACTCTAAACCTCATATTGAGCTTTCCGAGAGTGCACGTATGACTTTTTACGGTCGTTTGTCTTAGTTTTTATTATAGTTGTTTATGGCTATGAACATTATCTTTTAAAGCAATCAATATCATTGCCCAAAATATGATGCCTTTACCATGATTTGACAAATTGCTTTGACCAGAAAAAGTTATGGTTTTCAGAATTTCCAAGCCTGATGGTGGCCTCTGTATA
>CALDZF010000075.1 GCA_937944165.1 uncultured Rhizobiaceae group bacterium | reverse complement strand
CACTGCCCGGCAGGCAAGCAAAGCGCCGCCGAGAGGAGGCCGACTATACGCCGTGAATACAAGTCCATCATCACAGACAAATAAAGCCACCCTTCACGAGTCCAGATATAGCTTATATCACTAGCCCATTTCTGATTGGGTAGCTCTGCGTAGAAGTTACGATCCAACAGATTAGGTGCGATATTGAAGCTGTGATTGCTGTCCGTTGTAACCTTGTATTTGCGGGTTCTGACCACGCGAATGCCATTATCACGCATATCAATCTACCCACACGACGATGCCCAACTGATAAACCAATCTCCTTCAGCTCTTGCGTCATGCGCGGGCTACCGCTCTCAGTATTTGCTTCGCAATTACTTGCCGTGCAGCGCATAGCTTCCAAGACTTAAGTGATGCTGCTCACGGATATGTGCCAATAAAACCATATCTTCACGCTGTCGTTGACTGATAGGGCGAGAACGCCAAGCCTTAAATCCGCGCGATGTCACTTTCAACATTCTACATAATCTATCAACTGGAATGTGTTTGCAGTGTTCTTCCCCCTCTCGACGGCGCTTCGCTTGTCTGCCTGTCAGCGCACCGTGGCCTTTTTTAAAATATCCTGCTCCTCCTTCAAAAGACGGTTCTCTTTTCGAAGCCGTTCAACTTCTTTTGCCAGATCAACATCTGATTGAAGAGGAAGCTCATTTGCTGAGCGTGATCTTTGTATGCATTTTGCAAGCGTGGAAAACCCAACGCTTAAATCTTCTGCGACCTGCCTACGCGGCAACCGCCCGTCAATGCAATACGCATGGCTTCCGCGCGAAATTCGCCTGTATGTTTGTGTGCCATAATCATTAACTCCTTGATAGCTATGATGAGCCAAAATCACTCCCTTAAGCAACTAACTCAATCTGACCATTAGGCGTTGATGACTTACAAAAACTTAAACAAACAGCATGAATTCTACCAAAACCGCACCATTAAAAATGTGGGGGATTGCCCGCAGGTTCTTGTAAATTAACTGTTATAGGTTACTTGTTGAGTCGCATATTTCTAATACTCAATGAAAAGGTTACTGAATTGTTACACTTCGTTTCAAATTTGAACCGTAGAATAAAATATTCTATTATCTTGTTCACTGATTTGATTTTGCTGGTATTTTGCTTTTTCTGCGCCCTAATTCTAAGGCTTAATGATCCGTTTCCGATTCAATGGTTCTTCAAGTCTTTGAATGTTTTATTCCTAATGCTTGGATGCGTTACACTTTTTTTCTTTGCCTTCAAATTACACTTAAAAAAAATAAGCAGCTTTAATATTAGTTCTTCCTACAGTGTTGTGGGTATGGCTACAATTGTTACTTTGATTTCATTCATATTAAACAACTATTTCCAATTGGGCGCACCAAGAACCGTACCACTGATTACAGGGGTTCTTTTTTTTATAGCAATGATTTTCAGTCGGGTTTTTGCTAATAGATTGATTCAAATGCTTATTTTAAGCAGCTCAGATCGTAAAGCAGTTGCTATTTATGGTGCTGGGTCTGCAGGCACTCAGCTTGTTTCTACGTTGATGAATTCAACGTTTTATAAGCCTGTTTTGTTTATTGATGAAAACCCTTATCTGCAAGGGCTCGATATCTCAGGCTTGAGGGTATATAATCCAAGTTGTTTGAAAGACTTTGTCAAAGAGGGCAAAGTGGAAGAAGTTTTATTGGCAATGCCAAGTCTAAAAGCTTCACTACGAAAAAGGGTAGGCGAACAGCTTGAAGACATTGATTGTAAGGTACTAGAAGTACCGGTTTATGAAGAAATTATCAAGTCAGGTGATTTGCTAAGTAGCTTGCGGGAAATCAATCCAGTAGAATTGCTAGGGCGTAACAATGTAAAAATCGAGTTAACTGAAAATAGTACCATTTATAAAGGTGCGAATGTTTTGGTCAGTGGTGCAGGTGGCTCTATAGGCTCAGAATTATGTCGAATGATTGTAAAAGTTAACCCAAAACGTCTCCTTGTTTTTGAAATGTCTGAGTTTAGTCTCTACAACATTGAAAAAGAACTCAAATTTTTGACAGATGAGAAAGGCATCGAGTTAATACCTGTTTTAGGTTCCGTTTGTGACGATTCATTAATGAAAGCCTTGTTTAAACGCTATGAGATTGATGTTGTACTTCATGCCGCAGCCTACAAACATGTCCCATTAGTCGAATGTAATATTCTCGAAGGTATAAAAAATAATGTATTTGGCACAAAGGTGATTGCTGAAGCCGCAATGAACTCTGGAGTCAAAAATTTTACTCTAATTTCAACAGACAAAGCTGTTCGCCCTACAAGTGTTATGGGCGCTACAAAGCGCTTGGCTGAAATCATCCTACAAAATCTACATGAAGAGGGAAGTGGGGACTGCGTCTTTTCCATGGTGCGGTTTGGCAATGTGCTTGGTTCATCCGGATCTGTCATTCCACTGTTCAAACAGCAGATAGAGTTGGGTGGCCCTGTCGTTGTTACACATCAAAATATAACTCGATATTTTATGACCATCAATGAAGCTGCACAATTGGTACTTGTTGCAAGTTCCTATGCAGAAGGTGGCGATGTATTTGTGCTGGATATGGGGGAGCCGGTTAAAATTATTGAACTGGCAAGACGCATGATTGAAATGTCAGGCTTTACAGTGCGTGACAAAGATAATCCTGATGGAGATATTGAGATTAAAATTGGTCAGTTGAGACCTGGTGAGAAACTTTATGAAGAGCTTCTTATTGATGAAAACATTCTAAAAACACCACATGCTAAAATAATGCGTGCCGAAGAAAGCAAATTGTCATCAAAAAAAATGGCCTCTGCTTTAAAAAAATTGGAAACAGCAATCACTAACCAAGATGCCAAAGTTGCCAAAGAGATATTATTTGAGATTAACAGGGATTGTAATAATCTTTAGTGATAGTTCTTAATGCAAAACTTGAAATTATTGTCTGATTTCAACTGCCACTCAAACTTCTCCTAAATCGACTAAAGAGTGTGGCAAGTGTTATATGAAAGTCCAAAAGTGTAGTTCTTGTGTCCAAATAGAACGCATCAATCACAGCAAGTTTTTTTGGGTCGCTCATATCAACGTTTTTGACCTGTGCTAGTCCGGAAATGCCAGGTTTGATTGTAAAGACTTGCCGTTTGTTACGTTCTTCAATCAGTTCGTGTTGATTGGGCAAACAGGGCCTTGGGCCAATCAGACTCATCTCATTTTTCAGAAGGTTTATAAACTGTGGTAATTCATCAAGCTTGGTCTTTCTTAAGAAGTTACCGATAGCGGTAATATTTGAAGTGGCCACCTCGTGGGTTCCTGCTTGTACGGTTCCCACATTCATGGTTCTGAACTTGTAGCACAAAAAGATCTTTTGATCTTTCCCGACACGCTCTTGAATAAATATGCCAGGCCCCTTCGATGTCGATTTGATAATCACCCATATCACAATCAATAACCACCAGGACAAGAAGAGCGCTATAAACAAGCCGGCACTTATATCAATTACCGTTTTTACAGAACGATACACAGGATTATCCATCTGCTGATCAGAGACCAGTATTTCGACCTCATGAGTTGTTTCATTAATCGCTTTTGCAAGGTCTTTCAAAACTCTATCAATCGTGACAACAGGTCGAAGGCATTTGGCAATGTTCAACACAATCGATTGAACGGAACGGGGAAGGCGGTTGATATGTCGAAGGCTGCCTTTTGTATTCTCAGAGTAGACAGCCGGTAACCTGAGTTTTATAACTTTAATCTGGTCTTGAGCATCCAGCCAATCTTCCGCTTCCCGTTTTGTTTGGCTGTATGGGTCTTTCTTGCCAGCTTCCTTTGCATGTAATGATGTGAAGTAAACAAGTTTGGGAATGCCAGCATCTACCATGCCTTTAATCAGCTGTTGTAAAAGAACTACATTA
>CALDZF010000074.1 GCA_937944165.1 uncultured Rhizobiaceae group bacterium | reverse complement strand
TACGCCAAGTACCACTTTCTACAGCTTACCTGTTTATGTCACTTGGCTTTATTTTTGTGCCCATAATGTCTCATTACGTTTTTGGCGAGCCATTAAATATACGTATTGCCATTAGCAGCGTCATGATTATTGGCGGCATATTAATAGCCGCCACAGCATAGTTTTAATTTTGAAATCCAAAATTACACACCAAGGCCACCAATACAGACATATTTTTCTTCCAAGTAATCCTGGATGCCCTGGTGGCCGCCTTCTTTACCAACGCCTGATTGCTTGAAACCACCAAATGGTGCTTCAACGGCAGTGATGACACCTTCATTAACACCAACAAGACCATACTCAAGCCCTTCCATAACGCGGAATGTACGACCTAAGTCTTTGGTATAGAAGTAACACGCCAAGCCAAACTCAGTATCATTAGCCATATGGATTGCTTCTTCTTCTGTTTTAAATTTATAAACAGGCGCGATTGGTGCAAACGTTTCATCCTTGGAAAAATCCATTTCCAAGGTTGCACCAGAGATAACTGTTGGCTCAAAGAAACCGTGACCTAATGCATGACGTTTGCCACCCGTTTCAATTTTACCCCCTTTGGCAACGGCATCAGCAACAAATTCTTCTGTTTTCTTAACAGCTGCTTCATTTATTAATGGGCCTTGGAGAACGCCTTCATCATTTGCCAAACCAACTTTCATGTCAGCACTTGCCTTAGCAAACTTTTTAACAAACTCATCGTGGATACCTGCTTGAACATACAAACGGTTAGTACAAACACATGTTTGACCAGAATTGCGATATTTAGAGGCCATTGCGCCTTGGATTGCTGCATCAATATCCGCATCATCAAAAACAATGAAAGGTGCATTGCCGCCCATTTCCATTGAAATCTTTTTAACTGTTGGGATGGATTGCGACATTAAAATTTTGCCAACACGCGTAGACCCTGTGAACGTAATTTTCTTAACCAGTGGGTTGCCTGTAAGTTCTTTACCTATTTCAATTGGGTCACCAGTTAAAATATTCACGACACCAGCTGGAATACCTGCAAGTTCGCACATCTTACCCCATACAATACCAGAATAAGGTGTTGCTTCCGCAGGTTTACAAACAATTGTACACCCTGTTGCAACTGCTGGTGCAATTTTACGCGCTAACATTGAAGATGGAAAATTCCAAGGTGTAATTGCACCAACAACACCCACTGGTTCTTTGGTTACCATCATTCGTCTTTCTGGCCATGGTGATGGAATGGTTTCGCCATAAACGCGTCTTGCCTCTTCAGCAAACCACATGACGTAAGAAGCTGAAAAACTAACTTCGCCACGTGCTTCTGCAATAGGTTTACCTTGCTCTGCGACAAGCAGTTGAGCCAAAGCTTCCTGATTTTTGATGATTAAATCACGTAACTTGCGTAACATGTTTGCGCGGTCTTTTACGGAAGTCTTCCTAAAGGTCTTAAAAGCTTCATGCGCAGCTTCTACCGCGCGCTTGGTTTCTGCCTCACCGCACATAGGAACTGTACCGATAATTTCACCTGTTGCCGGATTGTCAACATCGAACGTTTCACCACTATCAGCCTTGACCCATTCACCATTAATATAATTGGTTTCTAATTTAAATTCTTCCGCAACTTTGTGCATTGATTTTTTCTCCAAAAATTTGAGTGCGCAAATGCGCCAGGCTCGTAACCTATTAATTTGGTGCTACTTTTAGTCTAATAAAAAATCAAGGCAAGCAAATATCTAAAAATTTTCAAGTAAGTTTAAATTGCTACATACACATCAATTAAATTACAGCCTCATAAACATGATGAATTAAGACAGTGTTTAGGCAAAATTAAGTGTAAATAAGAACGTGATTTTCAAATAATCTGTGACGCTGATATAATCAGAAATTACAAATTATCACTATCTAAGGTCATATAATTTTGGACAGCTTAGCAAAGACCAACCAAAAAACGATCAATACTGATGTTGCCATTGTTGGTGGGGGTATTGCTGGGGCTTCTGCGTCCGTATTTTTACAAAACCAAAATATTGATGCAATTTTGATTGACCCTAGCAGTCTCATGCCAAAGGATTTTCGTTGTGAAAAGTTTAACCGTTATCAAATGGCTAACTTTGAACGTCTTGGAATTTCTGAAAATATTTATTCTGCATGCACACCAATTGAAGATATCTGGATCGCCAGACAAGGTAAGCTGGTTAATAAAAAGAGCTACCCCCATTACGGTTTTTCATATGAAATTGCCGTTAATGCAATCCGTGCTTATCTGGATAAAGCTAACCGAATGGTATTGGGCAAAGTAAAGAGTATTGAAAAAGGTGATGCCGTTCAAAAGCTAACCCTTTCAAATGGACAAGAAATCAACGCTAAACTTGTTGTTCTTGCTAATGGCTTGAACCCTGTATTACGCAAGCAACTTGATGTTTCGCAAACGATGATTGAAAAACATCACGAAATGGCAATTGGCTTTGATATTGAGCCTATTGGCAACAATATATTTGACTTCGGGTCTTTCACGTTTTGGCCCGAAAGAGCCTCTGAAAAACTTGCCTATTTTACTGCTTTTAAAAGTGGTGATGTATTTCGCGTCAATACATTTGGTTACTGGGACAAAAGCGATCAGTTCATGAGCGAATTGCAACAGCAACCAGAAGCAGCGCTTAACCGATTAATGCCAAGTATTACGAAAATTATTGGCGAATTTAAAGTCACAAGTCGCGTTCATGTTCGACCGGTTGATCTTTATCAAAATAATCCCGAAGATTGTAACGGCGTAGTGTTTATCGGAGATGCGTATTCCACATCATGCCCTGGTGCTGGTACTGGTACCAGCAAAGCGGTTAAGGATGCTGAGATTTTATGTAAAGAATATATTCCAAAATGGCTTGCACAAGACAAGATTGATGCAAAGACTATTTCACAGTTCTATAATAATGAAAAAAAACTAGCCAGCGATGCAGATAGCTTCCATCAGGCTTACTTTTTAAAATCTATTTCACTGGAAAAAAGTTTGGCCTGGAGTGCGCGGCGATGGATGAGGTTTTTCTATCATCTTGGAAAAGGCACCGTTAGCATGATAACAGACACCCGTAAGAAAAATAAAAAACTGAAAACTGTCTAAACTTCAAGTGTCATAAACACTATCTAGATTCTTAAAGCCCTTTACTTCTATTGGATTACCAGATGGATCCATAAAGAACATTGTAGATTGTTCACCAGGCTCGCCTTTGAAACGCGTTTGTGGCTTTAAAACAAAATCCAGATTTGAAGCTTCAAGCCTGTCAGCAAGTTCTTGCCAGTCCTTTTGTTCTAGTATCACACCCAAGTGAGGCATTGGCACCATATGCTCACCTACCTTACCAGTATTACTGCTTTTAAATGGTTCGCCCAAATGTAAAGAAATTTGATGACCAAAAAAATCAAAATCTACCCAAGTATCTGTACTTCGACCTTCGCTACAGCCCAGTATATCTCGATAAAAAGACCTTGCTTTTTGCAAATCAGTAACATGGTAAGCAAGATGGAAGCGCGATTTCATTATGGTGCCCAACTATAGATAATTCAATAAACTCAAGAACCACAAAATAGCTTGCTAAGCCAGCAAATTTAAATCCACTATCAAATTAACTACAGTATATTATCTGTTAAAACCTCACGATATAGTGCTTTGGAAATATGGTTTTTGCTGTGTAGGATCATAAAATTATTTTACAAACTATCACCTGCCAATAGAAAAATTTATCATGTCTATTGTATTAATTTCTGACAACACATCAAAAAAACCAGATCACATGGTCAAAAATAAATCTACACATAAAGAAGTTTCCAAAGGAATTCCTGAAGTTTTTCCAAGATTGTGGCGTTATTGCCTTGCCTTGACGAGTAATCCTGATCGCGCAAATGACCTTGCTCAATCTGTATGTCTAAAAGCTCTTGAAAAATCTGAACAATTTACTCCAGGTACACACCTTGATCGTTGGATGTTCAGAATTGCACAGCGCTCTTGGATTAATGAAATGCGGTCTGAAGCAGTCAGAAGAGGCGGTGGGCTGGTAACAATTGATGAAATAGAGCTACCAGATACAACTTATTCTGGCCAAGAAATGAATTTATTGGCTCGTCAGATGTTAATAAAGATAATGGAACTGCCAGAAGCTCAACGTATGGCTGTATTGTTGGTATATGTCGAAGGTTTCAGCTATAAGGAGGCATCTGAAATTCTTGATATCCCTATAGGGACAGTAATGAGCCGCCTTGCAACTTCTAGAAGCAAACTGACTGCCAACACGAGTTCTGGTAACGATTGAGTAATTTAATGACTAATAATTTTACAGATGAGCAAATTACGGCCTACCTCGATGGGGAGAGAGAGCATACGCCGTATAATGAGATTGATATAGCCAGAAAAACAGACAACAATTTGGAAACGCGGATAAAGCAACTTAGTTTTGATCCGCAGATGATTGTACAATCAATGGACAGTCTTTTAACCATAGCGCCCAAAACACCTGAATTGTCTAAACCCACAGCAGCTAATGATAACGGAAATTCATGGCTAAAAGGCGGGCTAATGTCAGCTTGTGCTTTTGCAATCATGCTGTTTGGCGGCATCTTGGGATATAGTGTTTCTGACAGACAAACTGATAGCTGGCGCGAATATGTCGCCGCTTATCATTATTTATACATTACCAACACATTGTCTGCTGTGCAAAATGAAGCCCGTGCTGCCACTGCAGAGCTTGAACGTGTAGGTGGGGCAATTGGCAAGCAACTTGAGTTAGCTTCTCTGGTTGACTTTGAAGGACTGGATTACAAACGTTCTCAAATTTTGGGCTATGAAGGCAAACCCCTTGCACAAATGACTTTCCTTTCAAAAATGGGAACGCCGATTGCACTTTGCATTATACGTACTGGCTCTGACTCTGATGAAGCCATCGATTACATTAATATGGAAGGCATGGCCGCAGCTACTTGGTCCAAGAATGGATACGAATATCTGATTATTGGCGGCAATGACCAAATGTTGATTGATAATGCTGCAAAGCATTTTGCTGCTAAAATCTAGCGCTTTCACTTTAAGCCAGAATCGAAGATAATAGTGTGATGTATAATCATGATCAAAACTTCGATAAAGCAACCGACACACCAGCCGTAATTAGGTTGAATGAAACGGTTGTAAACCAGATTGCTGCTGGCGAAGTTATTGAGCGTCCGGCAAGTGTCATAAAAGAACTGATAGAAAATTCTATCGATGCAGGCAGCACGCGCATTGATATTGTTACCTCTTGCGGTGGCAAAACACTGATGCGTGTCAGCGATAATGGCCATGGCATGAATAAAGATAATCTATCCCTTGCCATTGAACGTCATTGCACTTCCAAACTCACTCATGATTTGATGGATATAAAAAGCTTGGGCTTTAGAGGTGAAGCGCTACCTTCTGTTGGTTCTGTTTCGCGTCTTTCAATAACGTCGCGAACGAGGGAAAACGATAACGCATGGAAAATCAAAATATCCGGCGGTAAAATTATTACTCCGACACCTGCAGCCTTGAGTGAAGGGACTGTCGTTGAAGTTACAGACTTGTTTTATTCGACCCCTGCTCGACTAAAGTTTTTAAAATCTGATCGTGCTGAAACCAACGCAATAACAGATGTTTTCAAACGGGTAGCTTTGGCCTTTCCTAATATCAGATTTTCTATTTCAGGGGACGATCGCTCTTCACTTGATTATCCCGCTACCACTCAATTTGATCGTCTTACCCAGGTTTTGGGGAAAGAGTTTACCCAAAACGCCATGAAGATTGATGCAGGACGTGAGGGTGTTTCCTTACAAGGTTTTGCAAGTGTCCCAACCTATCATCGTGGCAGTGCATTGACACAATATTTCTTTGTCAACGGTCGTCCTGTAAAAGACAAAACGCTACTAGGTGCTGTTCGTGGTGCTTATATGGATGTGCTCCCAAAAGGCAAACATCCTGTATTGGCACTTTTTATAGACCTTGATCCGCATATGGTGGACGTCAATGTGCACCCGGCAAAAGCTGACGTTCGTTTTCGTGATGCAGGGTTAATCAGAGGTTTAATCGTTGGTTCACTCAGGCAGGCAATTCATTCTGATGGTGAAGATGAGGGGCCGTTAACAAGCCGTGCTGGTGCGCAAGCCATGATGGATGCCTTTAAAACAGGCTCGCAAACAAATGAACCTTTAGCGCGCAGTTTTTCAGGCTACCAGGAGAGTTTTGGCAATAGTCATCATCCTAATTCAAAAGCCGCAAAAGCGTCAAAAGACTGGGCAAGGCCGCTTGACGCAATGCCACAAACGTATGGTTCATTTAATGAATGTCAGGCAGGGTTTGATATTACAGACGCGCCCAGTGGCAATGTTACGGTTGCAGTAAGTGAAACTCCAACCAATGATTTTCCGTTAGGGGCAGCGCGTGCTCAATTACACAAAAACTATATTGTTTCCCAAACTGAAAACGGGCTGGTTATTATTGATCAACATGCAGCCCATGAACGTATTGTTTACGAGACGCTAAAATCAGGCATGGAAAATGGCATTCCCAGTCAGCTTTTGCTCGTGCCAGAAATTATAGATATGCCAGAAGAAGATGTTAATCGGTTAGCTGGATTTATCGATGATTTTCAAAAACTGGGACTTGAAATTGAACCTTTTGGCTCGGGTGCCATGGCGGTTCGCGCAACGCCTGCCCTACTTGGAGAAACCAACACCCAACAGCTGTTGCGTGATCTTGCAGATGAAGTTGCCGAATGGGGTTCTGCAGAAGGTCTTGAAGCAAAACTGCATCATGTAGCTGCTACCATGGCATGTCATGGTTCTGTGCGCTCAGGGCGCATTTTAAAACCGCAAGAAATGGATTCACTTTTGCGCCAAATGGAAACGACACCCAATTCTGGTCAATGTAACCATGGGCGCCCGACTTTTATAGAGCTTGACTTAAAAGATATAGAACGCTTATTTGGGCGATGAAAAAATCGATAGGTGTAATACATGAATCGCTTTGAAAATGCTGGCGAAGCTAAAATTGAATATCAAGACGGTGACTTTCGCATCCTGACTGCAGGCACCTATGTCTCATGTGCTGTGACAAAAAAACCTATTCCATTGGATGAATTAAAATACTGGAGCGTAGCAAAACAAGAGGCTTATATTGATGTAGAAGCTTCGTTTAAGGCAACGCAAAACCAGGCTTAAGCCGAAGTCCCTTTTCCTGATGTAAATGGCGAGTTGGATGAAGGGATATTGATGAATTGATCAGCTTCTTCCTTATCAACCCTTTCTGGCAGTTTCTTTAGTTCTTTAAAACAGACAAGAACCGAAACAATACCAAAGACAATACCGCCCAATCCCCAACCAGCGAGAACACCTTCTGGACCCCAATCCTTACCAATCCATACGAAGGGTATAATACCCAATGTCGCTCTGCCCCAATTAAACACTGTTGAATAAATTGGAAAACCAAGATTGTTAAAAGCAGCGTTTGCTACAAATAATGCACCGTTAAAGATAAAGCTTCCTGCAACAAACAAACAGAAAAAACGGATTAAACTTTTGGCTTGTCCTTCCGCACTAAAAACTTGAGCAATATATGTCCAGCTTATCGCCAGTAATACCCATATAAGCAAACAATAAACCAGACCGAATAAAAGACTGTCCCACATGGTTTTTGTAACACGACCATAATTTTTTGCGCCAAGGTTTTGGCTTAAGATTGGCCCAACAGCACCTGACAGTGAAAAAACAGCAGCAAATGCAAGTGGCATCAAACGCCCGACTATTGCCCAACCAGCAACGGCATCATCGCCAAATTCAGCAATCGTTGCGGTGACATAAGCATTTCCGATTGGCGTTGCAATCTGAGTTAAAACGGCTGGAACACCAATTATAAGAAATGGTTTTAGGTTGTTTGCCAATGAGCTTAACCTTGGTTTGCCAATCATATCGTGAACACGAACAGCAAAATACAATCCCACACACATCATGAAAAAGCGCACAAAGATAATTGCGATGGCGGCACCATTTAGACCCAATCCAAACCCAAAAATGAAAAGTGGATCAAGAATTAACGCTGCACCACCGACAGAAAGCGTTACATACATTGAGCGTTTCGCATCGCCTTTTGCGCGTAGCAATCCTGATAAACACATGCCGATTGCCAAAAGCGGAAAGGAAAAAATTGCAATCTGCATGAAGGTTAAGGAAAGTTGTTTTGTCTCGCCCTTTGCCCCCAATAAATCCAGAAGAAACGGTAGAGCAGGAATTAAAAGCGCTGTAACAATTAAACTCATGACAAAGGTATAAAATAAAGAGACCCCTGCCCTTCGTTTGGCAGCTTCGTGTTCACCTGCACCAATTGCTCTTGCGGTAATCGCAGTTGCTGCAATGGTAAATCCAATTCCCATTGAGATCGTAAAAAACATAATCGTTGACGCATAGCCAATGGCAGCAGCCAACTCTTGTTGCCCAAGTAAAGAAATATAAAAAAGGTTTATAACATCAACCAAAAAAATTGAGACCAGACCCACAGCACCAGTTGATGTCATAGTCAGCACATGGCGCATGATTGAGCCTTGCGTGAAGATGGCTGCTTGAGGTGTTATCGTTTCAGCCATTATTGTGCTGGTATGCTTTCTTTATTTTTGTCTTCATCCAAGACCTCACTGGAACGCTCATCAAGTGGTTCTGCAGGGTGTTGTGGTTCTACCAAAGGTTCAGGCTGAACTATTGGCCTTGCATTTGGTTTATTATGCAGAATATCCATACCAGCAAACAATCCATCATGATATTGTAGCATCAAGCGCTCTTGATCCAGTTTTCGAACATTTTCTATGACACTTTCAACTTCATCAGGGGTATGACCTAGCCCTTTCAACATTTCACCGCTCAAGGAAAGTGCTGATTCAAATGTTTCACGAATATGGTATTTTACATCCTTGTCCATAAGCTGAATTGTATGCGCACGATCATAAGCGCGGACATATAGATTTTTATCGGGAAATTCGCTGGCAATTAAATCAACAATACGGTTTGTAATTTCTGGCGTATGTGTGGAGACACAAATAATTTTAGCATCCAGAATACCCGCAGAAACAAGTACATCTTTACGTGCACCATTACCAAAATAAATTCTAAAGCCGAATTTGGCAGCCTGTCTAATTACATTGGGATTATTATCAATCACCGTTACATCTGTACCAGAAGCCAATAGTGCTTGCGCCGCTATTTGCCCCATTCTTGAAAACCCGATCATCAAGACAGGTGATGAAGCATCTTTGAAATCTTCTTCCATTATCTCATCTGTTTGCCTGGTTTTATGCAGCCGATTACCCAGCCAAACTGAAACGGGTGTTAGTATCATTGATAAAACAACCATAGCGACCAGAAATGAAGATGTTTTAGTATCCAAGACCCCGATGCTGGCTGCAGATGCAAAAAGTACAAAGCCAAACTCACCATGCTGAGAAAGCATTGCAGCAGTTTTTGTGCTATCTGAATGTGTAGATAAAAAAATCTTGCAAGCCAGATAAATCATTACTGATTTAACAATCATCGCGATCAGCACAAAGCATATTATTGCCAACCAGTTTTCTACCAGCACGGTAACATCCAGCGACAATCCTACAGCCATAAAGAACAACCCCAAGAGAATGCCTCTGAAAGGTTCGATATTGGCTTCCAGTTCAACTCGGTAAGAAGATTCAGCCAATAAAACACCCGCTAAAAAAGACCCAAGCGCCATGGAAAGCCCTGCTGACTGCATTAACATTGCAGAGCCAAAGACCACGAATAATGCAGTTGCCAACATTGCTTCATTTGCCCCGGTCTTTGCAATAATGCCAAGTAGTGGATTAAGCAGATACCGACCTGCAAAAATAACCACACCAATTGCAAGCAAGCCTATGAAAAATGCTGACCAATCAGCCCCGACATCAACTGATGTTGCCAGTAATGGCACGACCGCAAGTAAGGGTATGATTGCCAAATCCTGAAATAGTAAAACAGAAAACACTTTCTGTCCGTAAGTCGTGTTTATTTCACGCCTGGATTCCAGTGTTTGTAAAACAAAGGCAGTAGATGACAAGGCAAGCCCAAAACCTGCAACAAGTGCAATTTTAAGATGCGGCGTTACAAACAAAGCCAAGGCAGAAAGGCAAATGCCACAAAAAAACACTTGCGCAGATCCAATGCCAAAAATATCACGCCGCATCGACCAAAGCCTAGAAGGCTTCATCTCCAGTCCAACGATGAATAATAAAAAGACAATTCCCAATTCAGCAAAATGCAAGATACTTTCACCGTTATTCACGATGCTAAAAAGTGGGCCTAATAAAACACCTGCTGCAAGATAACCTAATACAGTCCCCAACCCTATACGTTTTGAGATTGGCGCTGCTACAACGGCTGCACCTAAAAGTATAATTGCCTGCGTATAAATTTCAGGAGTTGCTACTACAGCCATTATGCTTCCCCCTTAGTATGATGGATAATGAAATAATATTGTGAAGCTTTCTTGTCTTGCTTCGTTAACCTTAGAGGCTTATGTGTTTATTTAAAATAGTTTCTCACTTATTTCCTTTCATTTATGGCAAAAAATATGAACGATCTCAAAAAGCTTGAAACCGATGCACTTAATCTTGTTAACCTCGCCCAAAAAGCTGGAGCGGATAGTTGCGATGTTGTGGTGGCGAGCGGGAACTCCCTTTCCGTTGGAATTCGCGAAGGTGCTGTAGAAAACAGCAACCGCTCCGAGACCGATACTTTATACTTACGTGTCTTTTGTGACAAAAAGATAGCAAGTGTAACATCTAATTCAAAAAATGACCCAAAATCCCTGGCAGAACGTGCCGTTGCCATGGCTAAGGTCTCACCTGAAAACCCTTTCCAAGGCTTGGCAGATCAAAACAGGCTAATATCTAAAGAAGCACTCAAACCCGGAATTGCTAATCTTGACTTGTTTGATACAACCCAAGCTAATGAAGATGATATGGAAAAACGAGCGCTTGAAGCAGAAGAAGCAGGTCTTGGTGTAACTGGAATTACCAAATCACTGGGTTGTAATACGAATTGGGGGACCACAGGATTTGTACTGGCGACTTCTGACGGATTTTCTGGCAGTTATAAACGCTCAGGGTTTTCAATCGTTGGCTCTTTTGCTGCAGGTGAAGGCACAGGCATGGAGCGTGATTACGAGTATGACACTGCTATTTATTTAAGCGACCTCAAGGAAGCTGCTCTTATTGGTAGAACCGCAGGTGAACGCGCTGCTAAACGCATAAATCCACGTCAGGTAAAATCAGGCTCCTATCCGATCATAGTTGATCGACGTGTATCAGCTTCCCTATTGGGTTCTTTGTCCAATGCCATTAATGCCTCATCGGTTGCACGCAAAACAAGTTTTCTAAGAGACATGATGGGCAAGCAAATTACCAAGAGTTCGATCAACATCTTTGATGATCCACACATGAAACGAAGATCAGGCTCCAAAGTTTTTGACGGCGAAGGGGTGGCAAATGAAAAGCTAAACCTTGTTGAAGATGGTATTTTACAAACCTGGTTACTTGATAGCGCAACGGCAAGAGAATTGGGATTAAAAACCAATGGTCGCGCTTCAAGAGGCAATTCAGGCACAATGCCTGGAACCACAAATTGTTATATGCAAGCTGGTAAACAAAGCTTTGAAGAAATGATCTCTTCTATCAAGGAAGGCTTGTATTTAACTGAAACCATTGGCCACGGCATCAATATGGTTACAGGCGATTATTCTAAGGGTGCTTCTGGTTATTGGATTGAAAACGGTGAAATAGCTTTCCCGGTTGCCGAGATTACCATTGCAGGTAACTTAAAAGATATGTTCATGAACATAACTCCTGCATCTGATTTGGAATTTAAATATGGCACAAATGCCCCGACATTACTTTTGGAAGGCATGACCATTGGCGGTAAATAAGGCGAGCAATCACCAAAGAACACCAGATTCTGAATTGCTTTTTGAAGTTGCATTAAAGGCAGGGAAAATCGGGCTAAAGTATTTTAAATCAGAAAATAAAGTATGGTATAAATCTGGTAACTCGCCTGTCTCACAAGCTGATAAAGAGATTGACGATTATCTGCGCACAACCTTTGCAAGTGAGCGAAAAGACTACGGTTGGCTTTCAGAAGAAACTGAAGATAATACCGAAAGGCTTCAATGCAAGCGGATTGTCATTGCCGACCCAATAGATGGTACACGTGGGTTTATTAATGGTAGCAGTGAATGGTGTATTTCCATTGCTATTGTAGAAGATGACAAACCCATTGAAGCCATATTGCACTGCCCTGCTCTGGCTAGAACATTTCTAGCCAGTAAAGACAAAGGCCTTGAAGTAATAGGCGCTCAAACAACGCATAAAACACAACGAACAAAGCCACTTGTAACAGGCTCAAAAAAACTTATCGAAACCATGCGCGAATTACCTGATGCGCCTTTTGATGTGCTGGATTTTATACCATCGCTTGCCTATCGTTTGGCACTTGTTGCGATTGGTGAGCTTGATGGCGCCTTTGCAAGACAAGGTGCCAGCGAATGGGATATTGCTGCAGCGGACTTAATTTTGGAACAAGCAGGTTGCAAGCTTACGAATCCAACTCAAGAAACAATAGAATATAATCAACCTGAAGTTCGTACACCTGCATTAATTGCATGCCATAAAGAACGTTATGAAGAAATATTCGCCCTTGCGAAACAAGCTAATTTTCTTCATTAATCAATTTAAATGACAAAAATTCCATTGCGGAGAAATTCAATGAGTGAAAATAACAAAGAACAATTATTACACCTTGTTTTTGGCGGCGAACTTGATGACATCGATCATGTAAACTTCCGCAATTTGGATAAACTGGATATTGTAGGTATTTTTCCAAATTACGAATCTGCCCGGCTAGCATGGAAATCAAAAGCACAACAGACCGTAGATAATGCACACATGCGTTATTTTATCGTTCATATGCACAAGCTGCTTGACCCGGACGGTGATGGAAAATTTGGCTAGACTTGCTAATCAATAATGGATGAACCTGAAAAACCAATGCGCCCAAAGCGCAAAAAGCAGTTGCGTAAATTTATACGCAGTCTTAGCCAGAACAAATTTGCGCTTAGTATTTCCTCTCGCTTCGCAATTGGATACTTGGAACTTGTACGTAGAACCAACAAATTTATTGTTGAACCAGAAGATATTTTGCAAACACTAACGCCACAACAACCCTTGATTGTTGGTGTGTGGCATGGCCAACATATTTTAATGCCTGCACTTCCTATTGGCCTTAATGCCTCTGCAATGATTTCCAAAAATTTCGATGGTGAAGTAACTGCACGGATTGTTGAGCATTACGGTAATCGAACCATCCGTGCTTCAGGAGGGCGCAACCAAAAACAAACATTGCGCAAAGGCGGAATGAACGGATTTTTGGAAATGCTAGATGCCTTGCGCAGCAAGGATAACGTAGTTCAAACTGCCGACATTCCAAAAGGGATTGCACGAAAAGCAGGTCTTGGTATTATCATGCTAGGCCAAAAATCTGGTGCGCCTATTGTCCCGCTTGCGATTGCATCCAGTAGAAGATACATATTCCAAAAGGCTTGGGATAAAGCTGCTTTAAACATGCCGTTTGGCACTTCTGCTATTACTGTTGGTGAGTTAATTCACGTACCCAATGATGCAGACGATGTAAAACTTGAAGAATGCCGTCAAAAGTTGGAAAATGAACTTAATCGTATGACACAAAGAGCTTACGAATTAACAGGAAACCCTGAATGAAATCGAAACCTGATCTTTTCAGCCGAGTAATTCTTAAAGTCTATCGTGGCATCGGCATGGTACTTTATCCATTCATGGGGCCGTTTTTACGCTTACGAGCTAACAAAGGCAAAGAAGACCGCAAACGCCGCTACGAGCGCTATGGCTATCCAAGTGCAGACAAACCTGCTGGCCCAATTGTATGGTTTCACGCGGCAAGTGTGGGCGAATCCATGGCAGTTATTCCTGTTCTTGAACACGTTAATAGCCTTGGCATCAATACCATAATGACGACAGGCACCGTTACCTCTGCACAAATTGTGCGAAAGCGTTTGGCGCGAGGCTCTTATCATCAATATGTGCCGTTAGATTTAAAGCCGGCACTCGAGCGATTTTTGGATCATTGGCAACCAGATGCAGCTATTTTCACCGAGTCTGAAATTTGGCCGATGACAATACTTGAATTAACGAAACGCAATATTCCGCGTATCCTTGTTAATGCGCGTATGTCTGATCGTTCTTTCAAGCGTTGGAAAAATGCTTCGGGGCTAGCTGAAACCTTATTTGAAAACTTCTCCCACGTTATAGCGCAATCAGAGCTTGATGCTGAACGTTTCAAAACACTGGGCGCAAGGCCTGTCGAAGTTTCTGGCAATCTCAAAGTAGACACCAACGCACTTCCTTATGACACTATTGAATTTAACCAACTGAAATCCAAGGTTGGTAATCGACCTTGTTGGGTAGCAGTAAGTACGCATGAAGGCGAAGAGGAAACTGTTGGCAAAATTCATGCAGTGCTTAAGAAAAAGATTCCTAATCTCTTAACCATCATAGTGCCACGACATCCTGAACGTGCGCCTGGCATTATTGCAATGCTTAAAGAAAACGGTTTAGCAGTTGCACAACGCAGCCAAAACGAAGCATTTGATGACCAATCTGATATATATATGGGTGATACTATCGGCGAAATGGGGTTGTTCTTGCGATTGGCGCAAGTTGCTTTTGTTGGACGAAGTTTAAAAGCACATGGTGGGCAAAACCCGATAGAGCCTGCTATGACAGGCACAGCAATTATTTCAGGTAAGAATGTAAAAAACTTCCGTGATTCTTATAAAAACCTTTTAGAAGCTGGAGCCGTTCGTTTGGTGGCTGATGAACAGATGTTAGCCGCTAATGTTGAATATTTACTCAATAATCCGCAAGAACGTGAAAAGATGCAAAATGCAGCTCATAAAACAATCAACCAAATGCGCGGCGCACTAAAGAAAACAAATAGAGCATTGGACGCTTATATTTTTCCTCTAACTGTAAAACGTGATTTAAAAGAACTTGGGTAAAGATAATTCATACCCATTATATTTTTTGACATAGACATTATTTTTGTTTAACGCATCTCACTATATTCTCAATGAATAGCCAAAGGAAAAGGCTAGGCCTATGGCTCTTGATGAAGCTCCTCCGTTCTGGTGGCAAAAAAACAGTTGGCAAGGCTACGCTCTTTCGCCAGCCTCATATGTCTATGGTCGCATTGCGGCCAGACGTATGGATATGATAGCGTCTGCCAAGGTAAATGTACCCGTTATATGCGTTGGTAACTTTATTGTCGGGGGTGCTGGAAAAACACCAACCGTTCACATGCTTGCAAATTACGCTAAAAGCCTGGGTTATAAAGTTGGCATCCTGTCACGCGGACATGGTGGTGCTATAACGAACCCAACCATAATTAATCTTGAAAAACACAACGCACATGATGTCGGCGATGAAGCTCTTTTACATGCTGAAAACTCTTTAACGGTAATTTCTGCAAATCGTATTGCCGGTGCCAAATTACTTGTCGAACATGATTGTACTGTCATTATTATGGATGATGGTTTTCAAAACCCGGGATTACATAAAGATTTCAACCTTGTTTTAATCGATGCAAAGCGTGGGTTAGGAAATGGTTTTTCCATGCCCGGCGGCCCAATGCGCGTTCCTTTTAAACATCAGCTTTTACATACTGACGCAGTTTTTATAACCGGTGAAGGCGATGCAGCAGATAAAGCGATTAGAAAAGCTGCACGTGCAGGCAAACCTGTTTTTCATAGCCATACAGAAGTTAAGGGACGCTCCGAATATAAAGGGGAGCAGGTATTAGCCTTTGCTGGTATCGCTGACCCAAGCAAGTTTTTTGATACGCTCAAAAGTATTGGAGTAGAAATCAAATCAGAAAAGATGTTTGGAGACCATCATGTTTTTACAGAAGAAGAATGTGCTGAATTAATTGACCGTTCAACAGAACAAAAATTAAAACTCTTCACAACACAAAAAGATGCAGCCCGACTAAAAGACATGGGGGAAGCCCAAAATAAGGTTTTGGAACTTTGTGAAGTTATTCAGATAGCTGTAAAACCTGAAGACCCTGCAATGTTAAAGCGTGTCTTTAACATTGCGTTGGATCGGTTTAAGGCACGTAAACTGGTAGATGAAGAGACAATAATTACTCCAGAAGCTACTGAGTAACTTCTGGTCCAACAACCACAACCGTTGGTTTGGCAGAGAAAAACTGTTTTGCCATTCGGTTAACATCTTCAAGTGTAACATCAGCAATATACTTTTGGCGTTTTTCAATATAATCAATGCCCAGGTTTTGGTCTTGCAAGGCAACCAGAACACTGGCAATTTTGCCTGATGTATCAAGATTGGCAATTGCATAAGAACCGGAAACATAGAGTTTTGCTTTCTCCAATTCTTCATCTGTCGCGCCTTTGGTTGCGATGCGGTTAATTTCGTCTTTTATAATCTTGATTGTCTCATCGCGATTTTCTGCACGTGTTGATGTTCCTGCCACAAAATAAGCAGTATTATCAAATGTAGCTAATCCTGAAGATACACCATAGGCCAAACCACGTTTTTCGCGCACTTCGGTATAAAGGCGAGAGGAAAAAGTTCCGCCGCCTAAAATATGGTTCATCATGTGTGCAGCAAAAAAATCAGGGCTATCACGTTTAATCGCAGGATACACAATAGAAACTGAAGCATTAGGCACTGGCATTGCAATTGAAATATCTTCACCAAGCTTAGGTGTTACTTCTGTAATTTCATCAATCGCAGGTTCTGCAGGCAAATTACCAAAAATATCATCCAGTGCAATTTTTAATTCAGCTTCGCTGATTGCTCCAACAACACCGACTGTAAGAGTCCCGCGCGATAATATCTTTTTATTCATAGCAATAATATCATCACGTGTAATTGCATCAATTGATTGCTCACTACCACTTGCACTGCGCTGATATGGGTGATCCGGGAATAGTGCTTCACGCAAAGCTTTTCTTGCAACTGAAGACGGGTTTTTCTTACCCCTTATGATATTAGTACGAATAGCATCACGCATACGTTCAATTGCATCTTCATCAAAACGCGGTTGATTAATCGCTAATTTTATAAGGTTGAACGCTTCTTCTCGTTCTGAACGCAACAATCTGCCGCCGCCGGAAAAACTGTCACGTGATGCAGAAAATCCAAATTCCAAACCTATTTCTTCTGCTTTTGCCTGATAGGCAGTGCTATCCAAATCACCAGCACCTTCATCCATTAAGGCGCGCATTAAACGTAGCGTACCTTCTTTGCCTTTTTCATCTTGTGTTGAACCCCCTTTAAAGGAAATGGAAAGCGCTATAATTGGAAGCGTGTAATCTTCAACCAGCAAGGCCTTAATACCTTTTTGCGTTTCAACTTGCTTAATGTCGATTGCATTTGCATGCACAGCAAAAGCCAGAAGGAATGTAATAGTTGTTATAAAAATTCTCATAGGGTTATCCTTCTTTTGGCAAGAGACGGCTTGTGATTGAGCGGTTCCTGTCCAAATATTTTCTTGCAACTTTGTTAACATCTTCAACCGTTACTTTACGCAAGCGTTCTGGCCATGAGGTAAAGTCTTCCACACTACCCCCAATTGTAAGAACGGAGCCAAAAATACGCGCAAGTGTTACCTGACTATCCTGGCTATAAATAATAGTCTTTAAATAGGCTTCACGTGCCCGATCCAATTCTTCTTGGCTGACACCTTCTTCAAGTAATTTATCAACTTGTGCTTCTATCGCACTTGCCAAATCTTCAAGTTTTGTATCACCTCGCGGTGTTCCGTAAAATCCAAATGAAGTCATATCACGCGATGAACCTTGATAGTACGCTCCCGCTGAAGTTGCCAATCCCTGCTCAAGAACAATTTCTTGCTGAAAACGACTGGTTGCAGAACCACCCATAATCGCACTTAAAATATCAAGTGCTTCTGCTTCGCCCTCCTCAGCAATTGTATATGAAGGTACAAGAAAAGCACGTTGCCAACTTGGTTGTGTTACACGCTCGTCTTTATATTCAAGTGTTTGTGCCACGACATGTCTTGGGCTTGAAGTCCATTTGCGTTCGATTGGTTCTTCAGTCGCAACAAGTTTTCCGTAAGTTTCTTTCGCCATTTTTAATGTTTCTTGCGGATCAACATCACCAGCAACAACCACAATAACATTCCAAGGTTGATACCATCTTTTATAAAAAGCAAGGGCATCTTCCATTTTGAGTTTTGCTATCTCATGCTCCCAACCAATTATTGGAATTGAATAAGGATGATTGACGTGCAATGCAGCACGACTGAATTCGCCTAAAATAGCACCTGGACTTCTATCAACGCGCCCGCTTCTTTCTTCAAGAATAACGTCACGTTCTGGTAGAAATACTTCTTCAGTCACAGTCAAATTCTGCATACGATCAGCTTCATATTTCATCATATCAGGCAACGCTGAGGGAGAAACTTTTTGGTAGTAGGCTGTATAATCCCAACTGGTAAAAGCATTTTCCTGGCCACCAATTGCAGATACAGCACTTGAAAACTCACCAGGTGGGTAATTGGAAGTTCCTTTAAACATTAGGTGTTCAAAGAAATGCGCTAGTCCTGAACTGCCTTGAGGGTCATCTGCTGATCCCACTTTATACCACGCCATATGCGTTACTACAGGCGCGCGCCTATCAGGTATGACAACCAAACGTAAACCATTATCTAATGTAAATTCAGTAATATCAGGTTTAGGATCGGATTCATTTGCATAAATGCTTGTTGCAGCAAATAATATAGCGATTAAGCTTAAAACAATACGATGCATGGTAGCCTTCCAGAATCATTTTTCATTCATGAATACTTATATAGAGGCCCATTCATAACATTCCAATCAATCAATTGTGGTAACGCAAAACATGCCAATCGTTGTTTCCCCATATTTGCGTATATCGATTAATTCATACCCCTTTAAGCTTTCAGGATATACATCTGTTGCTTCTTCTAAAATAAAAAGGCCACCCGTGTTCATCCAGCCTTCTTGGAACAAACACCGTGCCGATTTTTCACCATATCCTTTTCGATAAGGTGGATCCGCAAAAACCAAATCAAATGGCTTTATGTTTCCTGGTTTTCCAAGTCGTGTTGCATCACGCCTGAATATTTTAGTAATGCCCGAAAGCTCTAAAGCTTCAATGTTTTCGCGAATGGCAGCACGTGCAGCACTTGCTTCTTCAATAAAGAGACAATATTCGCTACCACGCGAAATTGCCTCTAAACCAAGTGCACCAGTACCAGCAAAAAGATCAAGCGTTCGACAATTTTTAAAATCAATTCTATGCGTTAAAATATTAAAAAGGCTCTCACGCGTTCTGTCTGTTGTTGGGCGTGTTACCATGCCTTTTGGGCTTTGCAAGGGGCGTCCTTTAAATTTACCACCGACAATCCGCATTGATTATTTCCTGCGTTGGGATTTTTTACCGCGACTTGTGCCACGGCCAGAATCTTCTCTGGATTGCTTTGCCCAACCGCTTGATTGCTTTTTATTGTTTTTATCATCACTTCTTGCCTTTGAAGTCGTTAACCTCGACAGTGTATCATCACGCACAGTGCCGCGTTTTTGCTTATCAGATCGTTGCCTAACTGGTTTTTTGTTTTGTGCAGCGGCCTGGGAAGCTGAGCGCGTAATTTCTGGCGTTTGATTGATAATCGGCGCCTCAAAATCTGCACCCGCCTGTTCAATAAGTTTTTCACCTAACTGATCGCGCAACATGCGACTTCTAATTTCGCGTACTGTACCCTTTGGCAAATCTCCTAATTGAAAAGGCCCAAATGAAATTCTAATAAGCCTTGTGACTTCAAGGCCTAAGTGGCCAAGAACTTTTTTAATTTCCCTGTTTTTACCTTCACGAAGTGCTACTGCCAACCAGGCATTGGTGCCTTGTTCATGCTCAATTTTAGCTTCGATAGAGCCATATAAAACACCTTCAACGGCGATTCCGTCTTGTAATTTATCCAATTCTTCTTGATTAACCCGTCCATGAACCCGTACACGGTATCTGCGCAACCATCCAGTTGCAGGAAGTTCCAATACACGTGAAAGGCCGCCATCATTTGTCATTAACAAAAGGCCTTCTGTATTAATATCCAACCTGCCAATGCTCATTAATCTGGGCAAGCCTTCTGGCATAAGCTCAAATATAGTTTTGCGACCTTCGGGATCTTGATTAGTTGTCACTGTTCCACTTGGTTTATGAAAAAGCCAAAGCCGCGTGCGCTCTTTTTGAGATATAACTTTTCCATCAACTTCAACCTTATCACGGTCTGTTACCGTAAAGGCTGGCGTTGTTAATTGCTTGTTATTTACTTTAACACGGCCTGCCAAAATCCAGGTTTCTGCCTGCCTTCGGGAACAAAGTCCCGCACGTGCCATGCGTTTAGCGATCCGCTCTGAAGGTTGTTTTTCCGTTAAAACCACTGCACTGCGCTCAATATTATTGCTATTACCTTTAGCAATTGGCTTTTTAGAATCTTTATTGGCTGGTTTATTGTGCATGTGTGATATTCAATCCGTAGTGAAACCGAAGCAATTTTACTTCTATATGTTGGTGAGGCAAATTCGTGACAAAAGCAAGTTTTATGGAATACGCCCTTGAAGAGGCAAAGCTTGCATTTGAACGAGGTGAAGTCCCCGTGGGAGCAATCTTAGTATATCAAAATGAGATTATTGCACGTGGCGGCAATAGAACGCTCGAACATAAAGACCCAAGCGCCCATGCAGAAATGCTTGTAATTCGAGAAGCTGCAAAAACTTTAAATAGCGAACGCCTTAATAATTGCGATCTTTACGTAACGCTTGAACCTTGCCCAATGTGCGCAGCTATTATCTCGTTTGCACGTATTAGACGGCTTTACTTCGCTACAAGCGATATAAAATCAGGCGCAGTAGAAAATGGCGTGCGTTTATTTTCTGATGCAAGCTGCCACCATAAACCTGAGGTTTATTCCGGTATAATGGAGAGCGATTGTTCTTCGCTTTTAAAAGAGTTTTTTAAAGTCAGACGAAAGCTCAAATAAAAAACGGCTCCATGTGGAGCCGTCGAATTCTTAATTATATATCGCAAAAGCTTAGAAATCAGCGCCTTGAGGAGTTAGAACACCATTGCTTGAATCAATTCTTTCTCTTTCATTCTTCTTAGTGCGTTCATCGAGAATTTCTTGATTAACACCTAAATCGCCTGCTTCTGCATTGGCTGATGGTGTGCGATATTCTACTGGAGGTTCTGTCAGAAATTTACGTTTTACACCTGTTGAAAATGCAAGTTGGTCCCTGCGTTCGCGTGCAAGTTTACCTTCACCAACGCCATTTGCATCATCCTTGATAGCTTGAATAAATTCATCCGCACCACTGTTTACATTTTTGCGTGCATTACGCTGTATCCTCGCTGAATTACCAATACCTTGTTTATTGGTATCTGTTAGGAACTCAATTGGAAGATCTGCACCACCTTTGTTGCGTGTATCAGCGACTGGCGCATTTGAACTTAATTTTGCAGCACGTAGTTCAGGAGACTCTGGCCAGTCTTGGTCAGCGGCCAAGGCGCGACTGTCAACTGGTTGCGGCAAAGCATTTTTATTTGCTGGCAAAACCAATTCAGGACGAGTTTTGTAATCAATTGAACTCTTTTGATTTCTTAGTGAAAATATCTTTCCAAGACTTTTTACTGTATCGAGCTCGTGAGAAGAACCCGTTCCATAAGTTGTACCACCTGTGCAACCTGCTAGGGTTAGCGCTGCAAAACTCATTAAGATAAGCGTCTTATTCATAATATCCACCTGATTCGAAATGTTCACATTACGCGATACATTACATCGTAAATTACTAATAAAAAAATAAGGCAATATAACGACGTTTAATTCATATCAACAATTACCCTAAATCCTTTAGTTTTACAACAACAAGAGCATAACATACTGTTGATGGTTAATTGCCCTCTATTTCACGCATGGCTCTCGCATCGCGCAATGAAATGTCCGGATAATCGGGGTCTGTGCCGACTTCAGGCAAAACACGCCAAGATCGAGCGCATTTTTTGCCTCTAGCAAGACTTGGCACAACGCTAACACTTTTAACTTCATCCAAGGTGAATATATCGCCCGAAAGCGGTTTTGATGAAATTGCTATATCGCTTGTGATGCAAATTTCAGCCATGTCCTGATCTTCAATTGCCGCCATTAACGCTTCATCTGTAATCGAGACCTGAGGGGCAGCTTCCAGTGAAGAACCAATCCGCTTTTCACGGCGTTCGATCTCAATTGCACCTGTTACGACCCGGCGAACCGTTTTAATTTTTTGCCACTTGGCAGCCAATTCAGGATTTGCCCATTCAGTTGGCACATCCTTGAATTGTTCCATGTGCACCGAAGCATCTTCATTGCCACGTTCGCTTTGGAAACTTTCTTCCATTGTGAACGGCAAGACTGGTGCAAACCACCGCACAAGATGGTCAAACAATTGCTTTACCACATAAAGTGCAGCTTTACGCTTTTTGCTTGATGGCGCATCGCAGTACAGACTGTCCTTGCGGATATCAAAATAGAAGGCTGAAAGCTCAATGTTCATGAAGTTGGAGAGTTGCGCTACGATACGTTTGAAATCAAAACTGTCATACCCTTCGCGCACAATGCTATCCAATTCATGCAAACGGTGCAACATGAGTTGTTCCAGTTCGGGCATATCCACATAGGCGACTTCTTCACCCTCATAATGCGATAATGTGCCAAGCATCCAGCGCAATGAATTACGCATTTTACGGTAAGCATCGATGTTGGTTTGCAGAATGGTTTTGCCCAGGCGTAAGTCTTCTGAATAATCAGAAGACGCTACCCA
>CALDZF010000073.1 GCA_937944165.1 uncultured Rhizobiaceae group bacterium | reverse complement strand
ACTATAAAAATGCAGGCAGCAGAGTAATACTATGACGCCTACCATAGCCAATACGGATAATACGATTTCTCCTGCCGTAAGTTTATATTTTGGCAAAGTCATGCATGCACGTTTAAAACCCAAACTGCATAGATTTAACTACCGTATATTTTCCCTCATAATAGATATTGACCGCTACGAAGAAGCAGCTAAACAAAGCCGTTTCTTTTCAGTTAATAAGGCTGGGCTAGTTTCTTTCCATGAAAAAGACCATGGAACAAGAGATGGTTCCAGTTTGCGCGTTCACATCGACAAATTATTACATGATGGTGATATGCTCTCGCCCGCTAGAATTTTGTTATGGTGCAATCCACGTATTTTAGGATACACATTCAATCCATTATCCATTTATTTTTGCTATGATGAAAACGATAACATTATGGCACTGGTTTATCAGGTTAATAACACTTTTGGCCAAACGCATTCATACGTAGCACGCGTAACGGATGAAAATTTGGCGCAAGCATCTATAAAAAATACAGCAAACAAATGCTTTTATGTCTCCCCTTTTTTGGACATGAACTTACGATATGACTTTTCAATACAACCACCAAAAGAAAAACTAACAATTCGTATTCTTGAACATGACGACAATGGCCCTATTTTATCAGCTACATTTTATGGTTTTCAAAAAGCTTTAAATACAAAGAACCTCATTCTTGGGATATTTAAAACGCTTGGGTTAACTTGGAAGATAATAACTGGAATTCATTTTGAAGCACTAATTCTTTGGTTTAAAGGCATGAAATTACGCCCAAGGCCATTACCACCAGAAAAGCCCAGTTATATGAAGAACGTTAATAAAGTTGTTGCAGGTAAGTAAATCATGGAATCATCGCTAAATCTCAATGATATGCATACCGATTTTGACAATGCAGTCCTCATTACTAAGGATAATTTTGCAAAGCAGAAAAAAAGTTTACCTTGGTTTGCAAAAACACTTTTCAAACTGCTTTTACGTATTGAACATGGAAAACTTTACTTACGCTTTCCAAATGGCAAATGTGTTCAGTTTAACTCTGGTAATTCTGGACCTATCGCCAAGCTTCACTTGAGTAACTGGAAGTTGCCACGTAAAGTTGCTTTAGGCGGCACCATAGGCGTCGCAGAAAGTTACATGGATGAAGATTGGGATAGTCCTGATGTGACAGCTATGTTGGAGTTTTTCCTCGTAAATCGTAGTATATATGGCGATGTTGCGTCGCAAAGTCGGGTCATAAATATAATTGAAAGTGCGCGTCATTGGTTTAATAAAAACACAAAGAGCGGCTCGCAAAAAAACATCTCAGCCCATTACGATTTAGGCAATGAGTTTTATAGCCTTTGGCTTGACCCAGGGATGACTTATTCATCAGCCATATATGATGATGGTGCAAATTCTCTTGAAACTGCACAAGATGCAAAATATCGTTATCTTGCAGAAAATATGGGTGTAACCAAAAACAGTCATATTCTTGAAATCGGCTGTGGTTGGGGCGGATTTGCTGAATATGTTGCACGTGAGTTTGGTGCGAAAGTCACAGGTCTTACCATTTCCAAAGAACAGCTTGCATATGCCCAAAACCGTATAGAAAAAGCCGGCTTATCTGATCTTGTAAAGTTCAAATTCCAAGATTATCGCGATGAAACAGGAAAGTACGACCACATTGCTTCAATAGAAATGTTTGAAGCAGTAGGAGAAGAATATTGGCCAGCTTATTTTGACAAAATCAAAGAATGTTTAAAACCAGGTGGCACTGCAGGCTTGCAAATCATTACAATTCGCGATGCTGCATTTGAAGATTACAAAAGACGTCCTGATTTCATTCAACGTTATATTTTTCCCGGTGGCATGTTACCCTCGCCTGAAGTGTTGTCAAAAGTTACAACCAAACACGGTTTAACCTTAACCAACGAGCGCATCTTTGGCAAAGATTACGCAAGAACGCTAACAGAATGGCGTTTGGTTTTTTGGGATAAATGGGAAGAAGTTCGCAAACTTGGTTTTGATCAACGCTTCAAACGCATGTGGGAGTTTTACTTCCACTATTGCGAGGCAGGTTTTAGCACTCAGTCAATTGATGTACGTCAAATGTTTTATAAACACAGCTAATAAAATTTACCCACCTGTAATTTTGCGAACCATCCAAAAATATACTGGATAGCACCACAAGTTCATAAATTTCAGCATATAAGTAAATCTGCGTGGAAAAGTAATTTCAAAATTTGGCTTTTCGAGACCTTTGACGACGCGCTGCGCCGCTTTATCAACTGGCATAAGGAAAGGCATCGGAAAATCATTTTTCTCAGTAAGTGGGGTATCAATAAAGCCAGGTGTAACGATTTGTATTTTAATGTTCATTTTGTCAAAGTCATATTTAAGACTTTCAGCAAGATTAATAAGCCCTGCTTTGGAAAGACCGTATGGTCCATTTTTGGGTAACCCACCATAGCCAGCAACGGAAGAAACTATTGCAATTTGTCCTTGGCCTGCTTCTTTCATGGTGTCGACCACTGGCACAAGTCCATTGATAACACCGTCAATATTAACCGAATGGGTGAAATCAAAATTTTCAAAACTTAAATTATCACCGCGCATCGGTTTAAAGGTTCCAGCATTTAAAATACAAACTGCTAGCTTGTTCGACTTACTAACAATATGCTCAACACATTTTAAATTTGCGGTACGATCTGTAACATCTAAGGGAAGCGCAAAGATATTACCTTTGCCACGGTAAGATGAAGCAATTACTTCTAATTTATCCTTTGATCTTGCAGAGATATAAACATCAAACCCTTCATCTGCCATTTGCAGGGCAACAGCTTTCCCAATGCCTTCACTTGCCCCTGTAATCCAGACAGCACCATCTTTGGGTTTAGCAGTAAAAGTCATAAGTTTTCCATTTCAAAATAGAATTATTTTTTAGCCAAACATAATTATCAGCAATTCCCTACACATATTTATTTCTTTTCAGAAACTTCAATACCTTGCAGGAAAAAGGTGCATTCTTTAGGGTGTTACAAGCAATAAATATTGGAATAATACTCATGAACATAAAAACTGGTACAATTGATGCAATTGGTAACACCCCTCTTATTCGGTTGAAGAAAGCTTCTGAAGAAACAGGTTGTGAAATTCTTGGCAAGGCGGAGTTCATGAACCCGGGTCAATCCGTAAAAGACCGCGCTGGTTTATTCATCATAGAAGATGCCATAAAGAACGGAAGGCTTGAACCAGGCGGTACAATTGTTGAAGGCACTGCTGGAAACACAGGCATTGGCCTCACGGTCGTTGCCAATGCCATGGGATATAAGACTGTAATCGTTATTCCTGAAACACAGGCAAAAGAGAAAAAAGATACACTTCGTTTGATGGGAGCAAAACTGGTTGAAGTCCCTGCTCTGCCATATCGCAATCCAAATACCTATGTGAAGCTTTCAGGTCGCTTAGCCGAACAGTTGGCCAAAACTGAAAAACATGGTGCAGTCTGGGCAAACCAATTTGATAACATTGCAAACCGTGATGGCCACATCCGCACTACGGCTCAAGAAATTTGGAACCAAACAGATGGCAAGGTTGATGCTTTCGTCGCTGCTGTCGGCACAGGTGGAACACTTGCAGGCGTAAGTGCAGGTCTCAAAGAACATAACAAAGATATTAAAATCGGCATGGCCGACCCTATGGGAGCTGCTTTATTTGAATACTACAAAAACGGTGAGCTAAAGTCATCCGGCAGTTCAATTTCAGAAGGCATTGGTCAAGGCCGTGTAACTGCTAACCTTGAAGGCTTTGCACCTGATATGCCAATCCAAATTCCTGATAGCGAGGCCATTCCAATTGCTTTTGACCTCTTAGAACATGAAGGCCTTTGCATGGGTGGCTCAACAGGCATTAATGTTGCTGGCGCCATCCGCATGGCAAAAGAACTTGGACCGGGTCATACGATCGTAACAATCCTTTGTGATTTCGGTAGTCGTTATCAATCAAAAATGTTCAACCCAGCATTCCTGCGCTCCAAAGATCTGGAAGTTCCTGCTTGGCTTGAAGACGATACTAAGTTTGACTTACCGATTGTTGATTACAAAGAATAGATATGATCATCATCACCAAGCCTGCTTTTCTCGATGACGCATATTTAACTGCGTGCGAATCTACAGTTAAAGGGATTAATATGCATGGTGGCATCATTTTGGATCAAACGAATTTCTACGCCACAAGTGGCGGTCAACCTGGCGACCGTGGCAAACTTGAACGTAGTGATGGTTCCACAATAGAAATTGCAACAACATTAAACGGCGATACTAAGCAGGAAATTATCCTTGTCCCTTCTGGGGGGCAAAACTTACCTGATATTGGAGAAACTCTTGTTGGCCATATTGATTGGGAACGGCGATACAAACTAATGAAAATGCATACAGCTTGCCACTTATTAAGCGTTGTCTGTCCCTACCCAATTACGGGTGCTGCAGTTAATATAGATGATAGCCGTATTGATTTTGATTTATCTGAAGTCTTGGTTAGCAAAGAAGAAGTAACCGAAAAGCTAATTGAACTGGTGGAGGCCAATCATCCAGTTTACACAAAATGGATTACTGAAGAAGAATTAGACGCAGATCCATCAATAATTCGTTCTAAAAATGTAAGGCCACCAAAAGGTTTAGGTAAAATCAGACTTGTTTGTATCGGTGAAAATGCCTGCATAGATAGTCAACCCTGTGGGGGGACTCATGCCACAGAAACAGGCGAAATTGGCTATATTCATATTGGAAAAATTGAGAAAAAGGGAAAAGAGAACCGAAGGTTTAGAATCCGTTTCGGTCAAGCGGCATAAAAGCTTGCTTTTTCGCTATTCCTAATTTTGTTTACAAAACCATAAACACAACTTTAAGCTGGAGTTGAGCTTAGCCATTTTGCAGGAGAAAACTATGACCTCACCTAATTTCATTACGCAAAATAAAGCGCTGAACTTATTAGGCAAAGACAACGTAAAATTCATAGACGGTTCTTGGTATTTGCCCGCACAAAACAGAGATGCAAAAAGGGAATATAACACTGCTCGTATTCCTTCAGCAGTTTACTTTGACATTGATGTTATTGCAGATAGCGATACTGATTTGCCACATATGCTCCCTGACCCTGATACTTTTGCAAAGGCTGCGGGAATGCTAGGCATTAATAACCAGCAAACATTGATTGTATATGATGGACCAGGGCTTTTTTCTGCTCCGCGCGTTTGGTGGACCTTGAAAACAATGGGTGCAAAGGATGTACGCATTCTCGTAGGCGGTTTTGATCAATGGCAAAACAGCAATCTACCAGTTGAAGAAGGAACGCCAACAAAACCAGAACCAAATATTTTCAAACCAAATTTTACCGATACCAAAGTAGCCTCAATTGATGCAGTCAAACACTCTGTATCAGAAAAAAACATAGTAATTATAGACGCAAGGCCTACTGCACGTTTTAAGGGTCAAGCACCAGAGCCACGGAAGGGCTTGCGCAGTGGCCATATTCCAAGTTCCAAATCTTTACCAGCAAGTGATTTGGTAAAAGATGGAAAACTTCTAGATAAAGCTCAACTGGAAGCAATATTCAAAGCTTTGAATATTAATAAAGAAACACCTGTTATTACAACGTGCGGCTCAGGCGTAACGGCAGCAATTTTATCCTTGGCTTTGACTGAAATAGGAAATAAAAACTATAAATTATTTGACGGCTCTTGGGCACAATGGGGAATGCCTGATGGCCCTGAAGTTGCGATTATCCAAGACGATACATAAATGACAAATGACAACAAAAAAATTCAAACAAAAAGACAGGCAAAAAAACTAAAAGCCCATGTCACTCACCTTGAAATGAGGCACCCACCTTTGCGAGTTATTCCTGTGCCCACAAAACCTAGCATAGCTTTAATGCGTGCTAAAAATATTCCACCCGAATTTTACAGTTATCTTTATGAAATAGTAGGAAAACCGCATCATTGGGAAGATCGCCGAAACATGGCGCCCGTAAAACTAAGCTCAATTATCAATAATGAAAACACAGAAATAAGTGTGTTATACGCGGATGCCTGTCCGGCAGGTTTTTTTGAACTTAATAAAAAAAACCATCCCCATTCAATTGAAATATTATATTTTGGTTTAGCCCCAAAATATCAGGGCTTAAGACTTGGAAAATGGTTCATGTCAGCTGCAATCAGTGCAGCTTGGGCGCATAAGCCGCAAAGGGTCATATTACAAACCAATACACTCGACCATCCAGCGGCATTGCGACTTTATCAAAGATTGGGCTTCTCGCCTGTTGCTACACAGGATGTTGAAATTGGGGAGTGGAAATAAAAACTCCCCTAATTGGGCAATTAGGGGAGTAAGTTGAAACCCATTTATATATGCGTAAATGGGTAACCTGCTTCTTTGACAGGTTGAATTTTAACTTGTTAAAGTTTCAATGCCTCAAGCGGCGAAACCATATCCATAGATAAAGCTTCTGCAACAGGTTGATTGGTAATCCGCCCCTTGTGAACATTTAGACCGTTTTGCAAATGAACGTTCTGTGCAATCGCATCCAAACCTTTTGAAGCCAACGCCAAACCAAACGGCAGTGTTGCATTATTTAGAGCATGAGATGATGTAAGCGGCACAGCACCTGGCATGTTCGCTACACAATAATGAACGACATTATCTACCACATATGTCGGATCAGAGTGTGTCGTTGCCTTTGAGGTTTCAAAACAACCACCTTGGTCGATGGCTACATCAACTAAAACCGAACCCGGCTTCATTCTGGAAAGCATATCACGGCTTACTAACTTTGGTGCTGCAGCACCTGGAATAAGCACCGCACCAATAACTGCATCAGCAGCTAAGCACTCCTCTTCAACCGCTTCAACTGTTGAATACCGCGTCTTGGCAGTATTTCCAAAAACATCATCCAGTTCGCGCATGCGCGGTAATGAACGGTCCAATATGGTTACATCTGCACCAAGACCAACAGCCATTTTAGCGGCATGGGTTCCCACAACACCACCACCAATTACAACAACTTTAGCAGGTAAAACACCAGGCACGCCGCCTAACAATATACCGCATCCACCATTAGGTTTTTGTAATGCAGTTGCAGCACATTGAATGGATAAGCGACCAGCAACTTCACTCATTGGTGCAAGCAATGGCAAACCACCCTCTTCATCCGTAACCGTTTCATAGGCAATTGCTGTACAACCAGACTCAATCAAACCTTTTGTTTGTGCAGGATCTGGAGCCAGATGTAGATAGGTGTAAAGAAGTTGATCTTCACGTAATTGAACCCACTCACTTGGTTGAGGTTCTTTTACTTTCACCACCATTTCCGCAATATCAAAAACTTCTTTTGCAGTTCCAAGCACCTTGGCGCCAGCAGCTTGATAAGCAGCATCAGCAGCACCAATACCTGCGCCAGCATTCGTTTCTACATAAACTTCATGTCCACGTGCAACATATTCTCTCGCTGCACCTGGCGTAACACCAACACGAAATTCATTGTCTTTAATCTCTTTAGGAACACCAATACGCATGTTTTCTCCACTCCCATTATAAATTCAAAAAACTATACACCCATTACCAAATATATGTCCTTGCAAATTACAGCTTGATGCGCTTTGTTTTTCGTGATTTGTTGCGTTATTATTTTAATTATCGGATTTTATTGCGAAAATGAAGCTAGATAAGATTGATACAGCCATACTCATTGCATTACAGGAAAATGCTAGAACCTCAAATGTAGACCTTGCTAATCGTGTCGGTTTGTCGCCGTCTGCGTGTTCAAGGCGGATAGAACATTTGGAAAAAAATGGCACGATAGAAGGATATCAAGCGTTAATCTCGAATAAAGCGCTTGGACAAACTATCACTTCCATCGTTCACATTACACTGGATAGACAATCAGGTGCTGATTATGAAGCCTTTGAGAAAGCTGTATCAGACTGCCCATATATCGTAGCATGCTTTTTAATGTCTGGTGAACACGACTATGTAATACGCGTTAACGCAAATGACATGGAACACTTTGAATATATCCACAAACACTGGCTTTCTACATTGCCAGGAATATTACGAATTAATTCTAGTTTTGCGATGCGAACTGTTGTAAACCGCGCTAATATCGACATTACAGCAGTGGAATAAAATGAAAGCCTTCTTCAAATACCTATCAATAACATTGGTACTTTTAGGAGTAGTTTTTGCGCTTGGCCCACGCCCGGATACACAGGCAAAAATCACATTTGACGCAAACAATATAAGCGGTAATGTTGATAACTATATCAGCGAACGCGAAAGCAAAATTGCTAATCTGGTTGAAGGTGCTGAAAAAGAAATAATCTGGGCAGACCCAACGGCACAATCACAAACCGACATTTCAATTATTTACATCCATGGTTTTTCAGCAACCAAATATGAAACGCGTCCGCTAACAGACAAAGTTGCAGAAGCGTTAGAGGCTAATATTTTTTATACACGTTTAAAAGGACACGGTCGCGATGGCGCTGGAATGGCTGACGCAAGTTTTCAAGATTGGGCAAATGATTTTGCCGAAGCCATTACGATTGGCGAACGAATTGGCAAAAAAATAATCATCATATCTGCCTCAACTGGAAGCTCAATCGCAACTTGGGGATTAACCAACCCAACTCTAGCCAAAAATGTTGCGGGCATCATAATGATTTCTCCAAACTATGAGTTACATGGTATTTCAACATGGTTGGCGAACATTCCTTGGGCAGAAAAAATCTTACCAGCAGTTGCTGGCAACGAACGTTCCTGGGAACCAATCAACGAATCGCATGGCAAATGGTGGACTACACGCTACCCAAGCAGAGCTATCTTCCCCATGACATCGATGTTGAAGGTTTTAAAATCAATTGATAAATCCACCATACAAACGCCTGCATTTTTCATCTATTCCCCAGATGATAAGGTAATTGTTGCAGATGAAGTTGCCAAAGTTGCATCTCAATGGGGTGGCTCAGTTAAAATTTTGAGAATTGAAGAAACATCTGATCCGTTCAAACACGTTATTGCAGGCGACATACTCAGTCCTGAAAATACTAATCGTATCACTTATGAAATAATTGCATGGCTAATACAAAACAAGAAATTAAAACTACCCGAAATTTTACGTGGTGAAGATGATGCGCTTTAAGGTTTGGCATCTTTGGAAAAACAATATGCAATAACAGCAAGTCCAACCAGCAAAGCATAAAATACAAACAAGGCTTGATACTGGATGATAGGTTCACCTTCAACTGTATAAAATTTAACAACTGGTCCACTAAGCCATTGAAAGATTCCAGCCCCACCGATGGAACAGAAGTTGAGTAAAGTAACACCACGTCCAGTAAGGTGCGCAGGTAAAAATGCCTTACCATGCGCCATTTGAACGGCATAACTTGCACCAAAAAAACCAATTACAACAAAAGCAACCATTGCCAAAAGCGGATTATTCGGAATCATAACAGCCATTAAAATACAAGTAACCAGAACAATCAAATTACCAATCAGAACTACCCATTTTCGCGTTTTGAAAATACGATCCAAAGGGCCGAAAAACAAAGTACCTAACGCAATTGCTATCGACATATACAAGGTAGCTCTGCCAATCTGCAAAGTGTCATAGCCATATAGTTCTTCGTGAAAAGGCCCAATCCACGAACCACGCAATCCAGCTGCAACCATATATCCAGATAAAATGATTGGAAAAATCGGCCATAGCTCTTTAATTCTCAATAAGGATAAAAATCCTCCACTTTCTTTTCCTACTTCAACTTTTTCTGGATCCTTGAGCGTAAAAAATATACTTCCTCCAATCAACAATACAACAAAGCCAACTGCCTTTGCCGTGTCACGCCAACCCCAATACTCGATTGCTGCAGCCAGCGGCTCTGAACTTGCAATATTACCAAGTGTGCCAACTGCTATGAAAACAGAAGTAAGCGTTGCTAGTTTTGCCGCATTATAATTTTTAATGAATATGTAAAATGGCGCCATTAGCGCTGGCGAACACCCAATACCAATTAAGGCTGTTGCAATGATTATCATTAAAGGTGAACTAGCGTAGGCAAAGAAAAACATGCCACCACCAGCAAAGAGTGTAAATATATATCCAGCAGTTCTTTTAGGACCAATCGTATCCAACAAATAGCCTACGGGAAATTGGAACAGCGCAAAAGCTAAAAACCATGCGCCAGATGCATAGGCTAAATCAACAGCGGTCATTCCCAGTTCAGAAGTTAATATCGGCTTCAAAACGGCAAGAAATGAACGGGAAAACTGGCTAAAAACATAAGCCAAAGCCATTACGATTATGCCGCGCATGAGATACCTCAAATAAATTACCTTTAACACCTACGCGGCTTACTATTTAAAGACAAGATAAATACTGCATGGCTAGGCTCAGACCCCATTTACAATTAAACGAAAACCAAGCTAGTTTGTATTTATGAAAGTATCACAAGCAATTGAATCAAGGATGTCAGTACGCGCTTTTACACAACAGCCAGTGCCTGTTGAAACTGTAAAACGTGTTCTAGAAAAGTCGGCACGCACGCCTTCAGGTAGTAATCTTCAACCTTGGCGGATGGTCATTATTACACCAGAAAAACTTGCAGAACTTAATGCCTTGATGGAAAAACGCCTAGCGGGTGAAGCGCACCCAAAAGGTGATAATCAAGAATATCAAATTCATCCTGACAATTTAAAAGAACCCTACCGCACTTTGCGTTTTGAAGTGGGTGAAGATATGTATTCGTTACTTGGTATAAGTCGTGAAGAAAAACCCAAACGTCGACAATGGTTTGCCAATAACTTCAAATTTTTTGGCGCACCAGCAGCTGCATTTTGTTTTGTTGATCGTATTATGGGCCCACCACAATGGTCAGACTTGGGAATGTATTTACAATCAGCTATGTTATTGTTTCAGGAAGAAGGTATAGACACCTGCCCGCAAGAATGCTGGGCGATGTATCCCAAAACCATTCATGAGTTTTGCCAAATGCCTGACGAGCTAATGTTATTTTGCGGCATGGCAATTGGATATAAGGATAAAACCCATCCAGTAAATAAACTTAAATCAAAACGCCTGAACAGCAAAGCTTGGCTTAAAATACTTTAGGCTCAGAACCTAAATGTAAGCTTCATTCACCAACAGGCGAAAATTCAACAAATCCAGTATCTTTATAATCACCTGCAGCATTATCAAATTTTTGGAATGTAGAGTTAAAACCACCAGCATCATTACTCACAACAATTTGGCGCATGCGGCTGAGGTTGCCCGTACTCTTATTCACAAACGAAGTCGAAAGAACCAGCTTTCCTTCACTGTAAGTGCTTTTTGATTGCGTAATTTCAGAGTCGCTAAATGGCGACAAAAACGAACCTTTAACTTCACCATTAATAACTTCAAGCTTACCGTTTACAGACGCTTTTCCTTGCGTTGTTGCGCAAACACCTGAAATATCAAGTGATTTTGCAATATCATTTAAAGTATTATCTAACTTACAACTAATTCGTTCTTGGCGATTGCTCAACTCAATGACAGCTTCACCACGACCTCTAAACTCACCTTTTAAATTCTCAAGAAATGTTTCGGCGGTTTCATCTGCAAATCCATTACCTGTTAAAATAAGGGAAGTTAGTACAGACATAAAGATTGTATTTTTCAAAGATAAGACTTTCATTTTTCCTGGTCTTTAACATTAAAAACACGTGCAAGTGTCAAAATATTGGCAGGCAGAATAGTTAGGTTCGTTAGAAGCGCAATAATCAATATTGCTATAATAAGGCCACCAATAATTGACAATATTGGCAAGGAACTGGTTAAAATTACAGCAGTTGAAGCACAAATGATTATGGTACTTGCAGCCAGTGCTGGTGCTACTTCTAAAATAGCGTCCCTTAATGCAAGCTGAACATCTTTTCCATTCTGTCTTTCATTGTTGAAAACATTAATAACATGTACAGCATTATCAATAGCAATGCCAAAAGCCAACGTTAAAGCAACAACTTCTGTCACATTAATATTCCCTCCCCGCATAAAAATAATAAGTTCAGTTACCAAAACAGGAAACAGATTGGGAATTGCAGCAACAAGCGCAAAAAACAAGGATCTTGTTGCCAATCCGATGAGTAAAATACCAACAAATACCGCAATAAGAAGACTTGTTCTGAGTTCATTAATAATTGTTGTAAATTCAGTAGCCAAGAGAACTGGAAAGCCAGTAATAACAATCTCATCTGCATAATCCAGTTTTTTCAAAGATTGTTTTATTTCGCCAACCAAAACCTCTGTTTCAGAGATTGATTGGCTGGACGGTGTTCTTAATGAAACCAATAGTCGTTTGCCATCCTTGGAGATATAACCTTGGCGTGTATTTTCAGGTGCAGTTTCAAGTTGCTCTACAATTTTGGTAACCGTTAATTCGTTATAGTTTTGCAAAAGTGAATGCAAAGAAAAGACTTTGGAGTTTTGAAAGTCCTTTTCCAATAACTCGGTAACTTCGCCCAATCGTTTTCTGTTTGCAGAAGAAGACATGGCCTTCCCCTCTTCCACAACGGGTACTGAGAAGAATATTAACGACCTACCACCAAAGATATCGTTGGAAATCACTTCTGCCTTCAATGATTGCGAGTCTCGCGGCAAGTAATCTGTAATACGGTAGTCGGGTTTTAAAGCTGAATGGACATAAAATAACGCTACAACAATCAAAAGTGATGATACGCTGATTGCTAAAGGTGAAGATTCATAAATCTTATGCGACAGAACTCCAAATGATAAACGAAGCTCTTTTTGCTTACGACTATTAATAAGGCCTATTTTTATCAACCACATGCCTAAAACAGGAACGCCTACAATAACTGCCAAGAATGCAAAGATTACCAATATCAAACCGATCCATGCAAACTCTACCAAAGCTTCACTTGAAGAAAGTGCAAAAGATGAAATAGCAAAAGCAGTTGTCAGAGAAGTAAGCGCAGAAGCTGGACCAATTTTCAAAACAGCCTCTTTTAAATTAGCACGCAACTTGACTTTGTCATTATCATCAACATGACTATTCAGTTTATTCCAGCGGTGGTACAAAACAATTCCATCGGCATAAGCTAATACCAAGGCAAGCGTTGGCAATATAGTTGTGAGATAGGTTATGGGGATATTAAAAAACCCAAACATGCCTATTGACCAAATGGCCGTTAATATTGGTGGAAAAGCGCATATAAAAGCTGCAGTTAAACTGCGGAAAAACAACATGGTAATCAGCGCACCAAAAAACAACCCTAAGAGCGTTAAACGCACTTGATCATTAATTAACGTGTCAAGAATTGTAATTCCTATGGGCGTCAACCCAGAATAAAGCAACTCAAAGTCCTTTGGCGCAGAAGTTTCAACCGCTTCTTTCAAATTATTAAAAGCCTTAAATGCAGCAGCATCATTGCCTTTGCCAATTGGAATATCCAAAGCTACAAGTAATAATACGGTGTCTTGATCCTTTGAAATTAAACTTGATGCGTGGGGGTAATCGTTAATCAACCGTTCTAAGAGTTGTGCAGCCTGTGCATCATCTTTAATTTGATTTGGAAAAAATTGGCGCAATTCTCCAGTTTGAGGATCAGGATCAGGGATTGAAAAGAGTGATATTGCGCTTGAAATACCTTCCGTAATAGCTAATTCGAGCTGCATAAACCTCAAATCTTCCAGGCCAGAGGCGGTATTTATGCGCGGCGATTTTATAATTACAGCAACATCACGAGAAAAGTCTCGGAAATTTCGCTTTTGCGCATCGTAGTTTTTGAAATTTACCGACTGCTGTGGGACAACAGAAATTACATTGCCATTAAATTTTACTGAAGGAATAAAAGCTGCAGCAACAAATGTCACAAAGACGATAATAATTGAAAACAGTAATGGATGTCGAAGTGCAGAAACGCCAATGCGCTCCAGCCCAAAACCCAATCCTTTCATAGAGTCGTCCCCTCATAACTTTTCGACTACATAACGGAGAACGTGCTAAATAGCAAAACAGTTGCAAATAAAATACTGTAAAAGTTAATGATGGTAATAATTCTTCGCTCAATGTGACAAAAATTTGAGCCACTTATAAACTTTAACACTTGTATCCAAACGCAAGATAGTAGAAATTTGGCAATAATGTTAGGCTAAAAACCTAAAAAGAACACTTTCCCAAAGCAATGGCTTGAGAAAATCTTATACAGTAAAGAGGCAGTTAAATTGAGCATGGCTAGATTTAAAGATTTGTTAAATAAATGGCTACAACGTCAAAACATTTTTAGAGTGTCATTGTTTGTTCTTTCAGTAATAGCTTTTGTATTAAATCCGTTTATCAATAGCGCACAAGCACAACGTGGACTTCCTTTGGTCAGAGATGCAGAGATTGAAGCCCTACTCCAGGATTACACGGGTCCTATTTTTAAAGCCGCAGGTATCAACAAACGCGGCGTTGAAGTTTTCCTGCTTAACCGCAATGAATTTAATGCCTTCGTCACAGGAACACGCATGTTTATTAATACAGGCGCAATAATGCAGGCAGACACGCCAAATGAAATTATTGGTGTTTTCGCTCATGAAACTGGTCATATTGTAGGTGGGCATTTGGTGCGCCTAAGAGACAGACTTGAAAAAGCACAATTCCTTTCGGTTTTGGGTGTATTGGCAGGAGCAGGTGCTGCAGCTGCTGGTTCTGGTGATGCTGCTGCTGCAATCATAACAGGCAGCAGTTCACTCACTCAAAGAAGTTTATTGGCATATCAACGAGAAGAAGAACTTGCAGCTGATAGAACAGGTGTAACGCTTCTAAACAAAACAAAGCAATCCAGCTTGGGAATGCTGAATACATTTAAAAGATTGGGTAAAAATCCACTTTTCAGCAGCGGAAGGCGTGATCCATTTGCTTCAAGTCACCCTGCTCCACCACAACGTGTTGCTCTATTGAAAACTGTTGCACAAAAAAGCCCGTATTTTAATAAAAAAGACAGTGACAGCCTGCAACTTAGGCATGATTTAGCGCGCGCAAAAATCGCTGCATATGCGGGTGGCGGCAGTCTTGTTCGCAACATTTTTGGCAAAAACCTGAACGGCATAGCAGGAACCTACGGAATTGCCATATCACAATTTCTTGGTGGCGTTCCCCGCAAAGGCTTACCATTAATGGACAAACTAATAAAAAAATTGCCTAATTATCCGTATTTTCATGAAATGAAGGGCGAAATGCTTTTAAAGTCTGGCAAACCTAAGCAGGCAGCTGCATCTTTCGAAAAAGCAGTGTCTTTGGACAAACGCCAAAATGGTCTTTTAAGAATACAATTGGGTCACGCATTGCTGCAAACGGGTGATCAGAAAAATCTGTCAACATCAATTAAAACTCTAAAAACAGGTTTAGCACGCGATAATTATTCATCAGCAGGCTATGGATATTTGGCTCGTGCCTATGGCAAGAATGGTGATCAGGTTCTAGCCTTAGCAGCATCAGCACAAGCAAGGTTTTTGCAAGGCAACTTTCGTGATGCAAAACAATTTGCTCTACGTGCACAGCCACACCTTAAAAAAGGATCGCCAGAATGGTTGAGACTTCAAGATATAATTGGACACAGGTCGGGAAAATGAAAAACTTTACAAGAACTGCATTAACAGCTCTACTTTTAACTACTGCAGCGCCTCATGCTTTCTCACAAGAAGCATTGGGGAAAACTGAAATTGAAAATATTATACGCTCTTATCTATTGGAAAACCCGGAGATATTAATAGAGGTGCAGCAGGAGCTTGAGAAGAAGCAACAAGAAGAATTATCACAAAACCAAAGAGAAATATTAGCCAATCAAAAGCAAAGTATTATCTCTGACCCTTATCAAATTGAAATTGGCGATCCGAATGCAGAAATAACGGTAGTTGAGTTTTTTGACTATAACTGTCATTTCTGTCAAAGAGCACTTTCTGACATGCAAAATATACTTAAAAACGATAAAAACGTTCGCTTCGTTATGAAAGAATTTCCAGTTTTAGGCGAAGGCTCCATTGAAGCATCAAGAGTAAGCATGGCATTTTCAAAACTCTTGCCACAAAAGCATGCTGATTATCACATAAAACTACTTGCACTACCCGGACAAAAGGACGGCATTCGTGCAATGGATCTGGCTTTGGAAATGGGTGCAGACGAAGAAAAACTTCGTGAAGAAATGGAAAACCCAAAAATTGTAGAAACAATACAAGGCACATACGGTCTTGCAAATAGTTTAGGTATTTCTGGGACACCTTCCTACATCATTGGCGAAGAAGTTGTTTTTGGAGCTGTTGGGCTTGATCAATTAGAGACCCATATAAAAAATATTACGCAGTAAATTCAACAAACTTTCCACACGTTTAAATACAATATCCTACAAGTCTTTGCAGCGCACGAATCTGTGTGTATAAGCACTGCAGTTATACATTATCAAAATTTATCCAAAGGGCATGTCGAAAACATTATGGCAGCTAAAAAAAACAATATAGATCAAGACCTCATTAAAGACCTTGCAAAGCTTCTAACAGAGACAGACTTATCAGAAATTGAAGTAGAACAAGATGATTTTCGTGTTCGCCTATCAAGAGGCTCTTCAACTCAATCGGTTCAAGTAAATACGCCTCCTGCGGTTGCACAAATTACTGCAACACCAGCAGCAGTAAGCCCAGCAGGAGCAGTTTCAGCAAGTACAACACCCGCAACTGGCAATGTACCATCTCCAATGGTCGGCACAGCATATCTATCACCTGCTCCAGGTGCTGATGCATTCGTTAAGATTGGCGATAGTGTTAAAGAAGGTGATGTGGTCATGATCGTTGAAGCGATGAAAACTATGAACCAGATTGCATCTCCAAAAAGTGGTAAAGTAACAGCAATCCTTGTTGAAGATGGTCAGCCAGTTGAATTTGGCGAACAACTTTTGATGATCGAATAGGACAAGAGACTTATGTTTAATAAGGTTCTCATCGCAAACCGTGGTGAAATTGCGCTACGTATTCTTCGTGCTTGTAAGGAATTAGGCATTCAAACCGTTGCAGTACATTCCACAGCAGATGCAAATGCAATGCATGTAAAGCTTGCGGATGAAAGTGTATGTATTGGCCCTCCCTCTTCTCGCGATAGTTATCTTAATATGCATGAAATTATGGCTGCATGTGAAATTACAGGGGCTGATGCCATACATCCAGGCTATGGATTTCTATCTGAAAACGCAAAATTCGCTGATATTTTGGAAGCGCATAATATAACATTCATTGGCCCATCAGCAGCCCATATTCGTGTTATGGGCGACAAAATAGAAGCGAAAAGAACAGCAAAGCGCCTAGGTATTCCTGTCGTACCAGGCTCAGAGGGTGAAGTTCGTGAAAATGACGAAGCCATGCGCATTGCCGCTGAAATTGGTTATCCAGTTATAATTAAAGCAGCTGCTGGCGGCGGCGGTCGCGGTATGCGCGTTGTAAATAACGAACAAGAAATGAAACAAGCACTTCAAACGACAAGAAGTGAAGCAGGTGCCGCATTTGGCGATGATGCTGTTTACATCGAAAAATTTCTGGGCAAGCCACGCCATATTGAAATTCAAGTTATGGGTGACGGTAAAGGTGGCGGCATTCACCTTTGGGAACGTGATTGCTCTTTACAAAGACGCCATCAAAAAGTCTGGGAAGAAGCGGTGTCTCCTGCACTTGATGATGCTGCACGCAAAAAAATTGGCGACATTTGCGCCAAAGCTATTCAAGGGTTGGGCTATTCAGGTGCAGGAACAATTGAATTTTTGTATGAAGATGGAGAGTTTTATTTCATTGAAATGAATACCCGCCTTCAAGTTGAACATCCTGTTACAGAGATGATTACACGCATTGATCTTGTAAATGAACAACTGCAAGTGGCCGCTGGTGAAGGCATGTCTGTAAAACAAGATGACGTAATTTTGACAGGCCATGCCATTGAATGCCGTATTAATGCAGAACACCCAGCTACTTTCGTACCTTCACCAGGCGAAATTACCTATTATCACCCTCCTGGTGGTTTAGGTGTGAGGGTCGATTCAGGCGTATATCAAGGCTATAAAATCCCACCCTATTATGACAGCCTAATTGGAAAACTGATTGTTCATGCAAGGACAAGAGAAGAATGCTTAAGACGTTTAAGCCGTGCATTGGATGAATTCGTCATTGAAGGTGTTGAAACTACCCTCCCTCTTTTCTGTGATCTGGTTACAAACCCTGACATGCAAACTGGCAACTATGACATTCACTGGTTGGAAAATTATTTAGAAACTAAAAATGGCCAGCGTGCCTAAAGTTAATTGAACTCCTCATGTCAGATGATGACAACTTTTTTGAAATAACACCGCAAATTCTGCTTAGAGCCTATGCTTGCGGTATATTTCCCATGGCGGAAACCGCTGATGATCCAAATATCTTTTGGGTTGAGCCAGAACTACGTGGTGTCTTGCCACTTGATAATTTTCATATTCCAAGAAGTTTAAAGAAAACCATGCGCAATTCTTCCATGAAAGTGTTCATGGACAGAAACTTTCCAGCAGTAATTGAAGCTTGTTCCAAAACATCTACGACACGAAAAGAAACCTGGATAAACAACCAAATTAAACAACTGTATTGCGCACTTTACGAAATGGGCAATGCAAACAGTGTTGAGGTCTATGATGGTGATGAATTGGTCGGTGGCCTTTATGGCGTAAGGCTAGGCCGGGCATTCTTTGGAGAGAGCATGTTTTCTATACAAACAAATGCTTCCAAAATAGCTTTGGTGCATCTTGTTAGCCAAATGAAAAAAGCGGGGTTTGTATTACTTGATACACAATTCAACACACAACATTTAGAACGCTTTGGCGTCATAGAAGTGCCCAAGGCTAAATATCAAGACTTGTTGGAAGTTGCATTAATCGGCAATGCAAATTTTAATCTTCAGGGTTATCAATTATCAGATGGTGGCGCGATATTGGATTCTTGCTTGCAGTCATTTAACCAAATATCATAAACACCATGTTCCACAGCGTTTAAACCTGGACTATCAGCAAACATCCAGCCCGTAAAAATTCGCCTGATTTTACGATCAAGCGTAATTTCATCGACTTCAAGAAAACTCGTTGTTTTAGGTGTTTGCGTTACAGGTCGGCTATAACAAACACGAGGCGTTACCTGTAATGCACCAAATTGCACAGTCTCACCAATATAAACATCAAAAGATATGATACGACCTGTAATTTTATCAATACCGGAAAATTCAGCAACAGCATTCTCAATACGGGTATCTTCCTCTACCTGCTCAATACGAGTATTTTCCTCTTCTTGGCTATCAGCATTAAGAACTGAAGAAAACACTGTGGTAAAAGCAATTGCACTTACACATAAAGCTTTATAACAATCAAATTTCATGAAATGGGCCGCACTCATTATTTATTATGAATAAGCGTTTAGCATGGGATTCGGTCATAGAAAAGGCGTGTCGCTTGATGGGTAGCCTTTATCCTGCGATGTTTCTATAAGAAATAAAAAATTATAAAGATTTACACATGAAATTCTCATCATCTGATACAAATACAATGTTAGAGTTATTACGCTGGCGACGAGATGTAAGACATTTCAAACCAACCTCCTTACCAGAAGAAACAGTCAATACACTAATGAAAGCAATCGCCCTTGCACCTTCCGTTGGTAATAGCAGACCTTGGCGTATCGTTAGAATTAAATCAGAAGATATAAAAGCAAAAATCATCGCAAACCATGGCGAGGCCAACGAAATAGCTTCGCAAGAATATAATAATAAAGAGCGTAGCGAATATCAGGCATTAAAGCTTGCAGGATTAAAAGAAGCGCCTCTGCAGTTGGCAATTTTTACTGATATCGATCCCAGTGCAGGTAGAGGTTTAGGCAGACAAACAATGCCAGAGACCCTTACCTATTCAACAGTCATTGCCATTCATCAGCTATGGTTGATTGCAAGAACATTAAACATCGGCGTTGGCTGGGTATCAATTTTAAATACAGACAGTTTAAATGAAACACTAGATGTCGATCCAAATTGGAAACTTACAGCATATCTTTGTATCGGCTATCCAGCTTTTGACGATGACACACCTGAATTGCACCGCACAGGCTGGCAAGAAAACACTGCCAAAGAATGGTTGGAACGCTAGTTTTAATCTTAGCGAACGTAACACCATCATACACATTACAAATAACATAAACGCGCAAATCTGTTAGGATTCGCGCATTATTTAAAAATTATAGTCAAAGTTACAAACTTTTCACGGGCTCCAAGCCTCGTAATCACCTGTTGATTTTGGACGTTCTTCGTTATTGTTTAACGAACCTTTAGGGAAGTAGGCATTCGCAGTGCCTGTTTGATTATCCCGATGTGGTTTTTGCCACTCACGTGCCTTATAATCTTCGTCCGTTGGCGGCGTATCTGTTCTATAATGCATCCAACCATGCCAACCAGATGGAATAGCGCTTGCTTCAGCGATATCTGCGTATTGCACATAACGCTTACCATCTTTGTTTTTATAGTATACATTGCCAAATTCATCTTCACCAACACGCGTCGCTGTACGCCAAATATGAAAGCGAGTATTAATGGTTGAACCATTCCACCATGTAAAAATTTGCTTAAGCGTTTTCATATCCGCTAAAATCTCTCAATGAAAAAATATTAAGTCTCTTATGACTTTGTGACAACAAAATGTCTAGGCTCAGGGCCTATTAATTTGATTGAAATACGACGTTAAAGTCCTAATGATTTATAACTATCGGCAACCCGACCAATTGCAATCATGTAAGCAGCAGTTCGCAAATCAAAATTCTTATTATTTTTGCGATGTTCATGCCATAACTTTCGCATATCACCATAAGCACCGCGCATCGTATCATCAAGACCAGAACGTACCAAAGTCAGCTCATCCGAACCTTTGATATAGTTTTCCTTGAATTTTTCGCTCAGTTTTTTGCCTGTTGCACCTTCAATTTCATCAATCAGCATACGATGGCGAGCCTCTTCTTCACGGCGCTGCATACGGCCAAATCGAATATGACTTAAGTTCTTTACCCATTCGAAATAAGATACGGTAACACCGCCTGCATTTGCATAAAGATCAGGAATGATAACAACACCTTTATCCCTAAGCACTTTGTCACCATTAGCTGTAATGGGGCCATTTGCAGCTTCAATAATAATTTTGGCTTTTACATCCTTTGCATTGTCTTGATTAATGACAGATTCCAGTGCAGCAGGTATCAGTATCTCACAATCTGCAGTTAGAAGTGAAGAACCATCTTCTGTATATTCACCACCAGCAAATCCCTTAACACCGTCATTTTCGCCGATGTGTTTATGCAAGGCTTCAATATCTAAGCCATCTTGATTTGAAACGCCACCATCACGCTCAATCACAGCAGTAATCTTTGAGCCATCTTCTTCTGATAAGAATTTAGCAGCATGATAGCCAACATTTCCTAACCCCTGAACGATAATACGTTGATCCCCAAGTTCGCCTTCAACACCTGCAACTTTTTTATCTTCTTCATAGCGGAAAAAATCACGCAGTGCATATTGAACACCCCTACCCGTTGCTTCTACACGACCACGAATACCGCCCGCATTTAGAGGCTTACCAGTTACGCAGGCACGCGCGTCAATATCTGTTGTATTCATACGGTGATATTGATCAGCAATCCAAGCCATCTCACGTTCACCAGTACCCATATCAGGTGCTGGTACATTTTGTGATGGGTGTATCAAATCACGCTTTATTAGTTCATAAGCAAAGCGTCTGGTTATTTGCTCAAGTTCTTTTTCATCCCAATCGCGCGGATTTATCCTCAAACCACCTTTTGAACCACCAAAAGGTACTTCCACCAAAGCACATTTATAAGTCATCAAGGACGCAAGTGCCTCAACTTCGTCTTGGTGAACATTAGAGGCATATCGAATGCCACCCTTAACAGGTTCCGCATGCTCTGAGTGTACTGAACGATAACCAGTAAAGGTATGAATATCACCACGTAATTTAACACCGAATCGCACTGTATAAGTCGAGTTTACAACTCGGATTTTCTCTACCAGCCCTTCAGATAATTCCATATGCTTTACTGCGCCATCAAACAGCTTGCTAACGTTTTCACTAAAGCCTGGTCTTTTATTTGCAGTTGACATAGAAAGTTTCCTATTTTTGAGTTAAAATACGCTTTTAATTGATAAAACTATAAGAATTTAAAGCGTTTTTCGCCGACATAGACAAGTTTACTACGATTCTTTGCTAAAATCATGCGATGAAAGCATTAATCACTCAAAAAATATGAACTGCAAGAAATATATAATAAATTGGGAAAACATACCTTAAATCATTTACGTAGGGTAATTCCCCATATATATTCATGACGTATAGTTAATGGTACCTCAGGAGGACATTATGGGTAAAAGAGATGATTTGATTGCAAAATATGCAGCAGACATGAAAGAAAAAATGGGCGAAACAGCAGACATGGATCTGCTAACAAAAGTAACAATTGGCTGTGGCCCTGCGATTTATAACGCAGATGCTTCTACTGTTTCAGGTAGCGACCAGGCTGAACTTGATACTGTAAAAAACAACTTCTTAATCAAAAAGCTTGGTTGTAAAGCTAGTGACGACCTTGATGGTGCGTTAAAGTCTGTAATGGACAAGTACGGCTCATCCAACCGTAGTAAATACCGTGCGGTTGTTTATTATATGCTTACAAAGCATTTTGGCAAAGAAAGCGTATATAAGTAAGCTTTTACTTTTAAAAAAAATTAAGAGGCTCCAATATTTCTGGAGCCTTTTTTATTTGAGTTACTAAACACCTAATCTTCAGCGTACATGACCAGTTTCTCCATAATCAATGCAGGAAGACCTGAGCCATCTTCACCACAGTCACTAATTTCACCAACTCGTTTAAACCCAAAAGCATCGTAAAAGTTAATTGCTTTTGTATTCTGTTCCTCAACTTCCAAACGAATTTTATCAGCATCAATAAATGAGTTCTCAATCTCAATCATTAAGTGAAGTCCAGTTTTGCCACCTTGAAAATCCGGATGTACGTAAAGCTGGTGTAAATTTATCGTTTTGTCTTTTTGGGTGGCATAAGCCATACCGCCAATAACGGTACCATTATCAGCAACAAGAAACTCTGATTGAGGCGTATGGCGCATATCCTGCAATCGTCTCATCGAATGCCAATTTTCAGTTATCTGCGTTACCTTTTTAACACCATAAATAGAATCGTAAGTGTGGTGCCATGTTTCATGTAAAATCTGTTGAACTCTTTGCAGATCTTGCTCGGAGGCTGTTCTTACAAAAAACATTAATTACAAAACCTAACTTCTAGCAATTGTTCGCGTCATAATGACAGTCGGCACACCGCCCAACTCTTTATCAGTAGCCACATCTTCTGTAATATCAAAACCATGTTTTTCATAAAAAGCGATTGCTCTATCGTTGCCTTTCAGGATTTTAATCATAATCGACTGAAGTCCTGTATGTTTGGTCAGTGTCGCACGCAAAAGATTATCGGCAAGACCCGAGCCAAATTCACCTGGTACAAGGTGCAACCGATCTAACCAAGCTTGGTTTCGCTCATCCATATGCGCTGAGACCGCGCCCATTATTTTATCATCTTCAACAGCAACAATTGTGATTATATCTTCATCTTGAACTTCGGCAGATTGCTTCTGCGTAGAAAAACGCTTTGCAATTTGAGTTTCCAGAATTTCGCGTGATAAAAGACTGCCATATGTTCTACGCCACGAAGCTTCATAAAGGGAAACAACTTTCTCTACATCTTCAGGCTTCATTTCGCGGATATGGACTTTGCTCATTATTCAACGCCTAATTTTTGTTTTACTAACGCCTGAACTGCTTGTGGGTTGGCTTTGCCACCGGTTGCTTTCATGACTTGCCCAACAAACCAACCTGCAAGTTGTGGGCGCTCCTTGGCTTTTTCAACCTGCTCAGGGTTTGCTGCAATAATTTCATCAACCGCAGCTTCAATAGCACCAGTATCAGTGACTTGCTTCATGCCACGGTCTTCAACGATTTGAACAGGGTCCCCTCCTTCTGCCCAAACAATTTCAAAGACATCCTTTGCAATTTGACCCGAAATTGTACCTTCTTTAATAAGGTCAATAATTGAGCCAATTTGGTCAGGCGTTATAGGACTATCTAAGATGTCTTTATCGTCTTCTTTAAGCTTTCCAAGTAGATTATTAATAACCCAATTTGCAGCAACCTTGCCATCGCGTCCTTCTGCCACTTTTTCAAAGTAATCAGCATTGGCTTTATCAGAAACCAATACGGTAGCATCATAAGCTGATAATCCCATATCAGATACAAATCTGGCTTTTTTGGCATCAGGCAATTCTGGTAAATCTGATTTTAAACTATTAACATATGCCTGACTAAATTCCAGTGGAAGCAAATCCGGATCAGGAAAATAACGATAATCATGCGCATCTTCTTTTGAACGCATCGAACGGGTTTCACCTTTTACAGGGTCATAAAGTCGTGTTTCTTGATCAATCTCACCGCCATTTTCTAAAATAGCAATTTGACGGCGTGCTTCATATTCAATCGCTTGACCTATAAAACGAATAGAATTCATATTTTTGATTTCACAACGAGTGCCAAATGGCTCTCCTGGCTTTCTAACAGAAACATTTACATCAGCGCGCATGGAACCTTGTGACATATTTCCATCACAAGTGCCCAAATATCTAAGAATAGAACGCAATTTAGTTACATAGGCTTTTGCCTCATCGGAGGATCGAATATCAGGCTTGGAAACAATTTCCATCAGCGCAACGCCAGTTCTGTTTAAATCCACAAAACTCATTGTTGGATGTTGGTCATGCATGGATTTTCCTGCATCTTGCTCCAAATGCAAACGCTCCACACCAATTTCAACGTCTTCATATTCGCCTTTTTTATTAGGCCCAACAGAAATTGTAATGGTTCCCTCACCTACAATAGGGTCTTTAAATTGAGATATCTGATACCCCTGAGGAAGGTCTGGATAGAAATAGTTTTTACGATCAAAAACAGAACGAAGGTTTATTTCTGCGTTCAAACCAAGGCCTGTACGAATGGCTTGTGCAACACATTCTTCATTGATAACCGGCAACATGCCAGGCATTGCTGCATCCACCAAAGATACATTATTATTCGGGTCTGATCCAAATTGCGTAGAAGCACCAGAAAAAAGTTTTGCATTTGATGAAACTTGGGCATGGACTTCAAGCCCAATTATAACCTCCCAGTCTTCTGTGCTTCCTGGAATAAAACGTTTAGGATCTGCAATACGTGCTTCGATTAGTTCTGTCATTGATGCAATCTTTATAATGTGATGCTAGGTTTAAATTTATGTACTCAGAAGATACTTTTTTTCATCTTACTGTGACTGGGCGTATAGGTCTTGTATTTTTATCATTATTTCTAAGTGCTTTTATAGTAGGAATGTATTGGAAAATTTCTATCAGATTTAAACTTCCAATCAAGCTTTTGCTTGCACTTGTTTTTATATGGATTTTTATCTGGACATCACCTCAGGCTTATTATTTCTACTACATTCAAATCTTCAGCGACCTTCCAATCCAAAACATTATACAGAGGCCACCATCAGGCTTGGAAATTCTGAAAACCATAACTTTTTCTGGTCAAAGCAATTTGTCAAATCATGGTAAAGGCATCATATTTTGGGCAATGATATTGATTGCTTTAAAAGATAATGTTCATAGCCATAA
>CALDZF010000072.1 GCA_937944165.1 uncultured Rhizobiaceae group bacterium | reverse complement strand
AAACCTCCAATGGCTCTGATGAGCTAATATCCTGTTTGAACAAATATTGACGTAAACGTCAAATAAAAAGAAGCCATGCCAAGAATTATTTCAACTCACGAATTAGATGATAGACTAGGCGATATTTGCGATGAAATCCATGTTGGCAAGTGCATCGGCTTGCCGACAGAAACAGTATATGGCCTTGCCGCCAATGCATACAATGGGCAGGCTGTCGCATGTATTTTTGAGATGAAGGGACGACCAAAATTCAATCCACTAATTATACACGTTGCTAATTTGGAAATGGCAAAAAAACACGGGTTATTTAATGATCTTGCACTCAATATTGCCAAGGCTTTCTGGCCAGGTCCTTTAACGCTTGTTGTTCCAAGACTTGAAGATACAAAACTGCATCCGCTTGCGTTTGCAGGGCTTGATACAATTGCCATACGCTGTCCAAAAGGGCCTGCTCAAAAAATAATCAAGGCGTGCGATTGCCCCCTTGCAGCGCCCAGCGCAAACAAATCTGGCAAAATCTCACCAACACATGCTGAGCACGTCGATCAGCAGTTTAAAGATACTGATTTGATAATTATTGACAATGGCGCTTGTCAAGTAGGTCTTGAATCAACCATCCTCAAAGTGGAAGATAACAACATTACCATCTTGCGCCCTGGTTTTGTAACTGTGGAAATGATTAAAGAAGTAACGGGCGTTAAGCCTGAGTTTTCAAATTCTAGTAAAATTGAAGCACCAGGCATGATGAAAAGTCATTATGCGCCCAATGCAAGTGTGAAGCTCAATTGCAAAATATGTGACGAAGGCGCAGCACTATTGGCCTTTGGTGATGCACAAGCAGAAACTATGTTTAATTTATCTCAAAAATGCGACTTAAGAGAAGCGGCGGCCAATCTTTATCTAGGGTTGAAAAAACTAGATGAAACAGGGATTGAGAAAATTTGCGTTTCCCCAATTCCAAATGAAGGTTTAGGCATTGCAATCAACAATCGTTTGCAACGTGCAAGTGCACCAAGGAATACATAGATGAACGAGGGTCTTCGTAATCAGTTTATCGAACTCATCGATTCCAAGCATGTCCTGACAGAGCAAGATGACCTTACTCGCTATACACATGAGAACCGCGGGCTATATGTAGGCAAAACACCTTTGGTTCTAAAACCTGCTAGTACCAAAGAGGTTTCTGACATTCTTAAATTAGCCAGCAAAACAAAAACCGTGGTTGTGCCCCAAGGCGGACATACTGGGCATGTTGGCGGAGCGGTAACAGATGCAAGCGGTACTCAGATTATTGTTTCAATGGAACGCATGAACAAAGTTCGCGAAATTGATCTTCGTAGCAACATTATACTTTGTGAAGCGGGAACAATTCTGGAAACTGTTCAAAAGCTTTCAGAGGATAATGAACGTTTCTTCCCATTGGCGCTTGGCTCACAAGGTTCTTGTCAGATTGGCGGCAATATAGCGACAAATGCTGGTGGCACTGGAGTTCTTGCATATGGCAATACACGCGATCTAGTAATGGGGCTGGAAGTTGTCTTGGCATCGGGTGAAATTTGGAATGGTCTTCGTCGATTAAAGAAAGACAACACCGGCTATGATTTGAAAAACCTGTTTATCGGTTCTGAAGGAACGCTTGGGATTATAACGGCTGCCGTTTTAAAACTCTTTCCAAAACCACGAGGTAAATCAGTGGCATTTTGTGGGCTGCAATCTCCGCAGCATGCTCTTGAATTACTGGATAAAGCATCCAGTTATGCCGGCCAAAGTCTGACAGCTTTTGAACTTATGGCAAAAAATCCACTGGAATTTACCCTTAAGCACATGGAGAATATTCGAAATCCATTGGGCAGAATTTATCCTTGGCATGTGCTATTAGAAGTTTCCTCCAATCGATCGCAAGAAGATGCAGACGCAACAATACAAGCTATTCTGGAAGCATCGTTTAAGGACAAGACAATTGACGATGCAGCGCTTTCCACATCACTTTCACAAGTTCAGGATTTCTGGCGTATTCGCGAAATGATGCCTATTGCGCAAAAACATGAAGGGGGTTCCATGAAACATGACGTCTCAGTCCCAATTCATCAAGTTCCTGAGTTCTTATTAAGAGCAAGCCAAATCATAGAACGGGAAATACCACAAGCACGTCTGTGCACATTTGGTCATCTTGGCGACGGCAACATGCATTACAATATTTCACAGCCGGTAGGTGCTAATGCTGATGAATTTTTAAAAAGACAGCCAGAAATTAACGCCATGATACATGAATTAGTTATCAGCATGGAGGGTTCCGTTGCTGCTGAACACGGCGTCGGTCAACTGAAACGTGATCTCATTGCTAATACGAAAGATCGCGTTGAGCTGGAACTTATGCACTCCGTTAAAAAAACACTTGATCCTGACAACATCATGAATCCTGGCAAGAAAATATAGTTTCTAAATAATTTATTAAATTTATAGTGTTTTAATTTTGATTATAAACTCAATTTAATTGATATGTTATATATTATTCATATGGACAAAATTTTTTACGAAATATTAAATAAACTAAATCTCTTGTCATCAAACAACTTTCTTATTGTATTGATTGCATGTGTTCTAACAACATGTACTTTAGCAGACATTATTACAGTACATGGATTTCATACCAGCTCACCTGAAATAATGCATAATTACAGCTTCGAGATCAGGCGCCAAACTTTCATTACTACGGTTTTACTCGCTACACTTTTTTTCACCATTACACTTTTACTGGTAAGGCATATAGAACAATTACGAAAAGAACTTTCTGAACAGGTTAAATTTGACACTCTGACCGGAGTATTATCACGTGAAGCATTTTTGAACGAAGTAAAAAATAACGAAACGTCTTGTGAGACTAATGCCTTCTTATTGATTGATGCCGACTTCTTCAAACGTATTAACGATACTCACGGACACCAAGTTGGCGATAAAGCACTTGTAATCATAACCAATGCATTAAAAGAGGGTATTCGCTCTTCTGATTATATTGGTAGAATTGGTGGTGAGGAATTTGGCGCTTATCTTAAAGATACCGACAAAGAACGCACCCTGGAAATTGCAGAACGTCTGCGCCTAAATGTAAAACAAGCTAACACTATATTTGGGTATCCGGATATTGATCTCAGTGTCAGCATTGGTGCTGTTGTATATGAACAAAACATTCAATTACCAAATTTGATGAAAAAGGCTGACGAATTGCTTTATAAAGCAAAAGAAAATGGTCGTAACCGGGTTGAGCATTTATTTTTAAATCAGGCACTAAACAACTAGCGAGTTAAAGATAATTACTAATCTCAATTAGATTATTATCAGGGTCTCTTATATAGATCGACATAATCTTACCATTTGCACCCGTCCTAGCAACGGGGCCACTCTCAATGGGGATTCTGTATTCTGACAAATGCGTAACGACATCTTTAATGGGGGTTTCAGTAATCAAACAAAAGTCACCTGCCCCGCTTGTGGGATATTGGGCTTTTGGTTCAAATTCTTTTCCCACTTCATGCAGGTTTATTTTCTGGTTTCCAAACGTCAAAGCTTTACGACCTGCACCAAAAATCTCGACTTTCATGCCAAGGGATTTTTCATAAAAGCTACATGTTTTATCAATTGAGGCCACTGTAAGCACAAAATGGTCGATGTTTTTAATCTGCATACCCTGCTCCATCCCAGAAAACTGGGCTCTAAATCATTTAAAGTTAACAAAAAGACTCCAGTAAAC
>CALDZF010000071.1 GCA_937944165.1 uncultured Rhizobiaceae group bacterium | reverse complement strand
TCAATTAACTGCGTCAAGGCAAAACCCCCGCGCATCATCACCAAACCCTACAACCATCTCATCCCCACGCACAAAAACAGGCCGCTTGAGCAAAGTCTCATACTTCCCTATCAAACTAATCGCCTTTGCATTACCGACATCTGCCTTCTCCCCCTCATCCAGATTGCGCCAGGTGGTTGAGCGGCGGTTTAGGGCTTTTTCCCAGCCTAGCGTTTCGACAATTTTGGATATGGTTTCTTTCGTCAGACCATCGGCTCTTACATCGTGATTGGTGAAAGCTATGCCTTCGGCATCCAGCCATTGAAGTGCCTTTTTGCAGGTGTCGCAGTTCTTGAGTGTGTAGAGTGTTAGCATATGATAAATTCTAGTTTTCCAGCTTACAGGCGCTGACGTCGAAATATTCAACTTCAGTCAAAGATGCCTGTAATTCATAATCAGGGTATTTCATCTTTAATTGACGCGTTACCCCATCGCCATATAGCAGGAAAGAAGCCTCATAAATCGGCAGTGCTTCACCTGTATTGTCTTGATTTTGATTAAAATAACTCATGGTTACAGGCCACGCCTGTCTGGTATTGAAAACCTCAAGAACTTTGGGGTCTTCTCCCTTAAGAGCATTATCAACAATCTTTGCCTTGCCAATTACAGATGCAGAACTCAACATTTTGTCCGCGTCGCCTGAACCGTCAAATACATTATGCGTTAAAAACTGATTACCCTTGGAAGCCTCTTGCAAAATTTCCACTAGGTGTGATGTTGTGAAAATACCATTGCCTAAATTTAACTCTCGCGCGTTCTCGCCTTTTAATTCAACCTGTATGCCATCTTTCTTAAGACTGGCATTGCCTGAAATTTTTTGATCTGCCTGATCGTTTACAAAGCTCTTGGTTTCAAACGAAAACTCTTTTCCGTCAGGGCTTTCATATGTTGCGGTTTGTTGATCTGTTGTGAATTGATCGCGTGCTGTGCTTATGGTTGTTACAAAACGATAGCGAATTGAAATGCCATCACACTCATTGCCCTGTACTTCGTAAACAATGCGCCCGGTCATGCCCTTAATACCAGAGCGGTCTTCTGCCGCGTTAAGCTTTACATCATAAATGGCACGATGGGGTTTTAATACTTCAAAGCCTGCGGCATAACCCAAGCTTGAAGAACTCATTAAAATTGCCAGACTTGTAGCAATAAATTTCATTTGGCGCGCCTTTCCGAAGAGCGTATTGTATGAATTACTCAAAATACTGTGAATCTATCTTAAGGCAACTCTATGGCATTGAATCTGAAAAACAATAGCAAACACAATCTTAAATGGATGATTGAACGCCCTATTGCACATCGTGGACTGCATGATGAAAGCAAGGGTATTTTTGAAAATACGCTTTCTGCGACCCAAGCCGCGATTGATTTAAACTATAATATAGAACTGGACATCCAGCCATCATCAGACATGGTGCCGATGGTGTTTCATGATTACAAGCTAAAACGCCTGACCGGCCAGGCTGGCGAGACGCGAAAGATTGATTCAAAAACCCTATCAGGCATATCAATTCACGATACAAACGATAAGATACCGACCTTGGAAGCGTTTCTCAATCTTGTTGATGGAAAGGTTGGGATAGTGATTGAACTTAAGGGCAAGCAAAACCAAGATGAAGGGTTTGTGAAATCAATTACTGATTTACTAGCCACTTACAAAGGGCCAGCGGCCATTATGTCTTTTCACCACCACATATTAAGAGACGCAAGAAACATTGCGCCTGACATAGCGCTTGGGCTTACTGCACAAGGCCACAATGGCAATTACCTCACCCACAAGGAAATTGCGGAAGAATGTAATGTTGATTTCATTTCTTATGAACTTGCAGAACTTGATTGCCAATTTGTCCATGAGTTTACGGCCACTGGAAGACCTTCCATTAGCTGGACAGTGCGCAGCCCGCAAGATCAAGCCTATAGCGATAAATTTGTTGATCAGGTAACATTTGAAGGCTTCAAGCCTTGAACCTTGGACAAGAGAACCAATTTAACACTCTATGAGTGACACCTTTCAAATCCGCATTATTAATAGCTTTAAAGACATTGCGCCAGAAAGATGGAATGCATTGCAACAAGCTGATGCGATTAATCCATTTGTGACACATGAATTTCTGTACGCATTGGAAAAATCAGGCTCTGCGGTTTCCAAGACCGGATGGCTCGGGCAACATCTAATTTTGGAAGATGATCAAGGCACCATGCTTGGCGCCCTTCCGTGTTATTTGAAAAATCATAGCCAGGGCGAATATGTGTTTGATCATGGCTGGGCAGATGCCTTTGAACGCGCTGGCGGCAATTACTATCCAAAGCTCCAATGCTCCGTCCCTTTTACGCCTGCAACAGGTTCGCGCTTTCTAGTGCCGCAATGTGAGGGGCGAGAAATTCGCATGACCGCCTTGGCGCAAGGCTTGAAGCAGCTTTGTGAGCGCATGGAAGTCTCTTCTGCGCATATTACCTTTATGGAAGAAGACGAATGGGCTTTTGCAGGTGAACAAGATTATCTGCGTCGCAAGGATCAGCAATTTCATTGGTTAAATGAAGATTATAAAAGCTTCGATGATTTTTTGGCAAAGCTTTCCTCGCGCAAACGCAAGAACATCAAAAAAGAGCGCCGTATCGCCTTGGAAGACAATGGCATAACCATTGACCTACTCAAGGGTAATGAAATCTCAGAGCGCGATTGGGATCGTTTTTTTGCATTTTACAATGACACAGGCATGCGCAAATGGGGTCAGCCTTATTTAACGCGTGAGTTTTTTTCTCTTGTGGGTGAGATGATGCCAGAGCGCACACTTCTTATCATGGCCAGGCGAGAGGATGAATATGTGGCAGGCGCTTTAAATTTCATTGGTGATGATTGTTTGTACGGCCGCCACTGGGGCTGTCTGGAAGATCATCCCTGCCTGCATTTTGAGGTTTGTTATTATCAGGCGATTGATTATGCGATTGCGCATGGTCTCAAACGCGTTGAGGCTGGTGCGCAAGGCTCTCACAAACTGGCGCGCGGCTATGTGCCGGTTACCACGCATTCAGCCCATTGGATTACCAACCCTGGTTTTCGCGATGCGGTCTCAGATTATCTCGTGCATGAGCGGCGCGAAGTTGATAGACATAATGAAATTTTAAGCGAGCACGCACCTTTCAAAAAGGAAAATAAATCATGACAACACCCGCATATGATAACGACAACATATTCGCCAAAATCCTGCGCAGTGAAATGCCTTGTTTCAAGGTTTATGAAGATGACAATGTACTTGCCTTCATGGATATCATGCCAAGGGGCGAAGGCCACTGTCTCGTCATCCCTAAAGCACCCTGCCGCAACATGCTGGACGCGACACCAAACACCATCGCGCATGTTCACCAGACAGCACAAAAAATAGCCCAAGCCGCGCTTAAGGCTTTTGACGCAGACGGCATCACCATCCAGCAATTCAACGAAGACGCTGGCGGGCAAGAAGTCTACCACTACCACGTGCATGTGATTCCAAGACATACAGGCAAGCGAATGAACCCTGCTGGCGTGATGGGCGATATGGAAGCAATCAAGGCGAATGGCGAGAGACTGGCTGGTTTTTTGGGGGGAGAATGTTAGAGTGGGCTGCTCGTTTATAATGATCTATTCAATTAGGGAAAGAGTAAACTGTCACGGTAAAGATCGGCTGAAATTTAATATAGTTGCCGTAAAGGAGTGTTGCTATAAAAAGGTCTTTTGTATCATCCATCGAATTATTCCTTAATCCAATTAACCGAGCTTAAGAGAGATCGAGCTTTCTTAGGAGTTTTCTTCCATATTTTACTTTACGGTGACGGTTTACTCTTTCCCTTTTTGTTTTGCATTGCTACAACGAATAATCGCTCATGTTGATTGTTAATTTAATAAACATGATGCGCAAAATCTGAAACTAAAATGTAAACGACGCAAGTCATGGAAAATTAAAAGTGTA
>CALDZF010000070.1 GCA_937944165.1 uncultured Rhizobiaceae group bacterium | reverse complement strand
ATTTGCGCATGTTGATAGGGATTGGTTTTGGCAACAGGACTGGACAAACACCACTCGCTGGCTAGAAGCATTTCTGGAGAGTGATCGCTTTAAAGCGATTATGTCCAAGTACCCACAGTGGAAGACGGGAGAAGAAGGCGTGGCTTTTGGTAATATTTAAAAGGACAGTGCGTTAGAAATCACCGACTTCCAAATTTATGATACTGCGTTTTATCCTCTATCATTCTTAGGTGAGCCCATCACGAAGTGTGACACGATACTGGATACAACAGAAACTGTTCCAAGAATGTCTGTATGAAACCTTTTGTAGTCTTCCAAGCTTTTTACTTCTACGCGCAATAAATATTCTACCATGCCAGAAATATTATGGCATTCCACGACTTCTTCAGCTAAATACATTGCTTTCTCAAACTCAGCCTGATCTTGCTTCCGATGACGAGCTAAGCCAACAGAGACATATACGGTGACTGCCCGTCCAATCTTGGCTGAATCTATAACGGCACGATACCCTGAAATAATTCCGCTTTTTTCCAGTTCTTGCACGCGTCGCAAACAGGCTGAAGGAGACATGTTGATGCGTTCGGCTAATTGTACATTACTAAGTCGGCCGTCAGACTTGAGTTCGCGCAATATTCTGCGGTCTATTTCATCTAAATTATTTATTAATTCGAATAATAGTGTAATCTATCGAATATTAGCAAGATAATTCATCTTGTATCGTCGTATTTTGTTTTTATGACATTTAATCTTTATATTGCTTTACTTAGTTTTGCGTTCATTTCGGTTATAACGCCTGGCCTAAACAATCTGATGCTGATGGCATCTGGATTAAACTTTGGTTGGCGTAAATCCATTCCACATATGCTTGGTGTAGGATTGGGATTTCCGCTTATGTTGCTTGTTGTTGGGTTAGGGCTCATGCAAGTATTTGAAACTTATCCGATTATACGACAGGTCATGACAGTTCTTAGTATTGTCTATTTACTTTATTTGGCTTGGAAAATTGCTAATGCGGCACCTGCAAGTGCTGGTGCGGAAGTCGGTAAGCCTTTTACTTTGGTTCAAGCTACAGCATTCCAATGGGTGAACCCAAAAGCTTGGAGCATGGCAATTACTGCGCTTACCGTTTATGTGCCTGTTGATATGGGGTGGCATGGAGCTGCGCTTGCAGCATTAACTTATGTTATATGTGGTATTATTAGCACCAATACTTGGACACTTTTAGGTGTCCAAATAAAGCGTTTTTTACGCAATAATTTCTATCAACGCGTATTCAATTGTGGGTGCGCAATCGTTCTTGTCTTGACGCTATATCCCGTTGTTTCGGATTATGTGAATCTATTGCTTTAGGCGTTTGTGAATAAAGTCATTCAGTGAGTGAGGTTATTTTGATCTTTTAAAGCTTTCCCAATATCTCACCAATTTCTGCATTCACAACACAATCTGCAAACCTATCTAGCTCTGTGGGGTCTCTGTTTAGAATAGCAAATTTTGCGTCGTTGTGTTTTGCGTGAAGGGGCAGGCCTGCTGCTGGGTTTACGACGAGTGATGTGCCGATTGCTATGAAGAGGTCAGCGGTTTCTGCTATTTTGAAAGCATCGGCCGTTTTCTTGACGGGCATTTTTTCGCCGAACATGACGATGTCTGCTTTGACTAACCCGTCACAAGCTTGGCATTTGGGACTTTCGCCTGTGGCTTCGAAGAGCCTGCGACAAGTTTCGATTGAATGATGTTTACCGCATGTGATGCAAGAAGCGGTTGTGGCATTGCCGTGAATTTCGATCAGCTTATCTTGCGGTGCCCCGCCGCGTGCGTGAAGACCGTCGACATTTTGAGTAATCAGACAGGAACATTTGCTAGTGTTTATCCATTCCGCAATTTTTGTGTGGCCGATATTGGGCTCTACTTGGCCGATTTGATCTGCCATGAAGAAGCGGCGATGCCAGTCTTCGATACGGGCTTCTTCGCTTTCGATATATTCGCCATATTCAACGATGCGGAATTGTTCCCATAAGCCACCGGGTGATCTGAAGTCTGGAACGCCCGATTCGGTTGAAATGCCAGCACCTGTCAGGATGACGATGTTAGAGGCATCATCGATTAGGTTTTTGAGTTGTTCAATACTATCAGGCATTAACCCGGGGAAAGACCGCGAAGGCGTTCAGAGCGACGACGGAGTAGTTCCAGTGTTGTCAGCAATGCGATTGAGATCAATACCAGTATTGTTGCAACAGCCAGAATAGTCGGTGAAATTTGCTCGCGCAGACCAGAGAACATTTGGCGTGGAATTGTACGCTGATCAACGTCTGCCAGAAATATCACAGCAACAACCTCGTCAAAGGATGTGATGAAAGCGAATAGAGCACCGGAAATCATGCCCGGTGTAATCAATGGCATAATCACACGTCTAAACGTTGTCCAGCCCGTAGCACCCATGCCTTGTGATGCACGAATTAAAGAGCGGTCAAAACCTGACAGAGTTGCGGTAACAGTGATGATAACGAATGGGACACCCAATGTGGCGTGGGCGAGTACCAAACCTGTATATGTATTTGCAAGGCTTTCAGGGAAAAACGGAAAAATGCCTTTTTGGGCAAAGAAGAAGAACATACCGGTTGCAGTAATCACCAGAGGCACAATCATCGGTGAGATGAGAAGACTTGTGATCTGCGCACGAAATGGCATTTCAGGGCGCGAAAGACCCAATGCTGCCAGCGTGCCAAATCCCGTTGCAAGAATAGTTGCGCATATCGCGATGAAGAATGAGTTTCTCGCCGCATTAACCCAAGTTGCGTTATTCCACATGTCTGACCACCAATTTTCTGTGCCATCAGGATCAGTCATGCCGAAGCGCAAGATGTCAGCGTACCAGCGGCTTGAATAAGCACCTTCTTCAAAATTCAACATGCCTTCGGTAAATGTAAAGTAAGGCTCGGCATTAAATGATAGGGGAATAATTATCAGGATAGGCGTAATCAGAAAAATGAAGATCAGTGTGCAGATAACAAGGAATATATATTTGCCAATTTTATCCTGCATGGTTGCATAGCCGGGCAGAGGGTTCATCGCAAAGAATGGAATGCCAAATACTAGTAAAAACCCTATTGCACCTGTAACGGAACTTGTCAGGAAAAAGAAAGCTATTGTAGCAAGTATCAAGGCGCCTAAGCCAAGATTATTATGAAACTTTTGTTCTGGTGTCATCATTACTGCTTTGCTCATGAGACTATCCGAACTTCAATTTATCGACGCCAACAAGTCTGTTGTACATCCAGTAGAAAACTAAAACGACGACCAGCAGAATTGCCGCCAGTGCAGAGCCTAAGCTCCAGTTGAGCGTTTTACGAATATGATCAGCGATAAGGTTTGAGATAAAGATACCGTCGCTACCACCAACAAGGGCAGGGGTGATGTAATAACCAATTGCGAGAATGAAAACGAGTAGCGTGCCAGCAGCAATACCTGGAATGGTCTGCGGGAAATATACTTTTCTGAAAGCGTATGAATTGGTTGCACCCATGGACTTGGCTGCACGCATATAGCTTGGCGGAATGGTTTTCATAACCGAGTAGAGCGGCAATATCATAAAGGGTAACAGGATATGCACCATAGAGATGACGGTGCCTGTTTGGTTATAAATCATCTGGATGCGACCATCTTCACCAATGATACCCAGATAGACCATGATATCGTTGATGATGCCTTCCGTTTGCAACATGGCAATCCATGCCGATGTTCGAACCAGCAGGGATGTCCAGAAGGGTAGCAGTACCAAGATCATTAAAAGGTTAGACGTGCGCAAAGGCAGTGTTGATAAGAGGTAAGCAACTGGATAGGCGATCAGGAAACATAGAAATGTAATCAGTGCTGATAATAGTAACGTTTTCATCAATATGGGGACGTAAATTTGATAAAGCGGATCGGCACGTGAGATTTCGCCGTTTTCGTTGTATTTCAAATCAAGTGCCGCAAGGAAAAATGAGATTGTATAATCATTGGAAGCACGTTTAACTGTGCGCCATAGATTATGATTGTCCCATTTTTTATCAATAGCAATCAGCGCATCAAGATAAGGGCCTTCAGTTATCTTGCCCGCTTTACGTGCCGTTTTGGTGAAGAGGCTTCTAGAACCAGGCAATTCGTAATTGATGCGTGTTGCCATGTTGCCGACAGTCTTGCCAACTTCACGATTTTTTCTGGCAAGAGCCAGATCTTCAACGAAGACCTTCAAAATTTCATCGGATGGCATTTCGCCTGTTGTTTCATCCCAGTTTTTAATGGCGACAGAAAAATTTGGCATAACATTGCTGACGGCAGGGTTATAAAAACCACGGTGCAACATTTGTCCGATTGGAATAACGAATGAAACGATGATGAAGAGAACAAGCGGCAAAGTTAGCAGCAATGCCCGCATCTTCATTGTTCTTGTTGTTTTGGCAAGTTTTTGTTTAAGGGGCGTGCCGTCTGCGGCAATTAATGGGCCGTTATCAGCTGCAAGGTTCTGCGCTTGATTTCCCATGTTGTTGATGGCTGTATCGCTCATCTTTTTCCCCATTTTGGT
>CALDZF010000069.1 GCA_937944165.1 uncultured Rhizobiaceae group bacterium | reverse complement strand
GAAGAAGCCGGCAAGATAATTTTTCGTAGCCAAAATTATGCGGATCGTATTGATGTTGATAGAGATGCGTTTGTTCATGTGGAAAATCAAATTATTAAAACATCCAAACGTGGTAGTGAGTTAGAGCTACCAGCGGAAGCGATTGTTACGCATCTATCCATCTTTAATGAATATGAAGATATGATCACAAAATCACGCCGGTTAGAAGGTGCTAGTGATCGACAAATTAACTTGCAGGCGCCCGTAGTTTTGCCCGAACCATCAGCGCTCAAATTAGCTGATACACGCTTGCGTGAAGATTGGATTGGGCGTGAAGAAAAGAACATCACGCTTTCTATCAATAAGCAATTTGTTGCTACAGGCGATGTTTTAAAATTGGAAGGCGATGAAGGAAGAGAGTGGCAAATTGATAGTATTGAACGAAGTTTAACACAAACTCTTTCGCTTAAATCCATTATTAATTTTCCAGCATTGTCTTCATCTGAAACAGCGGTTTCATATCCTCAAATCAATGCTCAAATCTTTGGCAGACCAGAGTTTATTATGTTGGATTTGCCATTATTAAAGGCAGCAGACCAATCAAGGTTATTAAGCCACATTGCACTTTCAGCAAGACCTTGGGCTGGGAATTATAATATCTATTCTTCGCCGGATACTGAAGGTTTTTTAAATAGAACATCGCTTCAAGCACAAGCAAATATTGGTAACTTATTAAATGATTTATCGCATGGGCCAATAGGGCGTTGGGATTATAATAATTTTCTAATAGTTGCACTGCCATTTGGTAATTTTGAAAGTGTCTTGCCTTTAACTTTATTTAACGGCGGAAACATCTTGGCGCTTGAGAGTGTTAATGGAAATTATGAATTACTTCAATTCTCACATGCTGATTTACAAGAAGATGGCAGTTGGAAACTTTCTAAATTAATTAGGGCTCAATTAGGCACTGAAACAGAAATGGTTTCTGGGGCTAGAACTGGTGCAAAAGTGGTGTTGCTCAATGATGCAATTTACCCGCTGGAACTACAACAATATGAAGTAGGTATTCAGCAAAACTGGCGTGCAGGGCCAAGTCGCGATGTTATTTCAGCCGATACATATAGTATGATTCAACATACCAGTAATGCGCGAAGCCAAAAAATGCTTAGCCCAGCACATTTAAGAGTAAAACGACTTGATGGAAATAATTTACAGTTTTCATGGATTAGGCGCGGTCGCATAGATGCAGATAATTGGGATAATGTTGATATCCCTTTAGATGCGGATCAAGAAAAATACCTAGTTCAAATCAAAAGTCCTAACGGTAATATAAAACACGAAGCAATTATCCAATTACCTTCATATAACTATACCCAAGAAATGCGGCAATCAGATTTTGGTAGTCTTAATGCGGATCTGGAAATTCATGTTGCGCAATTGGGTAGCAATGCAACGCCTGGCCGCTTTAATAAACTCACAGTTTCAAACCTCTAAAATAAAGGAAATAGCATGGTAGAAGAAAAGCAATGGTATCAGTCAAAAACAATTTGGGGCGCACTACTTGCAGTAGGAGCCTCATTTGTTAGTACTTTGGGAATTTCTATTGATAGCAGCGCACAAAGCGATTTGGCAGATGCAATGATACAATTGATCGGGGCATTAGGTGCAATAATGGCCATCTACGGTAGGTTATCAGCGTCAGAAGTGATTTCATAGCGCTGATTACTACGAATGATAAATCTGGTTAAGTCGTTGTTTACTTTGCTTTCGCAAGTAATTTCCATCCTTGAAAAAGCAATGGAGAAAAAGCAAACCCTTCAAAACAATAGAAATAGAGCCAAGGCTAATGCTTATGACAAACTCAATAAAACTGTGGCCGCGCGTCGCGGTATTACTGAGCGCCATGCACGTGCTAACCTCATGTCAGACGATGGGTATAAAAGAAAATGATAATGCCAAATGGTATTGCAGTTCATTTCTACCAATCTCATGGTCAATGAATGATACTCGTGAAACTATTGTTGAAATAAAAGCACATAATGCAGCTTGGGTTGCATTATGTGATAACAAACTTGTTTTTGAACATTAATATTATTCATTTTTGGTTCATATGAAACGTGATATATGTAATTCATGAAAATTACGACAGGTATCATAACAGCGTTTTTTGGGCTCTTTTTATTCACCGCACCTGCATTGGCAGATGCTTGTAGTGATGCAGCGCGTGCCATGGTGGATGGCGACCCCAATGCCACTTTATTGTCGGTAAAATCAAAAAAAGGTAGTAATGGTAAGGTAACTTGTGAAGCACGTATTAAAATTGCTGCCGAAGGTAGTGCGCCGCGTGTTGTTGTTAAAAAATTTAAACCTTAAAGTTTTATTGGAATTTATTAATTGCGTATATTAATCGTCGAAGATGATCCTGAATTAAATCGTCAATTGGAAGAAGCTTGTCTTGATGCAGGCTATGTCGTTGATAAGGCACACGATGGTGAAGAAGGACATTTTCTTGGTGATACGGAGCCTTATGACGCGGTAATATTGGATATTGGTCTACCATTAATGGACGGTATTACTGTCTTGGAAAATTGGCGTAAAGCTGAACGTAAAATGCCAGTTCTTATGCTAACAGCAAGAGATCGCTGGAGTGATAAAGTCTCTGGTATTGATGCAGGTGCTGATGATTATCTTGCAAAACCATTTCACATTGAAGAAGTTCTGGCGCGCTTAAGAGCACTTATAAGGCGCTCATCGGGGCATGCTTCTTCGGAATTAACATGTGGTGATATTGTCCTGGATACGCGTACATCCAAAGTAACTTACCAAGATAAGCCGGTAAAACTTACATCACACGAGTTACGGCTCTTGTCATACTTGTTACATCACCCAGGCCAAATTATTTCCCGCACAGAACTTACAGAACATTTGTATGATCAGGACTTTGACAAAGACTCCAATACTATTGAAGTATTTGTTGGGCGCCTTCGTAAGAAGTTGAACACAGATTTTGTAGAAACAGTTCGCGGACTTGGATATAGATTACAGGAAACAGAATGAGCTCTGTCGTATCAGGCCGTTATTGGTTTTTTCCTAATACACTTGCTTCACGTCTGTTTATTTTATCATCACTTGCCGCAATCGTCGGTGTGTTGATTGTAGCTTTCGTAATTTCAGAAGAATACAGACGCAATGCAGAAGCGCGATTAAATGATGTTTTAATTGCAAACGTCTTCAACTTAATGGGTACCTTTGAGGTTGATGGTGATGGGGAATTAATGGGGTTGCCTGATTTAGGGGATTCTCGTTATAATTTATTCGATTCAGGTTATTATTGGTCAGTTGAAAAAGTTGGGGGACAAAGCACGCGTATATCAAGCATCTCACTTGCTGATCAGATCATTAGAATCCCTTCCAGCGTGGAACTGGATCAAACGTTTCAACGTAGTTTTGAAATGGATGATAAAATTGGCCAAATGCTTCAAGGATTGGAAGCTCAGGTTTTCCTTGGAGAAGGAGATGAACTTTATAGTTTTCGCATAACAGCAAATAAAAGTTCTCTCAATGAAGAAATTCAAAACTTTCGAAGACAATTAGCCTTAATCCTTTCCATTTTTGCTTTCTCAATAGTATTGGCAACATATTTATTAGTTCGACTTGGCTTGCGTCCTATTTCAAGGGCTGTTGATACTTTGGGAAAAGTTAGGACAGGGGAAGCCTCGCGTATTGATGGGCAATATCCAGATGAGATACAACCTTTGATTACCCAGACAAACGCCCTGATTGAATCAAATAATACAATTGTAGAACGAGCAAGAACCCAAGTAGGAAACTTGGCACATTCGCTTAAAACGCCGCTTGCAATCATGCAGAATGAATTGCCCAAACTTTCATCTGCACAACAACCAATTTTCAAAGAACAAGTTGAAACCATGCGCAGTCAAGTTCAGGTATACCTTGACCGCGCCAGAATTTCGGCAAGAAGTTCAACTTCTATTGCAAGTACACCACTCTTTCCTGTTTTGGAAAAACTATCCAGCGTTGTGTCAAAGCTAAATCCTTCAACCGACATTGATAGTGATTTTGACGATGAAGGTTTGATATTTGAAGGCGAAGAGCATGATCTTCAAGAGATATTTGGCAACCTAATTGAAAATGCAGCCAAATATGCAAAGTCAGCACTCAAGATAACTGCTGAAATTGTGGGAGATAAGCTGCATATTATTATAGAAGATGATGGCTATGGGATGTCTGAAGAAGATATTTTTAAAGCAGAAAAGCGTGGCGGTAGAGTAGATGAAGGCAAAGTTGGCTGGGGATTAGGTTTGTCCATCGTCCGCGATATCGTCGATGAATATGAAGGCGGTTTAAAACTATCAAGATCTGAAATGGGCGGCTTAAAGGCAATGGTTATATTGCCTGGTCGTAAAGAATAATACTGAAAGTATCTAAGTTTAGACATTTTCAACCTTAATAAGGGAAATTAGAATAAACCGAGGGAATCAAATATGTTTAATATCAAAGTTAAACCAATCTATCTTGCTATAATGAGTGGCTTATTTTTAACGGCATGCCAAAGTGGCGGCGGTGGTGTAGTAAACCAGGCGACGGGTATTGCTGCCAATAATTTGTTAAACTCACAAGGCGGCGGTGGCTCTATTGGTAATCAGGTCGTAGGGGGATTGGTTCAAAATCAACTGGGTGGTGGCGGTTCCGGTCAGCTTTCTTCTGCACTCATTGGAGCACTTGCAAATAATGTTGTTGGCGGTAGCATTGGTCAAACGCTTGATACAACAAGCAGGAATGCAGCTTTAACTGCTGAATATAATGCATTGGAACGCGGCTCCGTTGGCCAACCTATTCAATGGCAAGGCCAAGGTGGTGCACGTGGACAAGTCATTCCACAGCAAACCTATCAGGTCGGAAGTCAAAATTGCCGTAGATATACGCATACAATATTTATTGATGGTCAACCACAAGAAGCCAGCGGTACAGCCTGCCGTAACCCTGATGGTGTATGGCAACCGCTTACATAAAACAACTCTCCAGGCGTAATCTCACTTACGCTTGGCTTATCACGTATCTTCCCAATTTATTGATTGAGGCAAAAGATCTATGCGGTCTTTTAATGCTTTCGTTGTAGACTAATTTTGTATACACACCAATCACATGATGTTTTGGTTTTTATTAGTTTTAATGGTTATTGCGGCTATGGGCTTAGTTTGTCTCCCCATGCTAAGACCAATCGTATCTTCCCGTGGCGAACTGGAAAGCGAGCAAACGCTTTATCAAGCGCGTATATTAGAAATTGAAAAAGACCTAGAGCTTGGTCGTTTAGATAGTGTTTCTGCAGAGGCAGCCAAAGCTGAAGAAGCCAGAAGACTGATAAAGGCATCAGAAAAGGACAATTCCAAACTCGCTACAAGTGCGAATAATAAATTTATAATGTTAGCGGCGATTTTTTTACCGTTATTTTCAATTCCAGTTTATTACGGCACGGGCACACCTAACGTTGATGTCGCGAAACAAGTTATTCAACAAACAGCAACACAATCCTCCATTACTGATTTGCTTGAAGTCGCTGAAAAACGCCTATCTCAAACCCCTGATGATACAGATGGTTGGAAAGCTATTGCGCCAGTCTATGTAAGGCTTGGTCGTTTTAATGATGCAGAAAATGCCTATCAAAATATCTTAAGGGTTGAGGGGAGAACACCAGAATTCATCATCAAACTTGCCGATGTTTATATTGAAGAAAAACAAGGTCAAATTGATGAACGAGCAAAAGCGCTCATAAATGAGGTTCTTGCTGGTGATAAAAACCACCCTATAGCAAGATTTTATTCAGGCATTGTTGAGCTTCAAAAGGGCAATCAAGCAGAGACACTTCGTATTTGGCAAGATATGGTGGATACAGCTAACGGTGATGAAAATTGGCTTCCGATTATAAAAGGAAGGATTGCCGAATTACAAAACCCAGCTGAAACACCTGTGGTTCCACCTCTTGATGAAGAAACGCTTAAAGCTGCGCAAAGTTTGTCACCTGAAGAACGTTCTGCAATGATTGCTCAGATGGTCTTAAATCTGTCACAAAAGTTGGATGAACAACCTGACAATAAAGAAGGGTGGGAGAGATTGATTAGATCTTATATCATGTTGGAAAAACCAGATAATGCTCGTGATGCCTTTATAAAAGCAAGCGATCAGTTTAAGAACGATCAAACATTCGTATCATTTCTTGAAGATATTCTTTTAAGCAATAACATTACTACGAAAGCTGGAGATTAATGACGCGTAAACAAAAACGGTTTGTTGGTATCGGTGTAATTGGTTCAGTAATTGGTCTAGCTGTTTTATTAGTCAGTATTGCATTGCGTGATGAAATTGTATTTTTTTATGACCCCTCAGAAGTTGTAACTGGGCAGAAAGTTGCGCCAGGACAAAACTTCAGAATAGGCGGACTGGTTAAGGATGGTAGCGTTCTTAAAGAAGATACCAAAATCTCATTTGTTGTAACGGATGGGTCAAATAGTGTTCCAATCAGCTTTGAAGGAATTTTGCCTGACTTGTTTAGAGAAGGCCAAGGCGTTATCGCTGAAGGTGCTTTAAATACTGAGGGGCGCTTTATTGCACAAAACATTCTTGCAAAACACGACGAGAATTATATTCCAAAAGAACTTGAAGGTGTTTTGAAGGAAAAGAATATTTACAAAGGTGAGGATAATCAATGATTGCTGAACTTGGACATTATGCGCTTGTCTTGGCACTCGCGTTGACTTTGGTGCAGTCAATTGTGCCGTTCTGGGGTGCAAGAACAGGTGATCAAGTTCTTATGGCTTCGGGCACTTCGTCTTCTATTGCTGGCTTTTTGGCGCTTTGTATTTCATTTGCAGCCTTGACATATTCTTATGTTATTTCAGACTTCTCCTTGGCCAATGTTTGGCAAAACTCTCACTCTGACAAACCAATGCTTTATAAGGTAACGGGTGTATGGGGCAACCATGAAGGATCCATGCTTTTATGGGTTCTAATCCTTACACTTTTCTCGGCAATGTTGGCAGCGTTCGCAACCAATCTTCCTTCAAGACTAAAAGCAGATGTTTTGGCGGTACAAGGTTGGGTCACTTTAGCCTTTTTGTTGTTTATTCTTTTCACTTCGAACCCATTTGAGCGCTTGCCTCAAATTCCTGCAGAAGGAAAAGACTTAAATCCGATTTTGCAAGATATTGGTTTGGCGATTCATCCGCCACTTTTATACGTTGGTTATGTTGGCTTCTCGCTAACATTTTCTTTTGCAGTTGCTGCAATGATTTCAGGACGTATTGATGGTGCATGGGCTAGATACGTTCGTCCATGGGCATTGGTTGCATGGGTGTTTTTAACCGCTGGCATCGCGATGGGGTCCTATTGGGCTTATTATGAGCTTGGTTGGGGCGGTTGGTGGTTTTGGGATCCGGTTGAAAATGCTTCATTTATGCCTTGGCTTATGGGAACAGCATTAATCCATTCTGCACTTGTGATGGAAAAGCGTGACGCCTTAAAAATCTGGACAATCCTATTAGCGCTTTTAACCTTCTCCTTGTCTTTGCTTGGAACGTTTATTGTGCGCTCTGGCGTTCTAACTTCGGTGCATAGTTTTGCATCAGACCCAACGCGTGGTATTTTTATTCTGGGCATACTGCTTATCTTTATTGGCGGGTCGTTAGCGCTATTTGCAATGCGCGCTAACGCACTTCAGCAAGGCGGGCTGTTTCAACCCATTTCTCGTGAAGGTGCATTAGTATTTAATAATTTATTTCTTACTGTTTCTTGCATGACAGTCATTTTGGGAACTTTATACCCACTTTTCCTGGAGGCGATTGATGGTTCAAAAATTTCTGTAGGGCCGCCTTATTTTAATCTGACTTTTGGTCCGTTGATGATACCCATTTTGTTGGTTATGCCGCTCGGGCCATTGATGTCTTGGAAGCGCAGCGATTTATTGCCTGTGTTACAGCGCCTTTATTTTGTAGCGGGTGCTTCATTATTTTGTATTATTCTTGCGCTGGCATTCACACATGATGGTCCGGTACTTGCCTCACTAGCAATTGGCTTGGGTGTTTGGGTTATGCTTGGCAGTGTAGCTGAGCTGGTTCAAAGATCAGGCTTTCCAAAAGTAAATGTTCAAACAGCTATAGCCAGATTAAAAGGCCTGCCACGTTCTACCTGGGGGACAGCATTTGCCCACTTTGGTGTCGGGTTAATGGTACTAGGTATTGTTGGCGCTACCGCCTTTAGTGATGAAAAAGGTATATCTGCGCTAAAAGGAGACACAATTGAGATTGCTGGTTTTACCCTCACTCATGCCGGTAGCCAACGCGAGCAAGGACCTAACTATGTTCAAGATACACTTTTGGTATCTGTAAAACGTGGCGGTGTTGAAGAGTTAAAACTTACGCCAGCGAAACGTTTTTATACAGGTCATGGAACTGCAACAACAGAAGCTTCCATTAAAACCTATTGGTTCTCACAACTTTATGTCTCTGTAGGTGATACGGACGAAGAGGGGCGTACTGTGCTGCGTGCCTGGTGGAAGTCACAAGTTTTGTTTGTATGGCTTGGACCAATCTTGATGGCTTTTGGCGGGTGTTTATCTCTAACTGATAGACGGTTACGGGTTGGCGCACCTAAAACATCTAAAGCAAAACGAGCGCTTGCAAATGCGTAAGATACTTTTCCCCTTTTTATTAATTCTCAGCTTTACAGTCCAGGCTTTCGCTGTAAATCCTGATGAAGTGCTAGATGATCCTGTGCTTGAACAAAGAGCGCGGGAGCTATCAATTGGCATCCGGTGTCTAGTTTGCCAAAACCAATCAATTGATGATTCAGATGCACAATTAGCAAGGGACTTACGTATTTTAGTCCGGGAAAAGCTTGTTGAAGGCCTCTCTGATAGACAAATTCTTAATTTTCTTGTTGAGCGGTATGGTGAATTTGTTCTACTTAAACCAAGGTTCACCACTCAAACAATTTTACTCTGGCTCTTGCCTATATTGGTTTTGCTTATTGGTGCTGTTTTGGCAGTAAAAACTTTTAATCAATCACAACATAAATCTTCAAGAAGAGCTAGTCATCTCAGTGAAGATGAGAAAAAAAAGCTTTCTAAAATTCTTGAGGAATGACTTGTCATTACCTGTCTTAGACTTTAGGTGTTTCGTATTATAAAGGAGCGCTATGATGAATAATACAACGCAACGTGTAGACTTTGACGGTAGTCAGGGAGCAAAGCTTTCAGCGCGTCTGGATATGCCGGCAGGGATTATAAAAGCCTATGCTATTTTTGCCCATTGTTTTACCTGCTCCAAAGATCTCCATGCGACCAAAAGAATTTCAGCTGAGCTTGCAAACCAAGGTATAGCTGTATTACGGTTTGACTTTACCGGACTTGGCAATAGTAAAGGTGATTTCGCATCAACAAATTTTTCTTCTAATAAAGAAGATCTGCTTGTAGCTGCTAATTATCTGCGCGAACATTTTGAAGCTCCAAGCCTTTTGATTGGACACTCGTTGGGAGGAGCAGCAGTTCTTTCTATTGCTTCTGAAATTCCTGAAGTGAAAGCTGTAGCAACAATCGGCGCACCATCAGAGGCGGCTCATGTTGTTCACAATTTCGGTGTTAAACTTGATGAAATTAAAGATACTGGTGAGGCGAATGTTTCACTAGGTGGGCGGGATTTTTCCATACGCAAACAATTTCTGGATGATTTGGAAGCAAATGACGTTTTGCTAAAGGTTGCAGAACTTAAAAAACCATTGCTTGTCTTACATTCTCCAGTAGATCAGACCGTTGGTATTGAAAATGCAACTCAGATTTTTGTTGCAGCAAAGCACCCCAAGAGTTTTGTATCGCTGGATAATATTGATCATTTAATCAGTCGCGATAAAGACGCGGATTTTGTTTCTTCAATAATTTCATCATGGGCTACCCGATATGTTTCAAATGATAATAAGGCAAATGATAGCGAAACCAGCAATGATATTATTGTGTCAGAAACAGGTCTTGGGAAGTTCCAAAATACAATCCTAGCTGGCAATCATTACCTGCTAGGTGATGAACCAAAATCTGTTGGCGGGTTGGATAGCGGGCCATCACCATATGATTATTTGGCAGCCGCACTTGGTACTTGTACCACGATGACCATTCGCATGTATGCAGATTTTAAGAAATACGACGTGGGCCGTATTTCAGTTAATGTTTCGCACAAAAAGATACACGCAAAAGATTGTGCTGATTGCCATAGTGAAGAACGTGAAAGCGGTGGTAAGATTGATATCTTTGAAAGAAAGATAACAGTCGAGGGCTTGAATGATGAAGAATTGGCGGAAAAACTATTAAAGATAGCCGATAAATGCCCAGTCCATAAGACTTTGGAAAAAGCAGCAAAAGTCGAAACACGTTACGCTTGAGCTATAACAAACATTACAAAAGTTTAATTTTACGGTCATAAAACTGTAATCATAGAGTTCCTACATTAGCACCAACAGCAAGCAAGTAGTTTGCACATTCAGCTAATGAGGAACTTTAAATGACTTCAAATTCTCTTCCTAAAAAATCATTTCGCAATGTCTTGATTGCGTCAGCAATAGCACTTGGCACAGCTGGTGTTTTAGGCACTCAAACTAATTTCCTTTCCATAACGTCATCACACGCACAAGCTGTAAAAGTTGACGCACCAGCTATATTTTCATTTGGTGACGTCGTTGAAGCCGTTTCACCTGCTGTTGTTAGTGTTCGTGTTGAGCAAGTCATTCAACCTGCTGGACTAGAGGGTAATCCTCGCTCTGAACGTCATGAATTTTTAGAGCGCTTTTTTAATGAACGAAAAGGTAATGGACGTAAATTTAAAAGAAACCATCCTAGAAAAGCTAATTCACAAGGTTCAGGCTTTTTCGTTTCCGAAGATGGTTACATTGTCACGAACAACCACGTGATTGAAGATGGGTCAAAATTTACCGTTGTCCTTTCAGATGGAAAAGAACATGATGCTGAGTTGATAGGCACAGACCCAAGAACTGATTTGGCTGTTTTGAAAATTGATACTGATGACAAGCTAACTTATGTTGAGTTCGGTAAGAAGCGCCCTCGCACTGGTGATTGGGTGGTGGCAGTTGGTAACCCATTTGGGTTGGGCGGCACAGTTACCGCTGGCATCGTATCTGCGCATGGTCGCGATATTGGTTCAAGCCGTTATGATGACTTTATTCAAATTGATGCAGCTGTAAACAAAGGCAACTCTGGTGGACCTTCATTTAACTTAAATGGCGAAGTAATAGGTGTTAATACTGCAATCTTCTCGCCATCTGGTGGCAATGTAGGTATTGCCTTCGCTGTGCCAGCCAAACTTGCTAATGAAATCGTTTCAGACTTAATTGAAAATGGTTCAGTTAGTCGTGGTTGGTTAGGGGTGCAAATTCAACCTGTTACACCAGAAATTTCAGAGTCTCTTGGCCTTAATTTAAAACAAGGCGCAATTGTAACGTCACCGCAAGCAGAAAGTCCCGCAGCAATTGCAGGCGTAGAAGCTGGTGATATTATTACAGCGGTTGATGAAAAAAATGTCAAAGGCCCAAAAGAACTTGCGCGTATTATTGCTGGTTACGCGCCTGACGCAGAAATTACATTAAAACTATGGCGCAATGGCAAAGAACAGGATGTCTCTGTTAAGCTTGGTGAGTTAAAAGAAACTCAAATAGCAAGTGCCGTACAATCAAAAGACACTAAAACACGTAACCTAAAGCGCCTTGGTCTTAAACTACAAGAAACTTCAAAAGGCATTGCTGTAATTGATGTGCGTCCAGATGGTAAGGCTGCAGAAAAGGGTATCCGTAAAGGCGATGTGATAGTCTCTGTTAATGGCGAAGATGTTACAAACATGAAAAGCCTTCGTAGCGAATTAAAGTCAGCACGCAAAGCAGGAAGAAAATCAGCACTTCTGGAGGTACATCGCCAAGACCGCGTCGTCTTTATCCCGGTACCTGTTAAGCGTGGATAAAACTTCTTATCCTTCTTGCTTTCCCCTGTTTAAGAAGGATAACGCTGGCGGCAGACTTTTCCCCTATAGTCTGCCGCTATTTTCTTTGCTCTCACACTTATTTTGTATAGATTTACGCTATGAAGATATTAATCGTTGAAGATGATGAAGAAGCTGCAAAGTTTTTGATTAAAGCTTTTGGTGAAGTGGGTTATAACCCTGCCCATGCAAAGGATGGCGAAACTGGCTTACACCTTGCCGTAAATGAGCAATTTGATGTTCTTATTCTGGACAGAATGTTACCTAAGCTTGATGGGCTTAGCCTTTTAAAACAAGCGCGCGAAAATGGTATCCAGACACCCACTCTTATATTATCCGCTTTAGGCACGGTTGATGATCGCGTAGAAGGTTTGCGCTCTGGTGGTGATGATTATCTTACTAAGCCTTATGCTTTCTCGGAGCTTCTAGCGCGCGTGGAAGTTCTTTCAAAACGCATTGGAAATGATGATAGTGAGGCAGTGTTAAAAGTAGGCACGCTTCAATTAAACAGACTATCGCGTGAAGTTGAAAGAGAGGGGCAAAAAATACTTCTTCAACCCCGCGAGTTTCGTCTGCTGGCATATTTGATGCAAAATGCTGGCACTGTAGTTACGCGTACAATGTTGCTTGAAAAAGTATGGGATTATCATTTTGATCCACAAACAAATGTCATTGATGTTCATATATCCAGACTGCGTGGTAAAATTGATAAAGATTTTGAAAAGCCGATGCTGCATACTATTCGAGGCGCAGGTTACAAGTTGCAAATACCAGAAGAAGCTATGTAATGATTAGAAAAATTACAAAGCTTTTTCGCGTAACTGCTATTAGACTTTCACTTATTTATACGCTTGTTTTCGGTATTGTTGCGGTAGGTATTGTTTTTTACATGACGGGCGCAACGGTCAATGTGTTGCGCGACCAATATCAAACTTCTATCGATAATGAAGTGGCTGGTTTATCGCGTATCTACAGAAGGGGCGGACTTAACTTTCTTGCCAGAACCTTGGAAAGGCGTGCACGTGCACCTGGTGCCAATCTTTATATCCTTGTAAACCCTCAAGGAGAAATTATCGCTGGTAATGTACCAAAGTTACAAAACGGTATTATTGATAAAATTGGGTGGACAGGAGCGCCATTTAAATATGAGCGTTACGATGATGAAGTCAACGAAGAGCATCGCGCCATTGCTCGGATCCTTGAAGTGCCAAACGGTATGAAGCTTTTAGTTGGGCGCGACGTGCGCGAATATGAAGACTTCCGCAAGGTTGTGGAGCACGGATTCAAATTAGCATTAGCTGCAATGGTAGCACTTGGTTTGTTAACGTGGTTTTTTGTTGGAAGACGTGCACTAAAAAGAATTGACCAAGTTTCAAAATCTTCACATCGCATTATGAATGGTGACAAGTCTGAGCGTTTGCCAATTACAGGTTCTCATGATGAATATGATCGACTTTCCCAAAATCTCAACCACATGCTGGATAAAATTAATGATCTTGATGATGGTGTAAAACAAATGTCTGACAATATTGCTCATGATTTAAAAACACCAATCACACGTCTTCGCAATAAAGCAGAACAAGCCTTTACGCTGGATAAAAAACCAAAAGAACAACAAGACGCAATCGCTGAAATCATTGAAGATTGTGATGGTATTGTAAAAACGTTTGATGCTTTATTGATGATTTCACGTGTAGAGTCTGGTTCAACGGTTGCCTCGATGGAGGCATTAAATATCTTGGATATATTAAGCGATGTCCATGAGCTTTATGAGGCGTTAGCTGAAGAAGAAGGAAAGTCTTTAACTTTAGAAACGGACACGCCTCAATCATTTAACCTCAAGGGAAATCGAGAGTTGTTGTCACAAGCAATTGCCAATTTACTGGATAATGCTCTTAAGTATGGTGGTGATAAAATAATAATTGCATCATATCTAAAAGATAATAACCTTTTCATAAGTGTTTTAGATGATGGTGTTGGTATTCCAGATGCTGATAAATTAAGCGTAACTGAGCGCTTTGTCAGACTTGATAAATCACGTAATATGAGCGGTTATGGTCTTGGTCTATCAATGGTAAAAGCGATTTCCAAAATGCATAATGGTATTTTTTATCTGGAAGATAATAGTCCTGGATTAAATGCAATTTTAAAAATTCCATGTCAGGATTAATCGGATGTTTTCTGATTTCCAAATTATCCCCAAACAACTTCCTGTTTTTGAAGAAACGCAATTTACTCAAATTCAGGCTGACGTTTTGGCTTTATTAAAATCAAATAATGAAGTGCCAACTAATTTAATTGATTTTTTTTCAACTATATTTCAACTTTCACCTTACTTAAAAGATTGCGCATTTAAAGAAGCGAATTTTCTATCAAATCTGTTAGAAAATGGACTTGAAAAAAGCTTTCATGATATCTTATTTAAAACGAGATCATGCGGTCTGGATATGGTAGATGAAGTTGAATTTATGGCTTCAGTACGTATTGCAAAACGGCAAATAGCGCTGCTGTGTGGCATAGCAGATTTGGGTGGTTGGTGGAATTGTAATAAAGTCACTTCTGTATTATCCGAATTTGCAATTATATCACTTTCAGCATGCCTTGACTTTGTTCTACTGGAAAACCACAGAGCAGGCAAAATCAAACTTGCATATGCAGACATTCCTCAAAAAGAGTCCGGTTTTATCATCTTGGGAATGGGGAAACTTGGCGCTAGTGAGTTAAACTATTCCAGTGATATTGATTTGATCTTTGTTTTTGATGATGCGGCAGAGATCATATTGAATACGGATGATCCGGTAAGTCTGCTTTCACGCATGGCGAAGAAGTTAATCAAATTAATGCAAGAAAGAACTGGCGATGGTTACGTCTTTCGAATGGACTTGCGTTTACGGCCTGACCCTTCTTCAACGCCACTTGTAATTCCTATTGTTGCAGCTTTGAATTACTATGAAGGGCAGGGGCAAAACTGGGAACGTGCTGCCATGATAAAAGCCCGTGCAATAACGGGCGATGTTAAGGCGGGTCAATCTTTTTTAAAAGAACTAGAGCCCTTTATCTGGCGTAAGTATTTGGACTTTGCTGCTATCAATGATGTTCAATCCATCAAACGTCAAATTCATGCTCACAAGGGGCATGGTGAGATTGCTGTACTTGGGCATAATATAAAACTAGGACGTGGTGGCATTCGTGAAATTGAATTTTTTGCTCAAACGCAACAACTGATTGCAGGAGGGCGAAACCCTTCGTTGCGCAAGAATGAAACAATCACGGCACTTCATTCGCTTTATGAAAGCGATTGGATAGAAAAAGCCGCAGTTGACGAATTATCTCAGGCGTATTGGTTCTTACGCAACTTGGAACATCGCTTGCAAATGGTAGACGATGGTCAAACTCATCTCTTGCCAACTTCAAATGAAGAACTAAAGCGAATAGCGTTTATGTCAGGAGAGCGTGACGTAAAAGAGTTTTCGCATTTGATAACTTCAAAACTTAAAACAGTAGAGAAGTATTATTCAGAGCTATTTGAAACTGCAACAGCCTTGGGGTTTGATAGCGGGAACCTGGTTTTTACTGGGGATGATGAAGACCCTGAAACGATCAAAACTTTAAGTGAGATGGGATTTCAACGCCCTAGTGAAATTATAAAAGTAATTAAGAATTGGCATGTAGCGCGATTGCCAGCTTTGCGTACAACACAGGCGAGGGAATTGCTTACTGAACTCATCCCTGATCTGTTGAAAGCATTTTCAAGTGCTAATAAACCTGACGAAGTGATCTTTAAGTTTGACCGTTTTCTTTCTGCTCTTCCCAGTGGGATTCAACTATTTGCAATTCTTAAAACCAATCCTTCCCTGTTTAATTTACTGATTAAAATCTTAAGTGTTGCTCCAAGAATGGCGGATCAAATTACAATAAGAGCGCATATCTTTGATGCTATAATTGATCCGCAATTTGGTGCAGGTCTTATTAATAAAAATGCGCTTGGGGACATTTTAGATGCTGGATTGAAACGTAGTCAAGAATATGAAGCTGCGCTTGATGAAGCGCGTAGATTCTTCTTGCAAACACAATTTATGATTGGATGTCAGTTTTTTGCTGGTACGCTTTCAGTCGATAATGTTGCACAAGCTTTCTCAGACTTGGCGGAAGTTATTATAAATTCCATGTTGAAGTGCGTTACAGAAGAGTTTGAAAAGCGTCATGGCGTAATTAAAGATTCTAAAATCTGCATTCTGGGAATGGGGCGCCTTGGTAGTAGAGAATTAACTGCAACGTCGGATCTTGATCTGATTTTTATTTATGACTTTGATACGAGTGTTGAAGAATCTGATGGTGAAAAACCTTTACCAACATCACTATATTTTATTCGTCTAATGAAAAGATTCATAACTGCGATGAGTTCTCCTACGGCAGAGGGTAAGCTATTTGATTTGGATTTCAGACTTAGGCCTTCAGGCAATGCAGGGCCATTAGCAACTCATATAGACGGATTTATAAAATACCAGCAAGAAGAAGCCTGGATTTGGGAGGCTCAATCCTTGACACGTGCCAGGCCTGTTGCTGGCGATGATGAATTATCTGAAAGATTGCAAACGCAAATTCCTGAAATACTTGCCAAACATAAAAATAGCGTTGTACTTGAAAAAGAAATCCTGGATATGAGAAATCGTATTGAAAGAGAAAAGGGCAGCAAAGATATTTGGGATTTAAAAACAGCTTCAGGTGGTTTTTTAGATATAGAGTTTATTGCGCAATGGCTGGCGATTAAAAATGGTTCTAATGGGCAAACAGGAACAAAAATCATTCTAGCAAATGCCGATGAGAAAGATTTTTCCAAGTCTGATAAAGAAAAATTGCTTCATGCTTATGATGTTTATAATGCCTTGTTGCAGTATCAACGTATTTGTATTGGAGATGATTTCGATATTCACACAGTTCCAAAAGGGTACCTGGAAATAATTTATTCATCAATGGATTTGCCGGACTTGGCTTCATCGGAAGCGTATCTAAAGTCACTTCAAAAAGATGTTAGAGCTATCTTTAACGCCCTCTTGAAGACAAAAAAAGCCCGAACTCAGTAAGTCCGGGCATAGTTGGCAGGGTAATCAAATTCGTTTTAAGCAGCTTCTTTGCGATAGCTTTCTTTGGTAATTGGTATTCTAAGTGAAACAATTGTGCCTTTTCCGTTCGAAGATCGGATTTTCATTGCGCCGCCATGCATTTCGGTTAAGGAACGTGATATTGCCAAACCAAGGCCTGACCCTTTATGACTTTTTGTAAATTGATTTTGCACTTGCTCAAAAGGCTTGCCTAGTTTTTTCAAATCCTGCCTTGAGATGCCAATTCCATTATCTTCAAGAGAAATAGTAACGCAATCACCACGTTTGCGTGCTTTAATTTTTATTTTTCCGCTATCTTTTGAAAATTTGACTGCGTTAGATAAGAGATTAATTAGGATTTGCTTTATTGCGCGTCTGTCTGCTTCTATTTCTAATTTTGGGGAGACATTATCTTCAATTTGCAGGTTTCTTTCTTGTGATTGATGCGAAACAATTCTCATTGTTTCTTCAATCATTTCATCAAGATTAAAGACTTCGTAATCTAACTCAAAACGACCTGCTTCAATTTTAGACATGTCCAAAACATCATTAATCATACCAAGAAGGTAGCTTCCGCTTTCGTATATATCACGCGCGTATTCTTCATATCTTTCTGAGCCAAGAGGTCCAAACATGCTCTCATTCATAATTTCAGAAAACCCGATAATTGCATTTAGTGGCGTGCGTAATTCATGGGAGATATTTGCAAGGAATTCTGACTTTGCTTGGTTGGCTGCTTCTGCTTTATGTGTTTCAGTTGCATATTTTTCAGCCATTTCAGCAAGAGCCTTCTTTTGCTCTTCCAGTCTTACTCTTGATTTTTCAAGATCAGATATTGTAGCCATTAAACGTTTTTCAGACTCCATAAGTTTCGTCTCATGAAGTTTAATAGGGGTAATGTCTGTACCAACCGATACAAACCCTCCATCTTTAGTACGGCGTTCGTTTATTTGTAGCCAGCGCCCATCATCAAGTTGAACTTCTAATGTACGGGTGCGCTCATCATTATTTAAACTTCTTATTTTTTCGTTTGTTACCTGAGGTGTATTTGCTTTTTTCATTACCGCATCATAAGGCATCCCGGCACTTACCCATGTGGGGTCTAATTGGTGAAGTTGTTGGTATTTTGAGTTACACATTACCAAACGTTTTTGATCATCCCAAAGCACGAATGCTTCAGGCAAATTTTCTATAGCATCATGCAAACGCATATCTTTTTGATAGTTAGCATGCTCTGCATTTCTTTGTTCTGTAATATCTTCTGCAATGCCAACCAATCGTGGTCGTGAAGAATCAACGCCAGCTATTTCAACTTTAAGTCTAATCCAGCGCCATTGATTGTTGCCATTTTTCATTCGAAAAATTTGTTCAACCTGTGTAAGGTTTTGATTTAATACGCGGCATGCTAAAGCATAAAGATCAACATCGTCCGGATGGACAATTTTAGTAACCTCCGCAAAACCAACGATCTCATCACGTGGTTTCATCCCTAGGAGTTCAAACATGGACTTTGACCAATAAAATTGACCGTGAGAGAGATCCCAATCCCAAAGGCCACAACCGCCACGCATTAAAGCTGTATCAAAACGATTTTGCACTTCATGATAAATACTGTCAGCATCGCGCGCGCGCGCACTTTGCGCAAAATAGGCGTAAAGTATAACGAGAAGAATAGATGAAGTGCCCACAAAGAGTGTTACGTTCAAAGAAACATCATTGCGCCAATTTGCGTAGATAAAACTTTCAGGTTGAATAAGCGTTATCCCACCAAAAGGTTTTGCTAGGATTCTATGAACAGCAAGTGCAGGCTCACCTGATTGAGTTTTTATTGTTCTGGCTTCGGCTCGCTCGCCAAATGTGGTTAGTAACAGAACGTTACTTAATAATGTATCCAACTGTTTGCCGTAAATTTCAGGACGGTAAGGAATACTTGCGATGATAGAACCATCTCTATCCGTTAAAACAGCGCTACGTCCTTCCGCCCTATGTTTTGCTGGTACCGTATTTGCTAAGATATTTTGTATTTGTGAGGAATGTATTGCTGTATTTTGTGATTGCAGAAATGAAGCAAATCTTTGTTCTGTTAATTCAGCAATGAAATGCATTTCGGTATTTGCTTGTTGGCGGATTATCTCAGCTTGATTATCCAGCGACATCCATCTTGCTATGCCGGCTATGGCCAAAAATAAAACAATTAACGCCGGCACTAACCGGCGTAAAAATGTTTCTGATTTTAGCAGCTTTTCGTATGCAGGATGGCTCAACTGTTGGGCGTAACCTGCAATTATATTTGCAGAATTATCACCTTTCAGTTGCAATAAACCCTTACGGTGTCGCATGTTATGCGCCTCCGCTTGAGACATCGCAGGCCTCCTCATTTGTTCTTTAATTTCGACTAACGCCGCGTTATCGAATCAGCTCTACAATGAATCATGAGGAATCCTCTTGTCTAGACCCAATTATGATTTATTTTAACTTCGGTGTAAAAAAAATTATCCAGAAAGTGTTCGCCCTAGTATATCTGCCGTGTCGCGTGACAGTTCTCCAGATTGTTCAATTTTTTTGAGTGCAGCTAGAGCCAGTTTTTTTCTGGAACTTTCCAATGAACTAAAAGACCTAAATGCAGTTAGCATTCTGGCGGTAACTTGAGGATTAATCTTATCAAGTTTAATCAAGGTATCCGCCATCAACATATAGCCATTTCCATTTGCAGCATTAAAAGCTTGTTGATTGGCCATTGCAAAAACACCCATGAGAGAACGAAAACGGTTTGGATTGTTAAGCGTAAAATCTTTGTGTTTCATTAGTTTTTTAATTTGAGAAATAGCTGAAGTGCTAGGGCGTGAAGCTTGAACTGCAAACCATTTATCCAAGACAATATGATCTTTATGATAACGTTTGTAAAAATCATCTAGGACTTTCTCACGCTCTGCTTTGATAGGATGAAAATGAACAATTGTTCGTAAAGCATTAAAACGATCGGTCATGTTATCTGCTTTTTTGTATTGCTTGATTATATCTGTAAGAGCTGATTTGGATTTGCAGATAACCGCGTAAAGCATAATAGTATTTATTAAACTTCGTTTGCCAGCCTCTGATGCACTTGAACTGAACTCACCAGTTGACTTTATCTTTTTCAATAGTTCTTTACGATAAGGTTCAAAAGTTTTACCAAGCGCCTTGCTTAGTTGATAAAGCGATTTGTTAATTGCATCAGGGTCTATGTTTTTACCTATCGCTTGAGCAAGGTCGCCATAGCTTGGTATAGTAAGGATAGTTGATCGGTAAGCAGGTTCTAATGTCTCATCAATTAAAACGTCTTTCGAAATATCCAGAAACTTTTGATCAATTTTCATTACCTTGCCTGCTCTTATTGCCTTGCTCCCGGTAATAAGAAGTTTGGTAGCGTAAGTTTGATATGCCTGCCAACGGCTAAATGTATCAACATCATTTGCAGCTAAAAATGCGAGGTCATTTGCGCTTTGGCGATAATCAATGGTAATAGGGGCGGTAAAAGCCCGATTAAGACTTAATACTGGCTTTTCTTTTATATTATGAAAAATTACTTTGTGTTTTCTTTTGGTTAGATGAAGAACGTCATTTTCAATTTCTGCACCTTCAACTTTGGATAATTTCATATCCTTGCCCTCACTATCAATTAAGCCAATACGTTGAGGGATATGCACAGGCCGTTTGCGTTTTTGACCAGGTGTTGAAGGTGTAAATTGTTCCAATTCGAGTGTAAAAATAGCTTTTGATTTATCATAGTGTGAAGACGCATTTAAAAGCGGTGTGCCAGCTTGAGAGTACCAAAGCAAAAATTGTGATAAGTCAAATTTTGCAGCTTGTTCAAAACAGGCGATAAATTCTTCAATAGTAGCTGCATCACCATCATGGCGTTTGAAGTATAGATCCATACCTCTTTTAAATTTCTTATCCCCTATGATAATTGTCAGCATTCGGATAAGTTCAGCACCTTTTTGATAAACGGTTGCTGTATAAAAGTTATTAATCTCACTATAGGTTTCTGGTCGTACATTATGTGCAAGCGGCCCTGCGTCTTCAGGAAACTGAGAAGCCTTTAACCCACGTACATCTGCGATACGTTTTACAGGTCTTGAGCGTTCGTCTGAAGAAAACTCTTGGTCACGGTAAACTGTAAGGCCTTCTTTTAAACAAAGTTGAAACCAGTCTCGGCATGTAATCCTGTTGCCTGTCCAGTTATGGAAATATTCATGTGCAATGATACCTTCAATATTTGAATAGTCCGCATCTGTTGCTGTATCTTTATCACCCAAGACATATTTATCATTAAAGATATTAAGTCCCTTGTTCTCCATTGCCCCCATATTGAAATCAGAGACGGCAACAATATTAAAAACATCCAAATCATATTCACGCCCAAAGACCTCTTCATCCCATTTCATAGAACGAATAAGGCAATCCATTGCATAATCAGTGCTGCCCTCTTTTCCTTTTTCAACATAAATTCCAAGTTTTACTTCGCGGCCTGACATGGTTTTGAAAGGCTTGTGAATAGCTCCCAAATCACCACCAACTAGCGCAAACAGATAAGATGGTTTGGGATGGGGATCATGCCAAATAGCATAATGGCGATCTTTTCCTGCAGAACCTTTTTTTACAGGGTTACCATTGCCAAGCAAGACAGGCGCTTCTCTTTTGCTGGCTTCCAAGCGTGTGGTATAAACTGCCAGAACATCCGGGCGATCAAGAAAATACGTTATACGCCTAAAACCCTCTGCCTCACATTGTGTGCAATAATTGTCGCTGGAACGGTAAAGCCCCATAAGTTTAGTATTGGCTGTAGGATTAATCTCGGTTTCAATTTCTATTTCAAAGGTTTTTGTCTTCGGGAGTTTTTTGATAATAAGTTGCGTTGGTGTTTCTTTGTAGTCGTTTTTATCAACGCGCTTGCCATTTATATGAAGGGTTATCAGTGATAATTCATCACCATCAAGTATAAGTGGCGCATCTTTTTCAGTTTGTTTTTGGCGCTCAACGGTAAATTTAGATTTAACGCGTGTTTCGGTTGCGTGTAAATTGATATCCAAATCAACAATACGAATTTGATATTCAGGCTCTTTGTAATTTTTAAGATGAATTGCCTGGCCTTTTGTGGTTCGCATGTGAATCTCTCTTTGATTTCGAATCCGTTAAGTTTAGAGTGGTTTAATGCAATTTAGACATAATTCCAATTTATGTCATCTGCACCCGCGCTGCCTATATGGAATTTTGAATGAAAAACTCTACACTTATTGATTATATGGACAAGCTTGTAGCTGAGCGCGATAGGCTTCAAATGTTGCACATGCGTGATATGTTCGCGGCCGATAGCCATAGATTTCAAAAAATGTCTGTCCGCAATGACGGACTGCTGTTTGATTATTCTAAAAATAGATTAGATCAAAAATCTTTTGAACTGTTAATTAAAGTTGCAGATGAAATAGGTATTCCTGAGCAAAGAGATGCAATGTTTAAGGGCGCAAGGTTAAATACAACAGAAGACCGAGCTGTTCTCCATACGGCGCTTCGCAATCAATCGGGCAAACCTGTCTATCTGGATAGTGAAGATGTTATGCTTGATGTTAAAGCCGTGCTTTCCAAAATGACTAGTTTTGCAAAT
>CALDZF010000068.1 GCA_937944165.1 uncultured Rhizobiaceae group bacterium | reverse complement strand
CCCAACACCTAAATCTTCAGCTATTTGCCTTCGAGGCAAACCGCTAGTTAGTGCAATCCGAACGGCCTCTTGTCTAAATTCTTCTGTGTGTAGCTTCGCCATGATATTTCTCCTTCATGGCTAATATTCAATTCAAGGATGCGGAAGCTATCCGCGGCAAGTCCAGAAGATATTGGCAGTGTCGTAAAAACATGTAGATATTTTGGTATTGGCAGATCAAGTTTTTACAGGTGGCGTGAAGTTTACGCAAAACACGGTGAGACTGGTTTAATTAACCGCCCATCCATACCCATACAACACTACAACAGGACAGCATTAGAGATCGAAGAAAAAGTTCTTTATTTTCGTCGCAAATATCATCTCGGACCCATTAAAATTGTATGGTATCTGCAACGATATCACGACATCAATATAGCAAGCGCTACCGTTTCAAGGATATTAAAACGCAATGGAATAAACCGCCTTCCCAGAGGAACTCGATTACGTAAAGTGCATACCAAGCGTTATAATAAACAAGTTCCCGGACACCATATTCAAATGGATGTTAAGTTCCTGACATTCAAAGGGAGACGCGGTGAGAAGGTTCGACGTTTTCAATACACTGCTATCGATGATGATAATGTAGATTCAAAATAACTTTTTATAACGCATTTTGGCTCGAAATATTATCTTTGAAATTGCGGTGCGTTTAGAGTTTTCTAACTTTTATGGAAAGTTATATCGACCGCGATAGATAAACGGTGCGTTTTGGTCTGGTCTGATTTGTTCATTTGCCAATTCCAGTAATTTGGCTTTAAGAGGGGATTTGTGGCATGCAGGGTCTGTAGCCTTCGCGTCACCCGCTATCGCCATTGCCTGACACCTGCAACCACCAAAGTCTACCAACTTTCTATCACATGAACGACATGGCTCCTGCATCCATTTTGTACCACGATATGCATTAAAGGCATCTGAATGATACCAGATGTCTTGTAAGGATTTTTCCCTGACATTATCGAATGTCAAACTGGGAATACTTTCTGCTGCATGGCATGGAAGCACTAATCCGGTTGGATCAACATTAATACCAATCCTGCCCCATCCGCCCATACAGGCTTTGGGATAGGTAGCGTAATAATCCGCTGGTACATAATCAATAACAAGCTTGCCTTCCAGCGCATTGCGTGCGTTTTCAACAATTTTGGTTGTGGCCTCAACCTGCCCTTTCGTTGGCATCAGTTGCGCACGGTTTTTAATGGCCCAGCCATGAAATTGTACCGTTGCAATCTCTAGTCGTCTTGCTCCCAACTCCAGGGCGAGTTCAATAATGGCAGGCACATCATCCATATTGGTTCGGTGACAGACTGCATTTACCGTCAACGGAATACCAGTTGCATGCACCCAAGCAGCCAGCTTGAGTTTGCGCTCATAGCCCCCTTTATAACCACCAACCCTATCAGCCTGTTTTTGATCCACACCCTGAATTGAAAGTTGCACGTGATCAAGCCCTACATCTGCTAACGCATCAAGTCGCTTTTCAGTGATGCCAATGCCGGATGTAATCAGGTTGGTATAAAGACCACAGTCAACTGCAGCCTTGGTAAGTTCTAACAAATCTCTTCTGGATGCAGGTTCACCGCCAGAAAGATGTAAATGAAGCACACCCATTTCGGAAGCTTCCTGGAATACACGTATCCATTCTTCTGTCGCAAGCTCCTGCGCAACCGACTTCAACTCAAGTGGATTGGAACAATAAGGACATGCAAGCGGGCAACGATGCGTGAGTTCCGCCAGCATAGCCATTGGCGGTGGCGCAATACCTGAAAGTTCTTTTGACATGGCACTCATGATTTAACATCCAGATATCCGCGATTTTGCAGGTCTTTGATAAAGGCAACCACATCATTACCTATCTGTTGCTTTGGGGCGTTGTATTTGGCGCTTAATTCTTCAACGATTTCAGCAAGTATTTTCTCACCATCAACTATAGATAAGATAGCAACTCCAATTTCATCAAGTGCAACTGTGCGTTCTGGTGCAACCAGTATGGTTCTCTCACGAACCTTATCTTCTTTGATACGAACTCCACGCGGAAAGGAAACAATACTCTCTTTTGAAAGCGAAACATCCGTCATGATGCAACCTTGCTCTTATTTTGTTTTATAGAAAGTAGCCCTTGCCCCTCCTGCCAAGCGCCTGGTGGAACGCGTGCGGGTTCTACATAGGCAGCGCTAAGCGCATCAAGTTGTGACCACAATACGTCTGTTTTAAAAATCAGTGCATTGGCAGCAGCATCCTGTTTTTCCAATGTGTCAGCATGGCGCAAGACCCAATCCAGTCCAAAAGCTACATCCTTTGGCGCTTCTTTTAATCGATGTTTGAAATAGGAAAGTGAGTTATCGTCTGCAAACTCATAGTTTTTTAAAAGACCTTCAATGCGATTAGCATGAATCTTTGGTGCAAAAAGTTCAGTCAGGGATGCAGCGATGGCCTCAAGCAAAGGTTTATCACGGACAAAATACACATAAGCATCGACGCTAAATCTGGTTGCCGGCAAAACCCCATCGCAACTTTCAACATAGTCAGGATCAAGCCCAACCGCTTCTGCCAGTTTGAGCCAGCGTCGAATACCACCACCCTCTCCTATTGCGCCATCATGGTCTTCAATCCTGGATCGCCATGCACGGCGTAATTCGGCATTTCCACAACGTGATAAGAATGCCGCATCCTTCATAGGAATACGGCTTTGGTAATAGAACCGATTTATAACCCATGCACGCACTTGTGTCGGCGAACAACCACCCTCATGCAAAAGCTTGTGAAACGGATGTTTGTCATGATAACGCTCTGAACCAATTTGGCGCAATCTTGCTTCAAATTCTTTAGACGATTGTGCATTTGTCATAGAGTAACCTCCATTCCATCACGTGCAATTTCCCAACCTGCCTGCTCAACAATCTTGCGCTCTTCGGATTTTCTGTCCCACACAGGATTTGTATTATTGATGTGGACATAGATTTTTCTGGTAACATTAAGATCAGAAAAACCCTGAATAGACCCTTGTTCACCGTTCATAGGCATATGCCCCATGCGCGCACCTGTCTTTATACCTACTTTTGTTGTTTGCATTTCGTTGTTATTAAATACCGTACCATCAAAAAATACCAGAGATGCATTTTTCAATCGGGATTTGAGGTTATCCGTTAATTTAGCGCATCCTGGAATGTACCACATGCATTCACTGCCTTGCGCTTGCAAACGAACCCCTACCGTCTGCTCACCTTCAAGATCAGTTATCACATTACCCTCTTCCATGAACAATGGCACTTTGCCAGGCACAGCAAAAAGCTCTGCTTCAAGCCCTTTTACCAGTTCAAACGGATGATTTAACGCCACTTCATGAAAAGTGACAAACTCTGGATCAAGTGCATTGAAAATGGAATTTTGCGAAATCACCTTTGCTATTTTACGGGTTAAAAACACCTTGAATGGATGTTTTTCACGTAAGATCAATAGCCCTGCAATATGATCAATATCACCATTGGTCAGCAATATACTATTCACAGGGCTATCACGAAGTCCTGTTGGATGTAGTTGTTGGTTGTCTTGTATTTGTGTGCGAATATCGGGCGACGTATTAAGGATTGCCCAATCTGTATTGTTTACGGTAACAGCCAGTGAGGATTGAGTTTGCGGCAATATATCAATACCAGAACGAGCGTTTACGCAATTGGCGCATCCACAATTCCATTGCGGCAAGCCACCGCCTGCAGCAGAACCCAAAACCAGTGCACGTAAATTATGTTTCACTCTACGCGCTCCGATTGATTAATCCTTTTTAAAATAGAATTGGTTCTTGGTCATCAGCAGGCATATAACGGCTGATTTCCATTCCACAGCATACTTCGATAATCTTTGGTGTATTCCATACCATAATAATTTTCTCCGTTAGGTCTGACTTTTGTTATACATTAATTAAAGCTTTTCGTTAAGCAAGTAAAATTACAACAACTTCATTTGCTTTTGTTTATTTTGGCTTTGTTTTTAATCTCCACTAACCAACTTGCTGAACACCAAATCAACTTCGCACCTCCACAAGCTGCTGTAGGCAAAGCTAAAGTGGACTTAGACTTTTTCCGCCTTGACGAAGATAGCTTTTCAAAATCACCTGCAATTTCGTTTGATTATGCTATTTTTGAAAAATCAAAATCCGTATCCGTGGTACCCTCTAGCTTCGAATGGTCTGATCTGGGGTCATGGGATTCGATTTGGAAAATGGGCGAACAAGACGAACACCATAACGTTGGAATTGGCCCTATCACACTAAACAAAACAAAGAATTCTCTTGTTTTGTCAGAGAACATGCGTGTTGCAGTGAGTGGCCTTGAAGATGCAGTGGTTATATTGAGTGAGGATGCTGCATATGTTGGTAAGCTTTCTGATGCGCAAAGTGTTAGTGATATTGTTCAGCTTTTACAACAAGACAAGGCAAGAGTTTATCGCTTCAAAAACACCACCACCGTGCAGAGCATTGGATTGTAGTAAGTGGAACCGCTGATGTTCAGATTAATGATGAGCACATAACGCTTACAGAAAACCAAAGCACTTATATTCCACAGGGTTCTATTCATCGTTTGTCAAACTCTGGTAAGATTTCGTTGGAGATCATCGAAATTCAAACTGGCTCCTATCTTGAAGAAGATGATATTATAAGAATTGAAGACGAATTTGGCCGCATTTGACTTGTTTATAAAAAAGTTATGCGGGATAATTACTTCTTAGAAAACAATATACACGTAAAAGCATTTTTAAATTTTGAAAGGTTCAATACAATATGGCTTCATTGGATTTAAACCTCTACACTGCTTGGTATTGCCCGTACGCACAGCGAACATGGGCGTATATCGAGTATCTTGGCTTACCTTATAATACTGTAACCGTTGACCCTTATAATAAGTCACCCGAATGGCTAGATATATCACGCAATCAGGGAACTGTTCCTGTTATTCAGGTGAGTAAACCGGATAAAAAACAGATGAGTGTTCCAGGCTCAATTGAAAGTATGGAATTTTTATCTGATATAAAATCAGAGGGCAAAGGCTTTTCGCAAGACGTTATAAAACGTGCAGATCAAAAATTTTGGCTTGCTCATATAGATCGTAAGATTACGCCTAATTATTATCGTGTTTTAACCAACCCAAAAGGTTGCGAAGAATGGGAAGAAGCTAAAGAGCAACTTGAACTTAATTTGCTTGAGCTTATTGATGGTGCGCCACTTGGTGAATGGTTTAGTGACGAGGCGAGAGCAGGAATTATTAATTTTGCTTTAGCACCTTTTGCATTGCGCATGGCGCTGTTGTACCCTCGCTTTAGAGATTATTCGTTACCTGACACTGGTACAAGCTGGCAAGCATACGCCGATTGGGTTAAACGTATCACTACTTTACCTGCTTTCATTGCATCAGCTCCAGATCAAGAAACTTATGAAGAGCGGCTCATTCAATATTATGCCTCCTATGCAGAGGGAAAAGGTCATCAAGGGGCAGGCACATAAACTTAAAATTGTGCAATAATGCACAAGACATAATCCATAAAATCAAGGTTACAAAATGCCAATTTTAAACATTGTATTTACAGAGATAAAAGACGAAGAGAAACTGCAAGCATATATAAAAGCTGCTGGCCCACTCATGCTAAAAAATGGCGGCGAAGTAGTTGTCCGAGGCAAATATTTAAAATCAATGTTTGGCGATGACAAGGGTTCACATATCACAGCCGTATTTCGGTTTCCTGATATGGCGTCTGCTGAAAATTTCTACGATTGCGATGAATATCGCGCGCTCATACCCACAAGAGATCAAGGTGGTAAAATCACCTTTGATTTTTATGAAGAGTAAAACATATTGTTTGATAGTACGTTGCTAAAGTAAACTTATACAACGGTAAAAAATATTAGAAATAATTTATTATGATTTGGAAGAGACTTTTGCCAAATCTAAAAATGCCCTTAAACGTGGCGTTATATTCTTTTTACTTAAATAATTAATCGAGTAACGCGGCAAAGGCGAAAGGTGTTCTTCAAGCACAGAAACCATATTGTTTTTCTCAATATAGGGCGCTGCAATACCTGCATAAACATAAGCCAACCCAAGACCGTTCTGCGCATAGTTTAAAAGTGTTCGCATATCATTGGAAACCATTCTTGGCTTGGGTTGCATGACATATTGGCCGTCAACACCGCTAAACCCCCAGGGTGCGAGCTGCCCCCCAAAACCAAAGGCATAACAAATTGCGTCATGACTGAGAATGTCGCTAGGATGTTGTGGAGTGCCTTTTTGGGCAAGATAATCTTGTGAAGCTACTATAGACATAGCAAGCTCTGGACCAACTGAAACTGCATGGGTATCTTGTGCAAGTAGTGTGTTTGATCGAATTGCTGCATCAATGCCTGCTGTGTAAAGATCAATCTTCTTGTCGTCGTAGATCACTTCAACATCAACAGCAGGATAAGCAATTGCAAAGCTTGAAATCAGGTCATCCAGGAAAAATGGTCCAGCACTATAAGGGGCGGAAAGCCGTAATGTACCAGAAATTTCATTCTTTTGATCATCAAGAGCGTTTACAGCACCTTCCAGCTCTGTAACAGCAGGAAGGCTCTTTTCATAAAACTGTTTGCCGATTGGGGTCAATGCCACAGACCGTGTGGAACGCTCAAACAATCTTACACCCAATTTATCTTCAAAACGCTGTATAGCTTCACTAACCGATGCAGGAGCTTGCTGCAAATGCTCCGCAGCAGCGCGAAAACCGCCCCTGCGCGCAACTTCAACAAAAATCCTGATATCACCAAAACTACTACGACTAATTGTTCGCATAAACGATCACTGTGTTATTCAAATTATGTATTTTTCTAACTATAGCATTAGTCTATGTTAGAGGCAAATAGCCAATTAAAGGAAAAATAATGACACAACGTGAAGAAATTGAAGCAATCATCAATGATTGGAATGGTGGCCTGGACAATGGCGACATTGAGCAAATGGTAAGTACCTGCGATAAAAATGTAATCACCGTAAATGAACGCCAACCCGTCACGGTTGGGACGCAGGCAATACGCGACAAATATATTCCGCGTATTGAGGCTGCTGAAATTACGTCTGGTTTTGATATTGAAGAGTTACAATTCTTTGGTGATACAGCCGTTGTCTGTGGCCGATTTTATGGCACCATGAAAATGAGAGATACAGGCGACATACGAAATCCAGAAGGCCGCTTGGTACTTGTCTACAAACGTGATGAAAATGACGAATGGCGAATGATACTGGATATGGACAACAATGGCCCTGCCTAAGCCAAACAATATTTTGACCAGCCAATAAAACTTAAATCTGATTTTTGGAGTTCACCGCATGACAACCCTGGAACAGGTAACCAAAGAGATCGTCGATTTACACGACTTTTTTACACAATGGTTCAATGGAACTACACAACGAGATCAGCTCGAGTCCCGGTTTTTAACCAACCTACATGAAGATGTTATTTTTATTCCTCCTGAAGGACACATTCTCAGTAGGTCAATGTTAAAAGAAGGATTCGACAAAGGTTTTGGGTCGAATACTGACTTTCGCATTCAAATTCGCGATGTCACAATACGACATAAAATTGGAAATCTTGTTCTTGCTACTTATACGGAGTGGCAGGCTGGGGCGACCCAATCTGAAAATATCAACGCACGAGTGACTACAGTTTTAATGGAAATGGGGGTATCCATAAAATGGCTGCATATCCAGGAAACCTGGTTACCTGATTCTGTAAAAGCTGCGGGTTCATTTGATTTTTGAACTTTAAAACTATTACCAACACCAACCAAGATTGAGAAAAACATGACCAAAAGAATTGCAAACCAACCCCGTGAAATCGCTGATTGTGTCAGTGCATATCTGCAAGAAGGTGACCTGGAAGGCATAACAACGATGTTTCATCCTGATTGTCAAATTTTCTTCCCACCTGATCAACCGCCTAGTTGTGGTATAGACGGCGCACGGGCTGCTTTTCAGGATTTTATGGAGATACGCCCTGAAATCAAAAGTGAAGTATTTAGCGAAGTGATTGTTGGCGATATTGCAATGTTACGAGCAAACTGGAGTGTAGTTGCGCCAGATGGCACCATTATGGCTGAAGGCCAATCTACTGAAGTTGCCAAGAAACTTGAAAATGGTGGTTGGGGCTATTTAATAGATTGTCCAAATGGCCCACCTAACATTACTTAATCAACTTGTTCAAAGGAGCGTGTCATGACGGTCAAACATTTCCATGAAGGTAAAGCTGCAACTATAAAGTTAAACAGGAATGCGTGACAAAATTGTTAGCTTGCGGTGCAAATAACGCACAAATGATCGGTGGATTATCTCTAACAATTTCAGTGGTAGAAGCGATAGAGAAGCAGGCCTATCTCTTTCCAAATATACTAATATTCTTGTATGGCTCTCGTATATTGACGCTCTTAACAGATTTCCAAAGATTAACTGTACAGCAGCAATCATGAATACAACTAATTGGGTTGAAGACTCATAAACCTTAAATAACACATTCTCTAAACAGCAATAGATCGGCAGATTTTGCGACCTACTGTCAGACCTTCAACCTTTTCCACAATGGAAGCCGCATCAAGACCATGGTGTTTATAGAGATCTTGAATGGTTCCCGTTTGGCCAAAATGTTCAACCCCTAGGGAAATTGTTTGATGCCCTTCAACGCTGCCGAGCCATGCAAGTGTTGCTGGGTGTCCATCGATTACAGTAATAACCTTACAATGTGACGGTAGTCTTTGCATCAACGTTTCAATATGAGAACAAGCTTGAGTTTTACCACGTGAGCGTGCGCGTTGTGCTGCTGTCCAACCTGCGTTTAATCTGTCTGCTGAAGTAACTGCAAGTACACCAATATCGCGACGACCTTCACCAATAATACCAGCAGCACGAATTGCTTCGGTTGCAACAGCACCTTGATAAGCAATAACGATGTCGCAATTTGGGCCAGGTTCACGAAGCCAATAAGCTCCATCAACAGCACCTTGAACGAAAGCATCATCATGGCGTTTGCCGGGTTGTTCTATCGGGCTGGTTGTAAGACGAAGATAAACACTTCCGCCAGTTTCATCACGCAACCAGGTGCGTTCATCTGGATCGTCTTCACCATCGCGTTGCATATAATCAAAAGCCCATTTCATAATAACGGCTAATTCATCAGCAAAGGCAGGTTCAAAGGAGGCAAGGCCGTCTTGGCTAATGCCAATCAAAGGTGTGCCTATGGATTGGTGAGCGCCACCTTCTGGTGCTAATGTCACTCCAGAAGGGGTGCCTACAATCATAAACCGCGCATCTTGATAACAAGCATAATTCAGCGCATCCAAACCACGGCATACAAAAGGGTCATAAACTGTACCAATTGGTATAAGTCGCTTTCCAAAGATTGAATGGGAAAGACCTGCTGCTCCTAAAAGCAGAAACAGATTCATCTCGGCAATACCAAGCTCTATGTGTTGCCCTTCAGGTGTAAAAGCCCATTTGGCTGTAGAGGGAATACGGTGTTCAATAAAGGCATCAGCCTGTTCAGAACGCGCAAAGAGTTTACGACGATTTACCCAAGGGCCAAGACTGGTTGTGCCAGTTACATCTGGAGATGTAGTCACAATACGCTCTGCAAGTTCACTATCGCCCTTGGAGAGATCATCCAAAATTTTGCCAAATGCAGTTTGCGTAGAAACTTCACGATCACTACTGAACTCAATAGTGGGTACATTAATCTTGTTATCAGAAAAACGTCGAGGCCCTGCTGCAAAAAACGGAACTTCTTCAAGAAATTTTTCCAGTGAGGAAACATCATCAACTCCTGCAAAGCGTTCCCATTCCTGCCCCTCAGAAATTCCCATATGAGCTTGCCATTCGCCAAATTGCGTTTTGTTCATCAAGCCGCCATGATTGTCTTTGTGACCTGCAATTGGAGTGCCCCAACCCTTAATCGTATAGGCAAGAAAACAAGTCGGGCGGTCATGGTCAATTGAATCAAATGTATCTGCCATGGTCTCAACACAATTACCACCAAGGTTTTCCATCAATGCAGCGAGTTCATCATCACTACGTTTGTCAATCAGCGCTGTTACATCACCTTGGTCTCCCAAGTCATCCATCAAACGCTTACGCCATACAGCACCACCCATAAACGTCAGTGCTGAATATTGTTGATTTGGACAGGCATCAATCCAGTCGCGTAATTTCTCTCCGCCAGGCTCTTCAAAAGCTGCGCGTTGCAAAGCACCATGTTTAACCCTAACAACATCCCATCCAAAGGCATCAAATATCTTTTCTATCCGTTCAAACAGTCCTTCACGGACAATTCCATCAAGGGATTGACGGTTATAATCGATAATCCACCAAGTATTACGAAGGTCATTTTTCCAACCTTCCTGCAAAGCCTCGTAGATGTTACCTTCATCCAATTCAGCATCACCCACCAAGGCCACCATCCTGCCCATGGGAGCGCCTTTGCCCCATTCTTTTGCAGCAATATAATCTTGAATAATCGACGCAAAAGAAGTGATCGCTACTCCAAGACCAACAGAGCCAGTTGAAAAATCGACATCATCAATATCTTTGGTGCGTGAAGGGTAACTTTGCACCCCCCCTAACCCACGAAAGTTTTCCATCTTCTCACGAGTTTGATTGCCATAAAGATATTGCGCAGCATGAAAAACTGGAGACGCGTGCGGCTTCACCGCAACTCTATCTTCAGGTCGCAAAGTTGAAAAATAAAGCGCTGTCATAATGGACACCATCGAGGCTGAACTTGCCTGGTGTCCTCCAACTTTAATACCATCTGCTTTTGGACGAATGTGATTAGCGTGATGGATCATCCAATGTGAATGCCAAAGCAGAAGTTGTTCAACTGTTTTGAGATGCTGGTGTCTAGATGTCATGGCGCTTCTCCGTTTTTGGTTTTAGTCTTCAATTTGCTTGCTAATAATTTCACCTGTGAGCGCAACTGGGTTTACAATTGTTTGTGCATTTGGGCTATGCTTAACAGCTTTGCGATGCAACTCTTCAAATTGCTCAGGTGTCCCATCGCCAACAACATCAATTACATAATTGATTTCAGGGAACCCAACACCAGCGTTTGTTCCCAATCCCATAAAGCCACGCAAATCCAAAGTACCATCAAAGTCAATTTTGACGGATTCAAGTTGAATACCTTCAGCAGTTGCACCCGCTACAAAAGCGACCATCATGCAAGAACCTAACCCCGAAAGTAAAAGCTCTTGCGGATTTGGGCCATGGTTATTGCCCATAAGTTGGCGAGGCTCATCAGCCTTCCAGCTAAAAGATCTACTAACCTTATGAGGTCCAACCAACATTGGCTTTGTAGATGTTTTAGCGCGTGTACCAGTTTCCCAGTCAATTTCAATACCGTAGCTCATCAGCCCTTCTTCTGGCGTCTCAGAGACTTCATTGATAAATTCACTAAGGGCGGCTGTTGGGATATTATTGCGCATTATGCGGCACCTTTCATTTGGTAAATAGCATTCAAAGCTTGATCAAAATCAGCAATCAAATCATCAGCATCTTCGATTCCAACTGACAAACGAACGCAGCCAGTATGAATGCCTATATCAGCCCGCTGGCGGGAGGTCATTGTCGATTGTGACGAGTTAAAAGGCAGGCTAATCAGGCTTTCAATTCCGCCAAGACTTGTTGCTTGTTTTGGAAGATGCAAATGATCCATCAGCTTAAGAGCAGCTTGGTCACCTCCTTTTACAAAGAAGGTCACATTGCCAGTACCCATCTTCATAAGCTCTTTGGCTCGAGCATGATCAGGATGGCTTGGTAGCATCGGGTAAACCACTTTATCAACAGCTGGATGAGTTTCCAAAAACTCTGCCAAGGCGGTTGCACTTTTCTCATGCGCCTTCATACGTATGTCGAGTGTTTTTAGTCCACGCTCAAGCAGGAATGCAGCATGAGGGTCTAATTGACCACCATAGTTGAGCAGTCGTGGCCAAATCATATCAATTAGTTTGCGCGAACCACACACCGCACCTGCAATTAGATCAGAATGACCATTGAGGTATTTTGATGCGGAATGGACAACCAAATCAACACCAAGTTCCAACGGTTTCATGACAGGTGGTGGCGCAAAAGTTGAATCAACGATTAAGCGCAAGTTATGTCTGCGTGCAATATCAACAAGTGCCGGTATATCCACCACTTTAAGTACTGGATTAGTGATAGTCTCAAAATAGAGGATTTGCGTATTGGGTAAGATGGCAGCTTCAATTGCTTCAATATCATAACTATCGATCAGGGTTGCTGACATGCCAAGTGAAGGAAATTCTTGATTGAAAAGGTTGTAAGTGCCGCCATAAAGGTCACTTGCAGCGACGACATGCGCGCCCACATCAACCATGGCTAGTACTGCAGCGGAAATTGCAGCCATGCCAGAGCTAAACACCAGGGCACTTTCTGCCCCCTCAAGGGAGGCAAGCTTTTCCTGAACAGCCCACTGGGAGGGGTTGCCATAACGAGTGTAAATGAAACGATCACGGCCAAAGCCTTCTTCAATCGACTCGTAGGTTTCTTCATGCAGAATAAATGTAGAGGTTTGGTAAATCGGAGTTCCAACAGCACCTGTACGCGCATCATCATGGGTTCCAGCATGAACTGCCTTTGTGGACATGCCCATGGCATCCATCGGATGCGCTTCAAGGAAAGGGCCTGATTGGCGAGCGCGATCAAGATCCTTGATCCAACCACCAACATTACGCGAAGCAGATTTGCTATTTGCATCTCCGTAAAGTCGTTTCTTTGACATCTTGTTCTCCTATTCAGGATATGTCTGCTTTTGCTACATCCTGGCAGATTTAAATAAACTCTTAACTTTTGGCTTATTAAGATGGATTAATAGGCATTAACTTGCTAAGTTTGTCTTTTGAAACATTTTTTTAGAATAATATGCCAAAATCAAAACGAATAGACGCAACAGATCGCAAAATGATCCGAGCCTTGCAAAAGAACGGGCGGATTACCAATCTTGAACTTGCAGAAACCGTAAACCTCTCGCCTTCTCCATGCTTGCGCAGATTGCGTAACCTGGAGAAGCAAAAAGTAATTCGTGGCTATAATGTCGATGTGGATGCGGAGGCTTACGGCTTGCCTGTTACCGTTTTTGTTCGCGTTACACTTGAGGGACATACTGGAGACATTGTTGAACAATTCGAAGCCGAGGTTCGCAATATTCCTGAAGTATTAGACTGTTATGTCATGACAGGAGCTGCAGATTATCTTTTGCGTGTTGTTGTATCTGACCTTGAAGATTACGAACGTTTCATTCGACAAAAATTGCATAAAATCGGACACATCAGATCAATTGATACAAGTTTTGTTTATGGTGTTGTTAAGCGGGCGAATGTTTTTCCTGAAATTAAAAACTAAGATCGGTAACTATACAAGTGCCGCCACAACCCGCCTTGGCACGATGCTATGTTCAATGCTGTCGTTTCTCTGAAAATTTTCTAATGCATATTTGATTTCTTTTGCAGTTTTTAAATCTTTCAACCAATTATCGCCTGAAATAATTTCGGCATAATGGGGGATTTGCAAAAGTCTTTTATCAAGACTTTCCTCTATTCGAATGGTGTAATACCCAAGCTGATGATAATACATTGTGCGAGCACGAACCAACGCAGATACACTCTCGTGGCCAAAGCCCTTAAAAACCCATTGATATAAAGAAATCCTTTTGTGGTCGATAAAGCGCAAAGTACGCTCTGCAAGCTTTGAGGTTTTACCCCATTCACGAATGGCAATATCCAGCGGCGCGTTAAACTGCGGGCTTAATACCCAAACATAAGCAAGCGCTAAATATTGCGCGCGCGGGTTTGTTGCAGCCTCTTCAAGCGCATCAATAAAAGGATGAACATTAGAGGCCAACCAGTCTTTGAGTAATGCATGATAAAGCGCGTCGCGGTTTTTAAAATGCCAATAAAAACTTCCTGGAGTAACGCCCAGATTGCGCGCTAGAGGTTCAACCTTAACGGCAGAAATTCCACGCTTGATCAGCATGTCACGTGAAGCAGCTATCCAGTCTTCTGCTGAAATAGAGCCTGCTTTGGGAGCTCTTTTTTTTATACTCAAACTTACGCTCATCCTTGAAAGTTATATTACCTTCTATTTTATCAGTTTCTTGTACTAGGCAAGATCGTGACCGCCGTCACCGACGATTACGATACCATATTCATTCTGCTATACTGATTTTTTCATAACGCAGAATGACGAAGTAACATTATTTCCTCATGCCTTAGCCAAGTAGCAGTTCAGGCAACCATAGGGCAACCTGCGGGAAGAATGTTGTAAGCGCTAATGTAGGCATCCAGGCAAACATAATGAAAATCATGGTTGGCCCAAGCATTTTCTCAACCGGTGCACCTGTAACACGTGCTCCCAAGAAGAGAAGCGGTGCGGTAGGCGGAGTAATATTACCCATACCTAGATTAACGCCAAGAATAGCTGCAAAATGAATTGGATCGACACCAACGCTTTGCGCGATTGGTAGCAATAAAGTTGCACTTAAGATCAAACCACTAAAGTCATCCATAATCATACCAATCAGTATCATTGTTAAATTAATCATTAACAATACGACAATTGGATTGTCTGATATTGAGAAGATAAGATCCTGAGCCAAACCTGGAATATCTTCAAATATTAAAAATCGGCTAACAATCAACACCATAAAGATCATGACCATTACAACACCAATAGTAACGCCAGACTCTTTCAAAGTATCAAGGAAAGTTTTCCAATTAAGTCCACGATAAACAAAAAAACCAATTGGTATAGCATAAAGCACAGCGACGCCCGCAGCCTCCGTTGGTGTCATAATCCCACCGTAAATGCCGCCAAGAATAATGATAGGCATCATAAGCGCGGGGAATGCGATAAATGTTTTACGTGTGAATGCCTTGATAAACTCTTCGTTTTGTTCGGGCATGATAATATCAGTATTTCTGCGCATCATAATCAGATTAATAATGACTAATAATGAAGCAACAATAATGCCAGGTACAACTGTTGCCAAAAAGCATTTCAATACAGATTGTTGCGTAATCCAAGCATATATAAGCTGAGCAGAGCTTGGCGGAATTAACAATCCTAAAGGGCTGGCTGCAACCAATAATGCCGCAGAAAAGCCCTCAGGATAGTTTGCCTTGCGCAAGTGCGGCATCATAACGGCACCAATACACGTTAACGTTGCAGCGCCACTACCCGAAATAGCACCAAACATTGCACTAGCAACAACAGATGCCCCAGATAAGCCACCACGAATGCGCCCTAATAACATCTCTGCAAGCCCAACAATCGGGGCGGCAATACGACCATTTTTCATAATATCGCCAGCCAAAATAAAGAGCGGTATTACCAAAATAACAACCGTATTCATTTTCCAATGACCTGTTGGCATAAAGCCCGAAACGTCATGACCTCCAGTATAAGCAAGAAATAAAAGTACACCGCCAAATGCGATAGGAACCGCAACACCTGCAAAAAGCAAAACACAGATTAAGATTACAGAAATTGCAATAATCATGATGTTTCACCTGTATTTTTTAACCTATCTTCAGCATCAGCTTCCATTTGCTGTGTAACAGCATCAATCCCCAGTTTCAGCAAAACGTAAAGATGAAGCGCACTGTAGAAAGCCATAAAGACAAAGCCGATGAATATACCAAATCGTGGAACAAAAAACGGGATGCGCAAGGCAATTGTTGTTTGCCACTGTGGGTATGAGGCAATTTCGTCACGCAACATTAATATAGCCCAATAAACGAGGAAACACGTAATAATTAACTCGACAATAGTAAGAATAACGCGTCGCCACCAAATGAAGCGTGGATTTTTAAACCAACTTTCAAGAATATCCGCTTTAATCTGGGTATCTTCATACGTACCAACGGCACTACCCAGAAAAAATAGCCAGAAGCACAATGGCATCAACCATTCTTCATAGGCGAAAAGATCGCTTTCCAAAAGATATCGCAAAACAACCACCAAAAAGAAGGTTAGCGCTAATACAAATGTCGATATCATTAAAAAAGCGTACTTTAATTGTAAAAGTCGTCTTACAATGGCTCCGGTTTTTGGAGGAAGTTGATCTGTAAGTTCCATAACCTGTACTGCTCCTGTTTAGGCAAGGTGGATTTCATATTGAAACCCACCTTGTATTTTTATTTAGCAGTAAGGCGGTCGAGAATATCTTGACCCACTACATCCGCAACATTAGGCCAAACTGTAGATTGAATGTGTGCTTTAATGGCATCGCGTTCTTCTTGTGTGAACTCAACAATTTCCCAATTCGCTTCTTTTAGTTGCTTCATAAAACCTTCACTACGCTTCCAAGCTAGCGCACTTATTTCAGCTGCAGCTTCTGCAGTTTCTTTGTCTACAACTGCACGTTGCTCATCATTAAGCTTTTTGTAGAAGTCTTGGTTAGCATAAATCATAGTGCTTTCAATGAAGGCATTATAAGGCACATAGAATTTACCTACATCACTTGCAGCAAACGTTGTGTAAGCCCATTCTGGTGTACAGCAAATTGCACCATCAATAGTACCTGCTTGAACAGCTGGGAATACTTCTGCCCAGTTAAGCGTTGTTACCTGATAGCCCAACTCTTCCATTGTTTGCTTTGCGATCTGAGAAGACCATGCACGTACATTCATTCCTTGGCTACCAAGTCCCGTTGGGTTTTTTGGACGCTCAGTTGCAATCATGCCAATAAGACCTTCACCGATTGTACCAAGTGGCTGAATACCAAACGAAGTAAGAATTTCTTTGAGGATTTTGTTATACTCAGAGTTTTGATCACCATAAACGGCGTCAAGTTCCGCTTTTGTTGTAACAAGGAAAGGTAGGCTATTAATTTCCAGACGTGGGTCTTTTTGAGCGTAAACTGTTGCGTGAACCATCTCAACATTACCACGAATAGCACTTTCTAGAAGTTCTTCGCCTGAGCCAAGCTGACCAGATGGGAAATATTTCACCTTGATGCCAACACCAGCATCTTCAATGTCTTTTGCCATTTGTTCAAGAACAGCATTACCGAAATGTTCAGCAGGTACTGTTCCTGCTATGCGAATACGTACATCTTCCGCGGCAGCCGTTGTTGCCAGGAAAGCAAGAGATGCGGTCACAGTCATGACCTTGGTTATAAATGACATTTTGTCCTCCGTTTTATAGTTAACTAAAATTATAGATGCATCACCTTAACCATAGGCATGCCTATGGTCAAGCATGAGCATTTATTCTGTAGTGTGGATAAGATTTACCAATTCTTGAGTAAATACAATCAAAAAGAACGCGCAAGTGACATATAAATATAAGGCTCTAATAATCTGAGACCCAAAAATAATAAAAAAAGGCTACCCGAAAATTTAATTCGCATAGCCTTTAAATTTAAGTTTTGATTAGCTCCAAGAGCGATCAAAAGTACATTTATTACATTACATAACCATAAGGGTTACGTTGCCCGCTACGATCATAACCATCATAGCAATCAATATAGAAGCGTCTTTTATTAGTTTTAAGTTTGTCGACATTGCATTTTCCTAAAATCTACATGCTTACATTTTAATTCAGTTATGTGTTATTTCAGAATATGTGAAGTGCAGTTTTAGCAAACCAGCCATGCGCTTAAGGCATACGTTTACGCTTGGAACTTATTAGTGTCTGTACTCAATTGGGAGCTGGATTTGGAATATCCACAAGGCTCTGAACCCGTTAGTTTAACCTCGACCTACAAATGGCATTGTTGAAGCCATAACATTCATGAACAATATATTAGCCTCTAAAGGCAGGCTTGCCATATGCACTACGGCATCCCCAATATGTTGAACGTCGATTGTTGGTTCACCTTTAATAGAGCCATCGGCTTGT
>CALDZF010000067.1 GCA_937944165.1 uncultured Rhizobiaceae group bacterium | reverse complement strand
TTTTAGGCGAAGGATATTCCGTATGGATATGGAGTGCTCTTGTGCTTGTCATACTTGGGCTTATGCTAGTGCAACCAAAGTTGGAAGATTTAGAGGAGCACCATGTCTGATATTTCTATTGCAGAACATCCAAAAGACTATGTCAAAATTCACGACAAACAGATGGCCTATGTCGAAATGGGGGCAGGGGAGCCTGTTGTTTTTTTACATGGCAATCCAACCTCTTCGTATCTATGGCGCAACATCATGCCTTATGTGAGTGACGTGTATCGAGCGATTGCGCCTGATCTTATTGGCATGGGAGACAGTGAAAAACTGAGTGACCCAAATTCGGATAGCTACAAGTTTGTTGAGCATCGACAATATTTGGATGGATTTTTGGATGAACTTGTTCCAGAAGGTCAGGTCACACTCGTTATTCATGATTGGGGTTCGGCACTTGGCTTTGATTGGGCGCGTAGAAACCCTGACCGTATCAAAGGCATTTGTTTTATGGAAGCGATTGTGGGGCCTGTAAAATCATGGGATCATTGGCCTGATAATGCACGCGATATTTTTCAGGCCATGCGTTCACCAGCGGGCGAAGACTTAATTCTTGAAAAGAATCTTTTTATCGAAGCGATTTTACCTTCGGCAATCATCAGGGATTTGAGTGAAACCGAAATGGCAGTGTATAGAATGCCATTTTTAAATGCAGGTGAAGACCGTCGTCCAACGCTTACCTGGCCAAGGCAAATTCCGATTGAAGGAGAACCGCAGGAAGTGCATGACATTGTAACGGAGTATGCTTCATGGTTGCCTGAAACTGATTTTCCTAAACTCTTTATCAATGCAGATCCCGGCTCGATTTTACTCGATCATGCGAGAGCCTTTGTTCGTGGTTGGAAGAATGTCAGTGAAACAACCGTAAAAGGCACGCATTTTATACAGGAAGATTCGCCTCATGAAATCGGTGAAGCGCTTAGGGACTGGTTAGGAAACATCGCTTGAGTTTAACCGTTTTCCTTGTTGTAATCAGCGCCGCACTTTTGCATGCGGTTTGGAATGCAGCCGTTAAGGGGAGTGATGATAAAGTGCTTGGCATGACGGCCGTAATGATTGGGCAAGCCTTGCCTGCATCAGTGTTAATTTGGTTTTTTGCATGGCCTTCCTATGAGAGCATGCCATGGTTTATCGCGGGCATTGTATTTCATATGGGCTATCAGTTGTTTTTAATGTCTGCCTATAAAATAGGGGATTTTACGCAAGTTTATCCGATTGCCCGTGGCACTGGGCCCCTTGTTGTAACCATTGTTTCAATCGTTTTCTTGGGCGTGGAGCTGGCGCCCACAGAACTTGTAGCGATTGCCATGATTGTTCTGGGCATTATCAGTCTTAGTATCGTGCGGCAAAGCGATGGTTTGCGAAACCCAAAGGCTGCAATGATGGCTCTTTGCACAGGCTGCTGCATTGCAGGATATTCTTTGAGCGATGGTCTGGGCGCACGCGCCTCAATCAGTGCGGTCGGTTATATGTCTGTGCTCATGTTGGTGGATGGAATTTTATTTGCTATTTACATTCGTGTGGTTGCACCAGGTATTTTGAGCAAGATGCTGCAAGTCGCTAAATTCAGAATGATAGGCGGCGGGTTTTCTGCCTTCACGGCCTATTTGATGGTTGTCTGGGCATTTACCCAAGCCCCAATCCCACTGGTAACAGCCTTACGCGAAACCAGCATTATCTTTGCGGTTTTGATCGGCGTATTTATCTTCCGTGAACGACTTAACTTGGCAAAGGTGTTATCGGTAATGCTTTCGCTAGCAGGTGCCGCATTGTTGAGATTTGGGAAGTTCTTGGGTTAACCAACCACTCTGTCACTCGTTTCCCAATCGGGATTTATCCATGGCTCCTGGTTTGAACGTGGTAACGGGTCTTTGCTCAGAATGTGGTCGGCTGCTTTTTCGCCTACCATGATGGATGGGGCGTTGAGGTTTCCGTTTGGAATGCGAGGGAAGATTGATGAGTCTGCTAGGCGCAAACCTTCTACGCCGATGACGCGACATTCTGGATCAACGACTGACATTTTGTCTTTTGGATCGCCCATTTTGGCTGTGCCGCAAGGGTGGTAAGCGCTTTCGACGTGACCTCTGATAAAATCATCCAGCTCATCATCGGTTTGAACATGTTCGCCGGGCGCAATTTCATAGCCTCGATATTCATCGAACGCTTGTTGCTGAAAAATTTCGCGGGTTAGGCGGATGCAATGTCTGAACTCTGCAAAGTCATCTTCGTGCGACATATAGTTAAAGAGAATGGATGGTTTTGCTTTTGGATCGCTTGAAGTAAGACGTACTTCGCCGCGTGATTTGGAGCGCATCGGACCAACATGTGCTTGAAAGCCGTGCGTTGGGGCAGCAGCCTTACCATCATAGCGGATTGCAACGGGCAGGAAGTGATATTGAATATCAGGATATTTAATGCCCGCTTTAGAACGCACGAATGCAGAAGCCTCGAAGTGATTGGTTGCGCCATCACCGGTTTTAAATAATAGCCACTCCAGTCCGATCAAGCCTTTTTGGAATAGGTTTAATCTTGAATAGAGCGAAACAGGTTGGGTGCATTCTTGTTGGATATAAAGTTCCAAATGATCCATCAGGTTTGCACCCACGCCCGGACGGTCTGCCACAACTTCAATGCCGTGTTCTTTTAAATGTTTTGCAGGACCAATGCCCGAGAGCATTAAGAGTTTGGGTGAGTTAAAAGCGGAGGCTGCGATGATAACTTCTTTATTGGCCTTGATAAATTGCGTTGTGCCACCACGCGCAATTTCAACTCCCGTTGCGCGTTTGTTTTCGATGCGAATTTTTTCTGCAAGGCCACGCACCATCGTCAAGTTTTGGCGTTTAAGCGCTGGTTTTAAATAGGCATTTGCGGTCGACCAGCGACGGCCTTTATAGACAGTGCGCTCCATCGCGCTGAAGCCTTCTTGTTTTAGACCGTTATAATCTTCCGTAAACCCAAAACCTGCCTGTTTGCCAGCTTCGATGAAAGCTTCAAAGAGCGGTCTGGTCATTTCACCGCGCGTTACATGCATGGGGCCATCAGTGCCACGTGCGCTTTCCTCGCCGCCGTGAGAGGTTTCCATGCGTTTGAAATAAGGCATAACGTCTGCATAAGACCAGCCTTTGGCGCCTTGCTCTTCCCAGTGGTTAAAGTCTTCTGCGTGTCCGCGCACATAAACCATGCCGTTGATGGAAGATGAGCCGCCAATCACCTTGCCACGAGGGGCTGCAAGCCTGCGACCATTTAAATAAGGTTCTGGTTGCGTTTGGTATTCCCAATCATATAGGGGCATATTCATCGGAAATGAAAGTGCTGCTGGCATCTGGATTAAGGGGCCTATATCAGAGCCACCATATTCAATTACGATAACAGAATGCTTGCCATCTTCTGACAAGCGTGAGGCCATTACAGAGCCTGCAGAGCCAGATCCTATGATGACATAGTCAGCAGAAAACTCGGGGTTTATATTTTGTGAACCAGACATTTGTTACTTGTAGCGCAAACTCTATATTGGGCAAAGTCCTAGATTCGACATAAGTGCGTTCCATTAAGAAATCTTAATAAATGGTTA
>CALDZF010000066.1 GCA_937944165.1 uncultured Rhizobiaceae group bacterium | reverse complement strand
ACCATGTCTTGCTTGGCGCATGTATTTGAAGAAGAAGGGGCGCTGGATAAGTTGGAAAACTTCGCCTCTCTCAACGGCCCGGCCTTTTATGGTCTGGAAACCAACAGCGAAACCATCACCTTGAACAAACAAAAAACGCCGGTCTCTTATCCTGAAAGAATAAAAACTGGCGCTGGTGATGTGACAGTCTTTGACCCAATGTATCCGCTACATTGGGCAGTGGTTTAACACAATAAGCTAGCAGAACGTCATCCTCGTCCTTGTGGCGGGGATCTAATCCAATAGCCAGCACACTTATGCTGATTAGAGTTGCTTAGATTTTAGGCACAAGGCCTAGGATGACGTATGTTATTATTAATCTCGCAACAATTCATTAATGCCAGTCTTCGAACGCGTGCGTTCATCAACGGTTTTAACAATCACTGCGCAATATAGGTTAGGGCCCGGTTCGCCGTTTGGCATAGGTTTACCTGGCATTGTTCCTGCAACGACCACTGAATAAGGCGGCACTTCGCCATAGCTTACTTCGCCTGTTGCGCGGTTTACGATTTTTGTTGATTGCCCGATGTAGACACCCATGCCAAGCACAGAGCCTTCACGGACGATACAACCTTCAACAACTTCCGAGCGCGCACCGATAAAGCAATTGTCTTCGATGATTGTAGGGCCTGCTTGTAAAGGTTCAAGCACACCACCAATGCCAACGCCGCCAGACAAGTGAACGTTCTTACCGATCTGCGCACAAGAGCCAACGGTTGCCCAACCGTCTACCATAGTGCCGTCATCGACATAAGCGCCAAGATTTACAAAGGACGGCATCAAAACAACGTTATTGCCGATGTAAGCTGCATGACGACAAATGGAGCCGGGGACTGCACGGAAGCCAGCTTCGCGGAATTGGTTTTCGCCCCAGCCTTCAAATTTGGAAGGAACCTTGTCCCACCATGTTGCACCATCTGTACCACCATCCATAACTTTCATGTCGTTTAGGCGGAAAGATAAAAGCACAGCTTGCTTAAGCCACTGGTTTACAACCCATGTGCCATCAGCGCCCCGTTCTGCAACACGTGCTTTACCTGAGTCCAATAGGCTCAGCGCTTCTTCAACGGCTTCGCGTGTTTCGCCTTGTGTGGAAATGCTGATGTTATTGCGATCTTCAAAGGCCGCTTCGATGGTGGCTTGTAGGGACATGAGATTTACTCCGAAAAATGAAACATATGACTATTTGGCAACGGTCTATGGCATAGGGTAACAAAGGTCAATGAAATGAAGTGATTCGAGGATAATAGTTCATCATGGCAAACTGGTTTAGAAAACAATATCGCGCTTTAGTTGGTTCTTCAGAAGACATTAAAAAAGCGCATGAAGTGCCGGATACACCTCAAACCAGAGCGCCAGAATATCGCTTGGCTTTTGATGATAAGGATTTTCTTACCTCAGAAGAATTAAGACCAATACGCTTGCAACTTGAACTCTTAAAACCAGAATTGATTTTGTCAGAAGCGGGCATTGAATCTACTGTGGTGCTCTTTGGTGGTGCGCGTATTCCTGAACCCGGTGGCGAAGCTTGGGCTGCCAAAAATGATATTCAAAAGAAGAACCTTGAAGCCAATTCGAAATTTTATGAAGAAGCGCGTGAGTTTGCGCGCATCTCTTCGCGTTATTCAAAAACAACAGATTACAAACAAATGGTTGTTGTCACAGGTGGTGGGCCTGGTGTTATGGAAGCAGGCAACCGTGGCGCACAAGATGAAGGCGCACCTTCCATTGGTCTCAATATTGTGTTGCCGCATGAACAAGCGCCCAATGAATATATAACACCTGAGTTATGTTTTAACTTCCACTATTTCTCGATCCGCAAAATGCATTTCCTCATGCGGGCAAAGGCGATTGCTGTATTCCCCGGCGGTTTTGGCACAATGGATGAAATGTTTGAAGCTCTGACGCTTATTCAGACCGACCGTATGAAGCCGATTCCCTTCCTGCTTTTTGGTAAGGATTTTTGGAGTAAAGTAATAAATCTTGATGAACTAGCCAATCAGGGGACGATTTCTCCTGATGATACAAATTTATTTCATATGGTAGATACTGCTCAAGAAGGCTGGGATATAATCGCTAAGCATCATAAATTGTTAACAAATTAAGCAATTTTTGCACCTGAAATCGCTAATGATGCTTAAGTCAATTCACAAAGTGTGACAATTTACACACTAATGCCGCATTTCGTGTACTATATTTAAAATTGTAACGGAATTTAACAATAATAATAAATGTCTCTGGAACAAAATGACCTTGCTGGCATTAGTATTGCAAGGTCGATTTAAATACTTGCAAAAAGCAGGGAGTGCTGAGATGACAATGGGAATAAACAAGACAGTTGTGTCAAAAAACGACTACAAGGCAATTACAGGTAATGCTGGGTTTTCCAATCGCATTGTTGCGCGTCTCTCTTGTGAGCGAAAGCGTCCAAGTGTCAAAAGATCATTCTTCCCGGCAGCACCTTTCGATGCACAATCATTGGCCGGAACAGGCGCATTAGTGTTTGAAGGTGAAATGATTGGCGGCGAGAATTAAGACTTACTTCTAGCACCTAATCTTCCCCAAATAACATTCAACATTTGATGTGGGTCTTTTTTAGCTTCGTTCTGTAAATCTGGAAGATCGTCCAAATTCAATTCTTCATATTGTTGCTTAAAGTAGCGCATTTCCTTCACTAAAGCATGAGCTGAAACTTCATAGTTTTCTGGCAATACTATTTTTTGCGCTTTTTTGTAAACCTTCGTAGAAGCAACAATCTTGTCAGTATTGATTTCAATTATAGCATACAGAGTGGTTATTGATTTACCATGGTAGATATCAGTGTAAATTTCATTTACTTCTTTCCAAGAATGCCAACTCTGTTTTGAGTAATGCGTTACCATTATTCCAAATGCGTTAAGCCTAATCGAGAAAGCTCTACTAGAAAGTTTGTATAAACCGAATAGTGTGAATATTAGAGCAACAAAGCCACAGATTAAAATTCCAAGCAAGTCATGTTGTTTTACGCCTTCGCTTGCATTGCCAAAAATAAGTAGTGATAAAACGGAAAACCCGATTAGTGCAGAACCTATAAAGCTTTTCCATACCCAAGAAGCTGGGTAATGAATCCGTTCATTCTCTCTTATATGCTTTAAAAGACTTTCATGAGAAATGTTATCTTCACTAGTATTTATTTTTATTCTCCACCAGACTCATTAATGAGTGAAAAAACTTTCATGATCTCTATTCTCAGACTATTCTTAAAACCTCTTTAAGAAATTCATCCAAATTGTCAGTAGAGTAGTCGATGTAGCTTTCCTGATTTTCATCATGTTCCCAAGCTTCAACCTTATAGTCGCCAATGCTTTGCGGGGTTACGAGGACAGTTACCATGCCGTTTGCCTTGGCGGGTTCAAGATTTCGGGGCAGGTCTTCGAACATGACGGAAGTTTTGGCGTTTACGTTGTGATCTTTCAAAAATTTTGCAAAAGGCTCTGCTTTTGGCTTGGGTTCATAGTCGGATGCCACAATATCAAACATGCCTTCAAAC
>CALDZF010000065.1 GCA_937944165.1 uncultured Rhizobiaceae group bacterium | reverse complement strand
GATAGTAAGCACAGGCGCAAAGGCGGCAAAACATGATTACGAAAGAACACCTCTTAGGTGTCATTCTAGCAGGTGGCTTATCACGGCGGATGGAAGGTCCAGAAAAGACTTTGCTCAAGCTTCAAGGCGATACACTAATTTCAGGAGTAGCCAATAAACTTGGAAAACAAGTGCCCAATATAATCTTGAATGCAAATGGAGACGCAGACCGCTTTTCAATGTTGAACTTAAATGTACAAGCAGACACTGTTAAAGGTTTTGCAGGGCCGCTTGCTGGCGTTTTAGCGGGCATGCGTTGGGCTCAAAAAAATTCCAACGCAACGCATATTATCAGCGCAGCGGCAGACACCCCCTTTTTTCCTGATGATTATGCTCAAGAAATGTTGGTAATGGCAAATGGCCTTAATGCTGAAATTGCTTTGGCTGCATCCAACAATAATAGGCATCCGGTTTTTGGTTTATGGCCGATCAATCTTGCTGATGAATTGGAATATTTTCTAGTGGATGAAGAAAACCGGAAAGTAATGCTTTTTGTTGAGCGATATTCAAATTGCATCGTAGAGTTTAAAAACTTGCAAAATGACATTGATCCCTTCTTTAACGTCAATACACCAAATGATATGAAGGTTGCTGAAGAGATAAGTTTAAGGCTTGGGTAAATATGAATTTAGATAAATGTTTTGGCATTGCAGGCTGGAAGAACTCTGGAAAAACTTCGCTTGTAGCTGGTTTAGTAACAGAACTAACCAATCGCGGGTTAAAAATTTCAACAATCAAACATGCTCATCACGCCTTTGATTTGGATACGCTTAATACCGATAGTTATAAACATCGCGAAGCAGGAGCTAATGAAGTTATTCTGGTTTCTTCAAACCGTTGGGCAATTCAACATGAACTTAGAGATACTGAAGAACCAGACTTTGAAACCATGCTATCCAAACTTTCACCCTGTGATCTTGTGTTAGTTGAAGGTTACAAGCGTGAAAATATTGCCAAACTGGAAATTATTGGCCCTGATAGTGATCGCGACACTCTTTGGCAACAAGACACCAATATAAAAGCGATAGCGTGTGATACAAAAATTGAAACCTGCCCTCTCCCACATTATCACCGAAATGATATCAATCAGATTGCAGATTTTATCATGCAGACATGTAGGATAAAATCATGAAATTAAAAGACGATTGTTTTCTTCACGACAAGGATAGACTGCGCCATGAAGATGCGCTTGAAATCCTGCGTAAAAGAATGACAACAATTGCAGAAACTGAAAAAATCAATCTGGAAACCGCTAATACAAGAATACTTGCAAAAGATGTCATAGCACCTCGCAATATTCCAGCTTTTGATAATTCTGCTGTTGATGGCTATGCCTATGCACATCAAGACTTTGAAGCCACTGGTGGGTATTTTCCTATCGTTGCAAGAGTAGCAGCGGGAGATACTACTGATATTGAACTTCCTGGCTTTTCAGCTGCAAGAATTTTTACAGGTGCAAAAATGCCTGCTGGCGCTGATACAATAGCAATGCAGGAAGATTGCGAAATACACGATCAAGATGGCTCGAAATTTGTTATAATATCTGCAGGATTAAAAAACGGAGCCAACTGCCGACTGGCTGGTGAAGATGTATCAGCAAAAGATATTATAGCCCCAAAAGGTCTAAAATTACGACCACAGGATTTAGCGGCTATTGCTTCAACAGGTACCGCAGAAATTGAAGTTTATAAACCATTAAACGTTGGCCTCTTATCCAGTGGAAATGAAATATTACGCCCAGGCGAAGCCTTTGAACAAGGCAAAGTATATGATGCAAATTATTTCATGTTGCAAGGATTAGTAGATAATTTGAATGTGAACATAACCGACTTGGGCGTTTGCCCTGATAATGTTGAACAAGTTCACACCCTGTTAAAAGATAGTACCAGCAAGTTTGATATTATTATTTCTTCTGGAGGTGCCTCAAAGGGCGAAGAAGATTATTTTGTAGATGCGTTAGGAACACTTGGAAAATGCCACCTATGGCAATTAGCCGTTAAACCCGGACGCCCCATGAGTTTTGGTCAAATTAAAGATACACTTGTTTTTACCCTACCAGGAAACCCAGTCGCAGCTTTCGTATGTTTTCTATTATATGTGCGCCCCTCTATTCAAAGCCTCAGCGGCGGACAATGGCAAGAACCGCAGCGCTTCCGGATACCAATGGGCTTTTCTCTAAAATCAAAACCAGATCGGCGTGAGTTCTTACGTGGTTTCATTAAACATGACACAAAAAACAAACAACCAGTTGTAATGAAATTTGAAAGAGACGGCTCTGGCCTGATAACAAGCTTGCGGGAAGCTTCTGGCCTGATAGAAATCTCAGAAAAAACACAATCACTTACAAATGGTGATTTTGTAGATTTCATTCCTTTTAGCGAGTTTGGAATTTAAGTTTAAAAGTGACTATTCACAATTTAAAGCCACATGCATTTAAAGAATTCATTCAACAACAATTGTATAAGTCACGGAAGAACCGTCAGGGCTGGTTAAATCTCCAAGACGCTCCAACAAGGAAAAACGTGTGCGATATAATCCTATTTTATCGCCTACTACAGCAACGACTTGCATAACCGAACCACCAATTGCTTCGCCAGCTCTTTTATTAAAATCACTTGTTTGTTTGGAAAGAAAAGGCTTTTCTTTTACTAATGGCGTTACGATCTGGAACCCTTTGGAGTCTTCTGGAACTTCATTACTGATACCACCAATAATAATATCCTTGTTTGGATTTAAAATACCATCGCCATTTCTGTCTTTTATAATCAATCCGCCATTATAGCGCGTTAGACTTTCTGGCAATTGATATTGCAATTCTTCTAACTGCTGGCTTGATAAAACACCCGCATCATAAATGCCCAAATTTCCAATCCCTTCATTTTTATCAAATAAAAGAAAAGGCATAGGCAATGTACCTTGCGCAACTCCAACAACTTGTCCTGGCGCCAATCTTTGCCAATTATGATTGCGTTGATCGTGCGTAACATTAGTAGGAAATATCTGTGGTCTTGGCTCTGCTAAAAATTTAATTTCACCTCGCCCTTTGGCAATAATATTACCTCCACTATCTTTAAAACGGACCTCAACAATCCCTATTTCATCTCGAGAAACAAAAGCAAAATGCCTGCCAATATGAATTATTTTTATGCCGCGTTGTTGAACTTGATCAAACCCAACACCCTTAGCAGGAGAGGCAAGCTTTTCTGGCATCATGCTATCAAACTCAGTCGGTTTAATTACAAAAGTATTTCTATTGTGACCTTGCGAAATAGTATGACCAGATACTTTTGCGGGCAATCCTTGTTGAGGTGTACCAACAGTGAGTAAAAGAGACCTATCATCCAATGGCACATTAATATTACGTTCAAAACCACTAATCATTTCAACTTCAAGGCTGCCGCCTGGTGACACACCATAGCCAACGACCTCTGGATTCATAAAATCCAACCCTTGGTCATTATCAGATTGAAGATAGATATTTATCCCACTGGGAATATCGCGCACTGTGCCATTGGCAAAAATAGGCGCAGAAACAACCTGACTTACCACCCCATCCGCATAAGCATTATTTAGGGAGAAAAGTGAAAAAATGGAGACTACAATATATAAAAAAACTTTTCTTATCACGGTTTAAATGCCCATATGCCTTTTGCGTTTTGTGAGTATAGTGTCTTATCCGTTGTCATTTTTATGAATTTAGAACGAGACCATAATTTTGCAAAGTCTCGATAGTGTTGAGACATTAAATTACCGCTCTGCCCTGTAGATTGAATAAAAATGGATTGTTCCAAATCATCAAAATCATAAATTGCTCTATATGCAGCGCCATGACGGTTTCTATAGGGTTCTTCTTCACCAAAATCTGTCTGCCCCCTATGTAAAGTATAGGGGCCTCCGCCACTTTCAACCGTTATATTAAAAAAATTTGATAGCGGATTTACTTTACCAAAAGGGCGATGCTCGCTATGTGCAACATGCGCTTTACCGTATTGCCATTTTTGCCAATCTTTACCATGTGCTAGTTTTAATTCTGTCAGAGTATTCTCAAAACTCTCCAGTAGAATGTCATTGCAGCTTTCTTTTATTTCCGTATCAAGTTTATCACACCAATCGCGCGCTGTGCCACGCCCTAATATATGAAGAATTTTGGTAATCCGCCCCCTATCAAATAGAGAATATTCATCACCCAAGTCATCTTGTAAAATTATTTCGTGCAAGTGTTTAAACCATACAAGCATGATAAGCGGTTCTGGGCGTTGCGAATTCATACGACCATCCCAGTTTAGCAAAGCCTGAAATACATCCCCCTTTTCACCAGCTCCACCCATTTCAGCTTTTGCTGCAATCTTCACTAATTCAAATAATGGCTGTGAATAATCATCTGCCATGATCTGTTTTGAGCGTTCTACATCATGCTTTTCATTGGTTTTCAAAACCAGTTCTTCTGCTCGAGTTTGCCTAAAATGCTCAGACCAATCATAAGTAATATGATGTGGGTAATCTGATGGTAAAAAGTTTGCATTTGCAGTGGCAAAAGCGCCTGCTTTTGGATTAACATAATTGGGCATTTGATCAGCTTGCAAGTAGCCTTTCCATTCATATTTAGGTTCCCAACCTAAAACTGGCGCCCGACCTTTTATCAAATTTTTATCGCCACGCAAAGGCATTCTTCCAGGAGTTGCTAAAGCTATATTGCCCTCAACATCACCAACTACCAGCGATTGCATCGGCGAGACAGCGTATTTAGTACCCTCTAAAAACTCAGTCACGTTCTTAGCAAACATATTACCCATGAGCGTATCAAGTGTCGTGTCATCTGAGGCCAACCCTGTCCATTTCAAGCTTGCAACGTGCCCATCAGGCAAAAGTTTTTTTAATCCTCTAAAATCATCGGGTAAAACGGGTCCATGACGCGAGGACTTTTTAATAAAGTTTACACTCTCCTTATCAGAAATCTTAACTTCAATTTCTTCGGCAACAAATTCCAACCAGCCGTTTTCTGACAGATACTGATTATCATTATCAGGGTTTATTCTTTCAACAAATAAATCTTGCCCATCAAGGTTGGTCGTAGTCAGCCCCCATGCTATACGACTATTTCTACCTGTAATTAACATTGGAATACCAGGCAAAGTTCCCCCAATAAGTTCATGGCGCCCGCCTTCATAAATGAAGGATAAATGCGCCAGATAAAATGCAGAAGGTGCTGTTAAGCCTAAATGCGGATCATTGGCTAAAATTGGTTTACCGCTTGCAGTCTTGTCACCTGATATAACCCAATTATTGGAGGCAGACCTGCCTGTTGGCCAAGCCAGTACAAATTCTTTTTCTGGCTTGTTTTTGTTGTTGCTATCCTGATCTAAGGAAGCATCTTCAACTGGTTTCCCTTTTGATCCAAAGCCATAAAGTTCACGCAAATCAGGTAATAAGGATGGCTTGTCTCTTGGACTGTAAGAAACAAGATCATCAATCTCTTGTGGACTAAACCCCTTTGAAGCCATGGCAAGACGTTGGATCTCACGATCCATATTAGCACTTAGACTAAATCCCATTACTTTCAGGATTAAAACAGAATTCCAAGGCTCCCAATCTTCTGGTGTATGGCCCAGAATCATAAACTCAGCACCCAGCGTCGGCTCGAACAACCTTTTTTCTCGCTGACGAAACGCATTGACGCCTTTAGCATAAGCAATCAATGCCTGCTTCGTTTTTGGTTGTAGTTTATCATATGAATGCTTTGCAGAGCCAGCCATGTCCAATGTTCGTAAAAAAACATCAGTATTAATAGTCGCATCCCCTACAATCTCCGACAAACGCCCCTGCCCGACACGCCGCAAGAACTCCATTTGCCACAAACGATCGCGCGCATGAATAAATCCAAGCGTATGCATTGCATCCGGCAATGATTGCGCTTCAATATGCGGAATTGCGTATTTATCAAAAATTACATTTACACGCGCTTCAAGCCCTGCAAGTTCCATATTACCATTATCATTTGGTAATGTGTTTAACAAAATACCATAGACAAGAGCACCTAAAAAGAGTGCCCCACAAAAAAGCAAGGCACTGATGCCAACTAACCATTTAAAAACTTTACGCATTGCTATATTGAATCTCTAACTTACTTAAAAATAATATAATCAATTTAGACAGGAAGGTTACAAAGATGGCAAGAGTTGCTTTTATCGGATTAGGTGTAATGGGATACCCAATGGCTGGACATATTGCAAAAGCTGGTCATGAGGTTTCCGTCTACAATCGTACAACTGCAAAAGCGGAAGACTGGGTTAAGGAATTTGGCGGCAGCCATGGCATAACACCAGCAGAAGCAGCAAAAGATTGTGACTTTGTATTTTGTTGTGTTGGCAATGATAATGACTTGCGCAGTGTAACACTTGACGAAGGTGGCGCATTTGAAACCATGAAACAAGGTGCGATTTTTATTGATAACACAACTGCATCAGCAGCAATTGCACGCGAATTATGCGCTGCTGCATCGCAACGTAAATTTGATTTTTTAGATGCACCTGTATCCGGCGGTCAGGCAGGCGCTGAAAATGGTATTCTGACAGTCATGATTGGTGGCGATGATGCCGTTTATAAAAGAGCAAAACCGATCATAGATTGTTACGCACGCATGGTTGGGCTTATGGGGGCAGCAGGTTCTGGCCAACTTACAAAAATGGTCAATCAAATTTGTATAGCAGGCCTTGTTCAAGGCTTGTCAGAAGGCATTCACTTCGGTCAAAAAGCTGGACTTAATATTGAAGCGGTAATGGGCGTAATATCCAAGGGTGCAGCACAATCCTGGCAAATGGAAAATCGCTGGCAAACCATGAACGCAGGCGAATATGAGCATGGATTTGCTGTTGATTGGATGCGCAAGGATTTATCCATCTGCCTCAATGAAGCACGAGCAAATGGCGCAAACCTGCCAGTAACCGCATTGGTAGATCAGTTCTACTCAGAAGTCCAAAAAATGGGCGGTAATCGCTGGGATACATCCAGCTTATTGGCAAGGTTAAAGAACGCCGGATAACCGACTCATTTTAAAACATATCATCCCGCTAGGACATAAACTGGCGGGCTTTTTTTATTACTATTGGCCTATGTTTCTGAAAATTATAAAATCCGGGTTTTCATAAGAACAGAAAACCAAATTACGTTCATTGCTTTTTGATATAATCAAGCGGTAATTGCGTCGTGTCTTTAATACACTCCATTGCAAATGTGGAGGAAACATTTTCAATATCTATTTTAGACACAAGTTGTTTATAAAACTCATCATAAGAACTGATATCAGGAACGGCAACTTTCAACAGATAATCAATATCACCGCTCATACGATAAAATCCAACAACCTCTGGAAACTTCATAATGACTTCTGCAAAACGTTTAAGCCATTCTTCATTATGCTTATCAGTTTTTATAGAAACAAATACAGCAACACCAGCATTTACTTTTTCAGGATCTAAAATAGCTACACGTTTTTTAATAACCTTATCTTCTTCCAGTTTTTGAATACGGCGCCAGCAAGGTGTTGTTGAAAGGCCTACTTTTCTGGCAATATCTGCAACTGGAAGCGTTGCATCTTGTTGTAGAATTCCTAAAATCGCTTTATCTGTCTTATCCACGGAAGTCTCCCCTAGTTTAAAATATAATTCCATATAAAGAACTATTTTGAAACTTAATTCTTCAAAATAGAATAAAACATTCTACTTACAATAAATTCACAGCAAACGCGCAACCTCTTTGCGTAATTCAGGCAAGACTTCCGCATCAAACCAAAGATTTCTCTTCAACCAACCGCTATTTCTCCAAGAAGGATGAGGCAATGGTAAAAGTTTTGGATTGGTGCTTTCATTATAGACACTGCGCCAATTCTTGACTGTATCAGTCATTGTCTTAGCTGCATTATCTTTCATATAGAATTTTTGCGCATACGTACCAATCAGCAAAATCAACTCTATCTGTGGCATGGCCTCCAGAATTTGAGGTTGCCAATAAGTTGAACATTCCTTGCGCGGGGGCAAATCCCCTCCTTTTGCATCCAAACCAGGAAAACAAAACCCCATTGGGGCAATAGAAAGTTTATCAGAATCATAGAAAATATCTTCACCAATGCCCATCCAATCTCGAAGCCTATCTCCAGACGGATCCGAAAAAGGCTTTCCAGAAGCATGCACCCTGGTACCTGGTGCTTGGCCAATAATCATTAACCTTGCTTTTCGCGAGAGTACCGCAACAGGCCTTGGTTCATGTGGCAGCGGATTACCAATGGGTTCTTCAACACAAATGCGGCAGGCCTTAATACGTCTATGTAATTCGCTAATACTCATGGCTAAAATATCATACTGTCTCTTGTTTCAATTTCATTCACCCAGCGTTTAAAAGCTAACAACCCTTGCGCAGGCAACTCAATCCGCGCAGGTTTAAAAAACTGATATGCAATGATGGCAGTAATATCAGCCACAGAAAACGTATCGCCTGCCAAAAATTGATTATTTGCAAGTTGCGCGTCCAATACATCAAGATACTCAACTGCAAGCCTTTGGTTCTTTTTGCCCCAGGCTTCAACTTGCTCCCCTTCCAACACTGCCGCACCAGGATGTAAATGCCTAAACGAATTTGCAACCCGCATTAAAAAGCCAAACTCAGCACGCCTATTCCACATTTCTACAGTTGCGCGTTCCAAAGGCATTGTACCAAACAGTGCTGGTTCAGGATTAAGTTCCTCCAAATACCTGCAAATCGCAATTGTTTCTGAAAGCACAATACCATTGTCCAAAACAAGAAAAGGCACAGTAGCAGTTGGGTTCAATGCGAGCATCGTAGGCGTTCGATGCTCAAGAGCGTTTAAATCAAGTTGCTGTGTTTCAATATCAATTGCTTTTTCTTTTAAAAAAACCTGAACCCGCCTTGGGTTAGGCGCTCTGCCACCATCATATAATTTCATTTAGAAACTTTCTTTCGAAAATATTAATTTATTCAATAATTTACCAAGGTATAAATTTAGAAATCCAATTAACAGAATGGGCTTCTTTTATATTTTCGCGCCAAGTCTTTGGATTGTCAAACCCGCCTTGCCAAACGCCATTTGCTTCGCGTTTTGCCTGCGCTTCTACATTTTCATAATCGCCATAAGCAAGCGCCCAACCTTGTGCAACCATTGTCTTGTTTAAATCAGTTTCTCCTGCTTTACATACTGCCAGCAGCCTTTGGTATTTATCCTCTTCCCAACCAGTACAATTAAGTTTGCCCTTTTGAGCAAGTTTAACGAGAAATGACCGTGATTGCTTTCCGCAATGATATTCTTCGCCATCCTCAAAAGTGCATATTTGGTTATATTCAGGGGCATCAATGCCTAACAATCTTATTTCTTGACCATTAATGACAAGACTATCGCCATCAACAATCTTATAATCTCCACCAAGCTTAATCTCACCTTGCTTAGCAAACCACGCAGATGCGAAAGCCATTATGCCAAACAACAAAACCGTACTCATAACGTCCTTAAGTTTACTACGTCTGCGCAAATTTTAGCCTTTATAAATATGGATTTAGGGTAAATCCTAACTAGAAATTAACTAATGGAGCATACTTTTGGTTAGGATTTAGTACATTAATTGTCAATTAAGTATCGAGTATGGCCGTCGAAATGAAAGATTTTCTGACATCAGCAGATAAGAACATCGTTGATATTTCAAAAAACAGAACTGCTTCCACTAAAGCAGTACGTGATTTTCGCTCACGTATGAATTCTGTCGGCACTGGCAATGTCGTATATGAAGGCGAATTACTAAAAAACTTTGCACAACATCAAATGAATGCAAGTTTTGTAATGCCTGTGTTAATATTGGTCGTTGCAGCTTTGAGTGCAAATTGGCAAGGGTGGTATATTGCAAGCATATGGGCTTTTTTTGCATTAATGGCACATCTAATTATTGGCATTTTATCCAACAAGTTCTTAAAAAGCGGTTCAAATGATAAAAGCCTGAATAGTTGGCGGAACAAATTCTTTGTAAGCCAGGCAATAATAGCTATCGTCTGGGCTAGTTATGCAACAATCAACTGCCATGATTGCACTGACAATCAATATTCCATCACTCAATTCTCAGTAATTTTGGTTTTCCAAGCTTTAACCTGTATGCTGACTTATGGCTTTCGTCATAGCACTTTAATGATGATTACGCCTGCAAGCATAATATTGGCTATAAAATTTTTAACTACTTACGATGCAGCCATGATGTTAATGGCTGGTATTCTTGTTTCTGCAATAGTATTCTTTTACATAATCTCAGGCAGATTTCGACAATCAGTAGTTACAATGCTTGAACACACAACAACCAAGGAAATATTGATTGCAGAGCTAGAAACAGAAAAATCAATCTCTGAGGCTGCTAGAAATCGCGCAGAAGAAGCAAGCATGGCAAAGTCCCGTTTTCTTGCAACTATGAGCCATGAACTACGTACACCACTCAATGCCATACTAGGCTTTTCTGAAATCATGCGCGATGAAGTTATGGGCCCTATAAAAAACGAAAGTTACAAGGAATATGTGGCAGATATTCATAATTCAGGGGCTCATCTATTAAAGCTTATCAATGAGATTTTAGACATCTCGCGTATTGAAGCTGGCAAGCATGAACTTAAAGAAAAAAATTTAAAACTTATATCCGTGATAGATGATGCCTGTCACATGATTAGCATTAAAGCAAAGCAAAAGGGCGTAAAACTAGAGACCAAATACGAAGAAGGTATGCCTACAATCTGGGTTGATGAAAGAGCCATTAGGCAAATCACACTTAACCTGATTTCAAACGCATTAAAGTTTACACCTACCGGCGGCAAGGTTACAATTAAGGCTGGTTGGACAGCAAAAGGTGGCCAATACTTTTCAATTAAAGATACAGGCCCAGGCATACCAGAAGAAGAAATACCCATCGTTCTTTCATCATTTGGGCAAGGTACAATTGCAATTAATAATGCAGAACAAGGTACAGGTCTTGGACTAACAATCGTACAAGCCTTATTACAAATGCATCAAGGTTCATTTGAGTTAAAGTCAAAACTAAGAGAAGGCACAGAAGCAATTGCCTATTTACCGAAATCACGTGTTGGTAAGCTTGCAAGAATAACTAATAATACAAAGCAGGAAGAAGCTGCTTAATCATGGTCTGCCCTGCACTAACAGACAAGCTGATTTTAAAACTCCCGCTCCAATTAGCAAACCTTCTTCGGCATTGTTTGAAATATGCGTTGAGAGAACCACCTCAAGCTCAATCTTATGCAAAATATCAATTATGGTTTTTTCAGTCGGCATTTGAGCAAATTTAACATGCTCAAGTGATGAAGGTTCTAATCTGTATAAAACCAAAGCAGCAGCAAGTGCAGTCAGACCATCAATTAAAACAGGAATATGCTGAGATCTGGCTGCTAATATTGCACCACAAATAGCTGCTGTTTCACGCCCACCAAGTCTACGTAGAACTTCAAGGCTATTCTTGATATGCCCCTTTACGCTGGAAAGAGCAGCTTCTAAATGACTTCTTGCTTCATCACTTAAGTTTTCAATATTATCAGGTTCAAACCCTCCAAGTATTGAAATAATTGCCAATGCAGACAAAGTTGTCTTGGTTTCAAGTGCTGCAACACATAGCAAATCAGTACCGCCAGCAATCGCCTCCATCCCAAAAGCAATTGTACCTGCACACGATTTCTCATCCAATGCAGGTTCACAAGAAATATCATCTACCGGAATTTGTAACGCGAGGTCAAAAACTTTCAACCCCACATCATGCTGATAACAAAGACGATTGACATAGGCAGACCCTTCAGAAATCTGGGCAACTTTATTCAATAACTCGCTAGATGAATCACCGCCATCAAGCATATTTTCGAGCGCATGTGTTCCTGCAAATAGCGTCATGGCAGGTCGGTGAATAGCAGGTGATCTGCCACTGCATGCAGAATACCATTTACACAAGTCTATAAAAACATTGTCTTCATCACCCAACTGGCCAGCGGTATGTTTTTGCGCCTCCAAATCCATAGGCGGCAGGTTTTTTACCAGATTTTTAATATCATCAAACGGTAAGCCGCTTTCTCGTTGTTGCATATTACTTCCCTGTCAATACGACATTCAAATGCCGAATTTGTTATATCTTTACTTTTATAATTGCATATTGTGGTTTGATACCAATTGTCTACTAAATAGAGTCGCCTGAGAGGTAAAATGTCATCAATTCAATCTCCCTGTACGCTAATTTGCTCAATAGACATGAAGACAGGCTTCTGTTTTGGCTGTGGGCGGACTGGCCTTGAAATATCAAGCTGGATGAGCTACTCGAATAATGAGCGCAAAGAAATTATGGATGGTCTTGAAAAACGCCTTGATATGATAGAACAAAAACCACGTCGTGAAACCCGCCGCAAACGCATGGCACGTGAAAAAGCTGCCAGTAGCTCTTAAATCAAGCTGGCAAAGAACCGTACCGCTACCAAAATCAGAAAAATACCAAAGCCAATTTCCAATTTTCGTTTGCTCAAAGAATGCGCAAGCTTAACGCCAATGGGTGCCACCATTAGAGTTACTGGTATAATGATTAAAACCATTAGAATGTTTACAAACCCGACTGAAAAAGGCGGAAGGTTTTCTGCACCCCATCCAGCCCAAATGTAACCAAACATACCTGGAATTGAAATAAGTACGCCCACACCAGACGATGTAGCAACGGCTTGGTGAATTGGGCGCCCAAACAGTGTCATAAATGTATTATTAAATACGCCTCCCCCGATACCCATGAACGTTGAAAAGAAACCAATAATTGAGCCAGAGATAAATTTACCAAATCCACGAGGTATATCGCTGGCAAGTTTCCAGTCTTCTTTTCCAAACAATAGTTTCATAGCGATAATAAGAGAAAAGAATGCAAAAATAGCACGTAAAACGCCGCTTGATAAGCCTGCAACTAACAAAGTTGCTAATAAAACACCAATAGGCACAGCAATGGTAAAGGACCTTAACAAATCCATATCAACAGCATTTTTTGCCTTATGCCCCATAAAGGAACGGATAGAAGTCGGAACAATGATAGCCAAGGAAGTTCCAACTGAAAGATGCATGCGTATAGCTTCATCAACACCTAAAACACCAAGCATAGAATAAAACACAGGCACCAATACCGCACCACCACCAATACCAAATAATCCAGCCAGAACGCCAGCAATTCCGCCAGCAACAAGTAGAGATGCAACAAACGGCAAAAGTTCAGAAAGAGGTGGTAAAGCTTCCAATGGCTTGTTCCCTAAACACAAAGACATCTTTATGGTTTGGACAAGGCTATACGTCAAGCACACAAAAAAACCTGCTACAACTTCTTACAGCAGGTTTAAGGTTCGTTAAAGATTTATACGTCTTATAAAACGACGACACTTGATCCAATAGGAACGCGGTCATAAAGGTCTGCTACGTGCTCATTAATCATACGTATGCAACCGTTTGACGATGCTGTACCAATTGTCCAAGGCGCTGTTGTTCCATGAATGCGGTAATATGTATCGCGATTGCCTTTATATAAATAAAGCGCGCGAGCACCCAAAGGATTATTTGGACCACCAGGAACACCACCTGCAAATTTAGCATATTTCTCAGGTTCACGTCTGATCATATTTTGTGTTGGTGTCCAGCTAGGCCATTTTGCCTTGCGTTTAATTTTAGCCGTACCTGACCATGCAAGTGCTTGCCTGCCAACACCTACCCCATAACGGCGTGCTCTTGTGCGACTTTCAATCAGGTACAAAAAGCGAGTTTTCGCATCGACAACAATCGTGCCTTTTTTGTAACGCGATCTGTATTTAACAGTTTGTGGCAAATATTTTGGATTTACTTTGAAATTTTTTGTTTTTGCTGCAAATGCTTCACTTATAGGAAATGCAGAAAAAGCTGATAAAGCAGTTATACCGCTCAAGAAATTACGTCTATTTAACATCGTTACCTACTCCATACAACGGGTACTACCCAAGTTTGGGAAAGTGATATAGCCTTGTGATTGTTTAAGCAATCTCCCTCTCCTTCACTAACCGCACACAAACTAACTTGTAGACAATATTATCACAACGCCACATCGCTCACGTTCCTGTGAGGTATACAAGCGCACTGTTTTTTAAGTTAATTTTTCATTAAATTAAGCATTTTAGGTGTGTATAATCGCACATTCATCCAATGTAATGTGGAACTATTATCCAATCGAGGCGTTAAACTCATAGTTAATGATTACTTAATGCACACGAAAGGATAATAAAATGCTTAAAACGCTAACAAGAATTATTGTAGCTTCTACAATATTATCATCCATAGCTGTACCATCTATAGCGGATGACAGCGAGATATTGGCGCGAATGGAAGCTTTATCTTATGCACCTGAAGGTTATATTGAAGACGACCGTTTTTCACAATTCGAATTTGAAACCGAAGAATATGCAGAACATGAGTTAAACGATGCTTGGCTTGGAATGCCTGCATATTCTAGCAATGGCAAACTCATTGGTTATGTTGACGATGCAATTATGGACTCAGGTGGCTATGTAACCGAATTGGCAGTTGGTCTTAATGAACAACAAGTTCTTATATCAATTTCAGGCGAATATGCTGAATTAACAGATAAAAATGTTCAATTAGAGCTTTCTAACAAACAGATTGCTGAATTGGCTTCAACAAATAAACTTGCAAGCTTGAACTAACCTTAACTAGGCAGCTTCTATCCTGGTTGTGATAGCATTAAATGCGTTCACCAAGACTTCTGAACCAGCACCTGGTTTAACCGCATGAGTGCTTAAAATTTGACGATATAGACGCGCCCCAGGCTTGCCTTGAAACAATCCAATCATATGGCGCGTAATATGGTTAAGCTTTCCACCCTTGCTTAAATGTTGCTCGGCATAATCACATATTGATAAGAACATAGCATCGTAATCAATTGGATTAATTCCATCGCCAAATAACTCACCATCCACATGACGCAAAATTGACGGATTATGGTAAGCGGCACGCCCCAGCATCACTCCATCACATTTTTCCAGATGCAATCTGGATTGAATCAAATCCTCAATACCACCATTTATCCCTATGAATTGACTCTTATTTTCCGCTTTCAAATCATAAACACGGCGATATTCTAGTGGTGGAATATCGCGATTTTCCTTGGGGCTAAGCCCTTCAAGCCAAGCCTTACGAGCGTGCACCCAAAGTGCGTCAGCACCCTTCCCCCATACTTCTCGCGATAAATCGTCAAGTGCTTCTTGTGTATCCTGTTCATCCACCCCGATACGGCATTTAACCGTCACAGGAACCGAGACAACATCTTTCATAGCAGCAACACATCGGCCAACCAACTCAGGTTCCCGCATTAAACAGGCACCGAAGATTCCCGATTGTACCCGATCAGAGGGACAACCAACATTCAGATTGATTTCATCATAGCCGTATTCAATTGCGATTTTGGCGGCTTTAGCTAGTTTTTCAGGATCACTGCCCCCAAGTTGTAAGGCAATCGGATGTTCTTCCTCATTATACTCAAGCAAGTAATTTCGATTTCCATGAATAATTGCATCAGCCACAACCATTTCCGTATAAAGCAACGCATGCTTTGTCATTAGCCGATGAAAAAAACGGCAATGGCGATCCGTCCAATCCATCATCGGAGCAACAGCAAAGGTTTTTTGTTTATTGGCATGATACATGGCAGTGCTTTTAGAACATATTGCCCTTAGCTGGCAAATAGTTTCATCCAGCCTAGGGTTTTATAAGTCGGTTCTACCGGCTTATATTCAGCGCCCAAAGGCGTATCATACCCCATATCTGTAATTACTTTGAATAAATGCTTATAGTCCAGTTCACCATGATCAGGCGAGCCGCGATCTGGCACTGAAGCAAATTGAATATGCCCGATAATATTTTGTAATTTTTGAAGGCGATTGCTCAAATCACCTTCCATCAACTGCACATGATAGCAATCAAACATCAGCTTAATATTATCAGCACCTACTTCTTCAATGATTGTTTTGGCCTGCCCGGTTTTAGATAGAAAATACCTAGGCGCATCGTAATGGTTCAAAGGCTCGATTAAAATCGTGATGCCATAATCTTCTGCCCTATCACAAGCATATCGAAGGTTGGAAACAAAGGTACCATGCGCGTCCTGACCTTTAGCAAATCCTGCCATGACATGAACATTCTTGGTATTGATCGCAACAGCATATTCAATTGCCTGATCTATTGCCGCACGCGCCTCTACCTCGCGTCCAACAAGAGCAGATAAACCATTTTCGCCCTGCTTACCTCTAACTGTATTAAGCCCCAACATTACCAAGCCAGTTTGCTGTAAGGCAGCCTTTACATCTTGCGCATCATAGGCATAAGGCCAATGGCATTCGACAGCATCAAAGCCTGCCGTCTTGGCGGCGTGAATAGCGTCTGGCAATGGCAGGTCAGCCCATAGAAAACCCAGGTTAGCAGAAAACTTTGTCAATCACCCCACTCCACATCAAACTTTGTCACCAGTGCCTGAACCTGTTCGTCGTTTAACGCGCGAGCATTCATATGCCGTGTCATCATGGCAAGACGAGCTGTATCTTCCAATTCTTCAATCGCATTACAGGCAGCTTCTACATCTTTACCCGCAACCACTGGCCCATGATTGGCAAGCATAACGGCAGAACGTTTACCCGCTAGGCCACGCACCGCCTCACCCATCGCAGGATCACCTGGCATAAAGAATGGCAATAGCTTTACTTTACCAAGTTTCATAATCGCATAAGGCGTAAGTGGCGGTAAAAAATTATCTGTGTCCACATCCTCCATCATCGAAAGCGCTACAGAGTGACAAGAATGCAAATGCACCACCGCACCTGCTGTAGAACGCGTATCATAAAATGCAGCATGAAGCGGCATTTCCTTCGTCGGCGCATCACCATCAACTAAGACACCATTCGCATCAAAAGCACTTAATCGCGCAGGATCCAATCGTCCGAAACTTGTACCTGTAGGAGAAACCAACAATCCACCATCACAAGTACGCGCTGAAATATTTCCCGTAGAACCACCAGTTAATCCGCGATCAAACATCGACTTTGCAAGCATGCAAATTTGCTCACGAAGATTAGCATCCGCACTCATGACTTTTTCTCAGGCAAAGATAATCCAGCATTTTTTGCATAAACTTTGGCAACGGCCGCATCGTCCTCGCCGCCCAAACCCATATCTGCCGCTTGTTTGAATTGATCAAATGCCGCTTGAGAAATCGGCGCATCGAAACTTGCAGATTTTGCAATATCCAACACGATGCCCAAATCCTTTGGCCAAATGTTTACGGAGCTATGAGGCGTATAATCGCCCTCAACAATGTGAGGCGCACGGTTCTCCAACATCCAGCTTGTACCAGCACATTTTGAAATGACTTCCAAAAACTTGTCAGGCTCCACACCTTGCGTCATACCAAAGGTCAGCGCCTCTGCCATGGTTGCAATATGAACACCGGCAAGCAGCTGATTGACCGCTTTCATGGCAGACCCTGCGCCTGCACTATCACCCAGTTTAAAGACGGTTTCTGCGGTTGCATCCAAAACAACCTCAGCAGCCACAAAAGCATTAGCAGTTCCTGACGCCATAATCGAAAGTTGACCGTTTGCAGCCTTTACAGAGCCACCTGAAATGGGAGCATCCAAATAATGAATATCAAATGCGTTGCACTTTGCTTCCATAGAACGAGCAAATTCAGGCGGTACGGTCGCACAGGCTATAACAACACTACCTGCTTTCATATCAGCAACTACGCCTTCATCCCCAAACAAGACTTCTTCTGTTTGAGCAGCATTTAAAACCACGACCACCAGAGCATCCAATTCAGGAGCAATATCTTTCAACGCCCCTTTTAAACCACCTTCACTTTGGAAACGCTCCATCTGTGCTTCATTGATGTCAAATCCATGAATTTGATGGCCTGCGCGAACTAAGCAAACAGCCATACCATACCCCATAGAGCCAAGACCGATGACGGCAGTTCTTAAATTAGTGGACATATATTGCCTTCTTATAAATCTGTTATGAAGTTGATTTTTATATCAGTTAGGAAGTTCAGGCAACGCCCATAGCTAATGAATATTATGAAGCTCTTCTGGCTTTTCGCCCCCATAGGCCCAGTTCAAAAGCTTGATTGTATGAACGACTGGAATGCCCGTACCACTGCCAATTTGCGTCAGACAACCAATGTTACCAGCAGCAATAGCTTGCGGTTTTGTACTTTCAATATTCTTGACTTTACGGTCACGCAATTGAGTAGCGATTTCAGGCTGCATAATATTGTAGGTACCAGCAGAACCACAGCAAAGATGGGACTCAGGCGCTTCCTTCACAGTAAAACCAGCCCCCTTTAGCAAGTCTTTTGGCGGTGATTTAATCTGCTGACCATGTTGAAGCGAACAAGCAGCATGATAGGCAATTGTTAGATTAGCTTCCGCAATAGGCTCAGGTAATTCACGCGTTATGAGATACTCCGTTACATCCACCGCAATAGAAGAAACTTTAGCGGCTTTTTCCGCCCATTCAGGATCATTACGAAGCATGTAGCCATAATCCTTGATCGTTGTGCCACAACCCGATGTCGTCACGATAATTGCATCAAGCCCCTTGTTTTCAATCTCATTATACCAAACGCGAACATTATTTTTTGCTGCATCCAGCGCCTGATGTTCCTTACCCATATGATGCACCAGTGAACCGCAACAGGCCTCACCCTCCGGCAAAACAACCTCAACACCCACACGGTTTAAAAGTTCAATCGTTGCCTTGTTAATCCCCGCATCAAGTGCTGGTTGCGCGCACCCGGTTAAAAGCGTAACGCGTCCACCACTTGGTTTTTCTGCCTCAAACGTACCAGGAGAAGTAAACTTGGTCTTGCTATCCACTCTGGAAGGCGCAAGGCGCAACATCGCAGCAATAGGTTTTAAAGGCGTTATCGCATCAAACAAAGAAGCAAAGGGTTTTCCAAGAACAGAAAGTTTTGTCGCAAAAGCAAAGCGCTCACGATAAGGCAAAATCTTCGTCAGCATATTACGCGTCATACGATTAATAAACGGACGCTTGTAAGTCTCTTCAATGTGTACGCGCGCATGATCAACCAAGTGCATATAATGCACCCCCGAAGGACACGTTGTCATACAAGACAAACATGAAAGACAACGATCAATATGCTTTACGGTTTTCTCATCCGCAGGACGATCGTTTTCCAACATATCCTTCATCAGATAAATTCGTCCGCGCGGTGAATCCAATTCATTGCCAAGCGTTACATAAGTAGGACAAGTCGCCGTACAAAACCCACAATGCACACAAGAGCGAAGGATTTTTTCAGCTTCCGCAACACCAGGATCAGCCAATTGGGCAAGAGAGAAATTAGTTTGCATGATATTACCCCATCCGTCCTGTAAAAAATTTACCCGATGGGTCAAACTGTTCGCGGATGCGTTTTGAGATTGCGGTTACTGCTGCATTTTCCGGTTGGAACACTTGTGCTGATAGACGCTGCTGCACTGACGCACGAACAAGCGTTGCATGTCCGCCACCAACTTTTGCTATCGCTGTTCGTACCCTCTCTGCGTTAGGTTCATCATCCATTTTGAACCAAACCAAGCCACCTTGCCAATCGAAGAAAGCATTTTCTATACCCAATTCTGAAATAAGCTTATGCCCTACCATAGGCGCAACCGAGACACGCCATATAGGCATTTCAGTACCATCGGCAAACGGCTTCACATCACGAATGTCAGCCCATACAGATTTTGTCTGCTTGTCGTTCAACACCGATTGCTCACCAAACGCAGAAAGTATAGCCTGCAGTTTTTCGACGCGTAGCTTTACGGACTTTTCAAACCCTTCAAGCCTAAGAAGCGTTGCTGATTTACCTGCAAGCTCCTTAAAGCCCACAGCAATGTTTTCGGGCAAATGCGCAGCACCTGTAACTTCACATGAGGTTGCCATCGCGGCTGCCATTGCTTGTGCTGCTTTTTCATTAGACAATCCATGCAATACAAACGTTGATTCCGTTTCAACCTCCGGAACTACTTTAAAGGTGACTTCTGTCATAGTCGCTAACGTTCCCCACGACCCTGCAAGAAGTTTAATCAAATCAAGCCCGGTTACGTTTTTCATCACGCGACCACCCGCTTTGATAATATCACCTTTGCCGTTTACAAATCTGGCACCCAGAAACGAGTCACGACACGCGCCAGCCACAAACCTTCTAGGCCCTGAGGCATTGGAGGCAATCAAACCACCAATCGTCGGCTTGCCTTTTGTTCCAAGCAGTGAGCGATAATCCAGCGGTTCGAAAACCATACGTTGCCCACCCTTTTTGAGTGCTATTTCTATGTCAGCAACAGATGTACCCGCCTTTGCAATCATAACCATTTCTGCAGGTTCATAATCAATGACACCAGACATGGCTGACGTGGAGAGAATATTGCGCTCCACCCCATCAAGCTTACCGATTGCGCGGGTTCCACCACCCTGAATCTCAAAGCCAGAGCCTTCCAGAATTATAGAAGCACATTCTTCTTCCGTCTTGGGTTTAAACGTTTTTATTGAACTCATAATAATTTACTCAGCTGCAACAAGAGGACGTTCATTGCCACGCGCTTCAAAAGGAAAAACCTTGGATGGGTTTAATATCCATTCAGGGTCAAACGCCGCACGAACTGCCATCTGCTGATCTAAATCTTTTTGTGTATATTGATAAAGCATCAAATCACGCTTTTCGATACCAACACCGTGTTCGCCTGTCAGACAGCCACCCGCATCCACGCAGAGTCTGAGCAAATCCATGCCACAATCCTCTGCCTTTTGTGCTTCAACAGGGTCGTTAATATTATAGAGAATAAGCGGATGCATATTACCGTCGCCCGCATGGAAAACATTGGCAACACGAAGACCATAGTCATCGACAATGCGAGCAGTTTCCTTTAAAACATGTGGCAATTGCCCAAGCGGCACCGTTCCATCCATGCAAATGTAATCTGCAATACGCCCAGTAGCACCAAAGGCAGATTTGCGACCTTTCCAGATTAGTGCTGCTTCTGTTGCTGACTGGCTTTCCTTGACAACTTTCACTTTATGACGTTTGGCGATGGTAACAATACGCCCCAGCATATCGTCCATCTCTTCATCAGAGCCTTCCACTTCCACAATCAAAAGCGCGTTCACATCCATTGGATATCCGGCCTTGGCAAAGGCCTCACAAATATCGATTGCAGGCTTGTCCATGAACTCGATAGCAACTGGTACAATGCCAGTCCCAATAATATCAGCGACACAAGCACCAGCGTCTTCTGATGTATCAAAGCCAAACATCACAGGACGCGCCCCCTCCGGCTTGGCAATCAGTCGAACTGTTGCTTCCGTTACTATGCCAAGCTGTCCTTCTGACCCGCAGATCACGCCAAGCAGATCA
>CALDZF010000064.1 GCA_937944165.1 uncultured Rhizobiaceae group bacterium | reverse complement strand
CCAATGCCCATTTCATCCGGATCACAGCCAGCAACTGTCATGCCGCGATAAATACCAAGCGGATTAAGGCCACGTTTTTCTGCTTCCTTTTCTTCCATTAATACAGAAGCTGATGCGCCATCTGAAAGTTGCGATGCATTACCTGCAGTAATAAACTTTCCTTCTTTTACCTGCTGACCACCTTTGAAAACCGGATTGAGCGATTGTAATCCTTCAAGGGTTGTGCTCGGGCGATTGCCTTCGTCTTTTTCTAACATCACTTCAACGTCTGAAATCTCCTTTGTTTCCTTATCCATGACTTTCATGGTGGATGGCAGAGGTACGATTTCATCATCAAACTTGCCTGCTTCCTGTGCTGCTGCTGTTCGCATTTGAGATTGGAAGCCATATTCATCTTGTGCATCGCGTGAGACGCCATATCGCTCAGATACAACCTCAGCTGTTTCCAGCATGGACATATAGGTTGCTGGAATATTTTCCATCAACCATGGGTCAATGCCACGTGACAGGTTCATCTTTTCATTTTGTGTAAGCGAAATGGATTCCAGACCGCCTCCTACTGTTACCGTCATGCCATCTGAGATAATTTGTTTTGCAGCCGTTGCAATTGACATTAGACCCGATGAGCACTGGCGGTCGAGCGTCATGGCGGAAACCGATGTAGGCAGGCCTGCACGAAGCGCGCATTGACGTGCGGTGTTCATATGGGTGGAACCTTGTTGAATGGCGGCGCCCATGATGACGTCATCAATTTCAGCCTTTTCGACGCCAGAACGTTTTACCGCATGTTGAATTGCATGGCCGCCTAATGTTTGCGCTTGCGTGTCATTAAAGGCGCCCCGATAGGCCTTGCCGATTGGGGTTCTTGCGGTTGATACGATCACTGCTGATCTCATGATGTGTTCCTTTTTAAGCTAGTAATTGTGTGATTTTGTAACTCAGTGAGGTTAGGTGAGCAATGGAAAGAATTTGCCTCCTCCTTGTGGGGAGGCACACGAATGATGATACGCAGTATCAGCAGAGTGGGTGGGGGTGCCGCAAGTGTCCGCTGATTTCTGAATATAACTGCAAGTGTATTTACCCCCCACCCGTTCTGTCGCTAGCGCGCCAATCACGTGCCTCCCCACAAGGAGGAGGCGTTTTTTAATTTAGCTCCATCTGATCAGACCAATAATAGCCGATGCGATGTAAAAGAACTGAAGCACTAAAAATGCCCAGCGTTTGTCTATGATGGCCCAACCTGCAAAAAGCGCGGCTGAAATAAACAGCAGGGCAAAACCTAAAACCTCATTTCCCGTATTGGAAGCAATTAACATGGCATAGGCGATTGCAAGCGCTGAGCCAGTTGTTTCAAATACGGTTATCCATTTTGATTTTGTCATGATTATTTTGCCATCTGCACGACTTTGACAACGTGTTCTGTGCCTGAGTAAAAAACATCCGGCTTTGACATATCGCTAATTTTTTCAAAGTTTGCGGCAATGCCATCAGCTGTCCTGTCTTCTTCTGCCAGATGCATGCCAGCGCCTTCGCTGATTTGCATGGTTGTATAGGAGCCAGCGCCTGCAAACATCACTACATGATTGGGAGCCTCTTTTGATACCATGAAGACGGCAGCAGGGGTGACATATTTAGGATTCAGTTTTGCCAACATATCTTCGGTCAAGATATCCTCCGTCATGCGTGTTGCAGCGGTTGGTGCGAGGCAGTTTATCTGGATATTGTTCTTTGCACCTTCAATGCAAAGCGTATTCATGAAACCAACAAGTCCAAGTTTTGCTGCACCATAATTTGCCTGGCCGAAGTTGCCATAAATCCCCGATGTAGAGGTCGTCATTAAAATGCGACCGTAGTTTTGTTCTTTCATCTGGTTCCAAACAGCCTTGGTGCAATTGGCTGAACCGTTTAGATGAACATCAACGACGGAGTTCCAATCGGACATTTCCATTTTGCCAAAGGATTTATCGCGCAGGATGCCCGCATTATTAATCAGCACATCGACACGTCCCCATTTGGCAACAGATTCTGCTACCATAGCTTCGCAGTCTGCAAAATTTGTTACGTTTGCTCCATTGGCAATTGCTTCGCCGCCTGCATCAATGATTTCTTGAGTAACTAATTCAGCAGGACCCAGTGCGCCGCCTGTGCCATCTCTTGCACCACCAAAATCGTTAACCACGACTTTCGCACCGCGCTTACCAAGTTCCAATGCGTGAGAGCGCCCAAGGCCATTGCCTGCGCCTGTTACGATGGCAACTTGTTCTTCAAATGAGATTGTCATTTCTAGTCCTTCTTCAAAACAGTTAAACCCAGCCACTCACAAACAAGTGCCGGCTTTTCAATATTTTCAATTTCTACCGAGATATCATATTTGGAAAGATATTCACCCGGCTTTCGTTCATTACATTCCATCAGTTTAATATGGCCTCTAAGCCTCGAACCTGATGGGACAGGCATTAGAAACCTGATTTTCTCAAAACCGTAATTGATGCCCATGGTTGAATTTTTAAT
>CALDZF010000063.1 GCA_937944165.1 uncultured Rhizobiaceae group bacterium | reverse complement strand
GAGAAAGTCGAAACAGGCTCAGTTGATACAGACTTAACTGGATTGGATTTTACTTCTTCGAATCTGTCGCGATTGTGTGTGTCTGATATGATCACATCAACAGGTTTTGGCAAAGGGCGAATTACAGTACTCTGATCGTGATAGGCAATTCCAACGTTCGCACTCGGCTTTCTTTTTCTCAATGATTCAGACTTTGAAGTATCTAGTGGCATCACACGACCAGACGTTGCTGCTTGGTTATTCAGGGGCTTAAGATTACCAGGTGTTGGAACAGGTAAAGGCTGTGATAAAACTTCTTCGCCTGTGTTATCTGTTGACACCACTTCTTTTTCTGCCAAAAACTCTGACTGCACAGTTTGACCTATCGATAAGGATCCAGGACTGTATTCTTGTGGAGTAAACTGCAGGACATTCGAGCCAATCACCACAAAGGCCAGCACCGCAAGGCTCGCGCCGCCCATCAATGAATAACCAAATTTCGAATTAAGCATTTTCATTTTATTTTTCCAATCAAACAGGAGTTTCTTTTCGTTACCTTGTTCAGTAGGACGCGCCTCGTTCTCCATTCCTTGGGAGGCGCTTGAAATTTTCTCTTCTTCGAATGCCTGCATGGCGCGCCTCATCGCATCGGCCTTTGAGTCCGCGCGTGGCGAAATCTCCGCCTGTTTACGGAAAGCGTTTTCGAGTTTTTTCAGTTCGTCACTCATGCTTCTTCCTTTGCAATTGCTTTCAACTGCTTTTTCAATTCATGCATCCGCCAGGAGACAGTGGATTCTTTAATGCCCATAATTACGCCAGCCTCAGCGTGGTTAAGTCCCTCACCCACTACCAGCACAGCCGTCTCACGCAGATCATCGCTTAAATGATTCATGGCTTCATTTAGCCACTCCATCTCTTTTGCAATCTCTGCTTCTACACCACGGCGAAGTTCTTCCACCTCGCCATAATCATTATGAATACGCTCATACGTCATTTGCTTGCGCTGCACATCACGAACACGGTTGACCACAACGCGATATAACCAGCTCGTAAAACCAGCATCTCCACGAAAAGATTTCAACTTCGCAGGCAAAGACATGCAAACATCCTGCGCCACATCTTCTGCATCTTCACGACGGCCAGAAAACCGATACGCAATACGGAACACGCGGTCATAATGCCGTTCAAGCAAAGCTCGAAAAGCATCCCCGTCCCCCTTGGCAGCCAATAAAGCCAAGTCATTATCTGCTAGTTTTACATCCAAATATCAGATCTCTTTTTGCGTTCACATCCATAAGACGTACGACAAATGCAAATCCTTGGCAAAAAGATAAAAAAGATTCCCTTAACCAAAACAAGTGAGGAAAAATCGCTAAAGTGAATAAAGAAATACTGTAATTTCCCGCCAAAAGCATTAAATAGAACAAATGTCGAACCCTTTTGATTCTATTCCTGATGAACCAGCGCCTCTCCCACCAAGTGAAGGAGGTATTGCTGCGCGTGCAGCTGCTGCACGAACAGGTCGAAATGCACCAGATTATTTTGAAGGATTAAACACAGAACAAGCCGATGCAGTTGCAACGCTGGATGGCCCTTTATTGGTGCTGGCAGGGGCTGGCACAGGCAAGACCCGCGTCTTGACCACACGCATCGCACACATCATCAAGACAGGCCGCGCATACCCTTCCCAAATCCTTGCGGTAACCTTCACAAATAAAGCAGCCCGCGAGATGAAAGAACGCGTTGGCAGGTATATGGGCGATGCGGTAGAGGGCATGCCGTGGCTTGGAACCTTCCACTCCATCGGCGTAAAAATCCTGCGCCGTCATGCAGAACTGGTTGGCCTTAAATCCGATTTCACCATTCTGGATACCGACGACCAAATCCGCCTCCTCAAACAACTCATCCGTGCCGAAGGCATAGACGACAAACGCTGGCCAGCCAGAATGTTAGCAGGCCATATCGACGCCTGGAAAAACAAAGGCCTTGGCCCCGAACAAATCTCGGAAGGTGACGCAAGAGCCTATGGCGATGGCAAAGGGCGCGACCTATACCGCCAATACCAAGCCAGACTAAAAACCATAAACGCCTGCGACTTTGGCGATCTGCTGACAGAGACCATAAGGCTATTCAAGGAAAACCCAGGCGTTCTCGCTGAGTATAACAAGAAATTCAAATTCATTTTAGTGGATGAGTATCAAGACACCAACGTCGCCCAATATATGTGGCTAAGACTGCTAGCGCAGAATAATTCTTCTTTTTCCGCTGACGCGCAGGCGCCTCGGCTAAATGCCTCGTCTGGCGCTGCCATGAAGGGAAACGAAGATACAGGCACATCCCCCTCCGTGGCAGGGCAAGATTTGGCGACCAGCCAAATCGCCACTGCGCGAACGGACGGTAGCGCGGATGTGCTAGCGGAAAAGCAAACACGAAGCGAAGCTTCGGGAGCCGATAGCGCGACCGAGGCGTATGCCTCGCACCCGCGTAGCGAAGATGGCAGAGCCATCGACAGCGTGAGCGCAAATATCACCCCACACAGCATAAATTCTCCGAATTTATGCTGTGTGGGCGATGATGACCAATCGATCTACGGCTGGCGCGGGGCAGAGGTGGATAATATCCTGCGCTTCGATAAGGATTTCCCATCCGCGAAAGTCATCCGCCTTGAACGCAATTATCGCTCGACTGCTCATATTCTTGGCGCAGCGGGGCATCTGATTAATCACAATGAAGACCGTTTGGGCAAAACATTATTCACTGATGATATCGACCCTGACGCCTCAAAAGTCATTGTGCAGGCAGGTTGGGATTCAGAAGAAGAAGCTCGCTCAATTGGGGATGAAATCGAAAACCTGCAAACCAAGGGGCATACGCTAAACGAAATTGCCATCCTCGTTCGTGCCTCTTTCCAGATGCGAGAGTTTGAAGACCGCTTTGTCACCATGGGGCTGAACTATCGCGTCATCGGCGGCCCACGGTTTTATGAGCGCATGGAAATCCGCGATGCAATGGCCTACTTCCGCGTGGTGTGTCAGCCAGCCGATGATCTGGCGTTTGAGCGCATCGTCAACAAACCAAAGCGCGGCATTGGAGACGCTACCATTCGCACCATCCACGATAACGCACGTGCAAGAGGCATTCCGCTCACTGAAGCCGCGCGTGAACTGGTTGAGACCGAAGAGCTAAAACCCAAGGTTCGCGGCACGTTAAAAACCGTATTGGATAATTTTGACCGCTGGCGCACGGAACTTAAATCCACGCCGCACACGGAACTTGCAGAAATCATTCTGGACGAGTCCGGCTATACCGAAATGTGGCAGAACGACCGCTCCGCCGATGCGCCAGGTCGATTGGAAAACCTGAAAGAACTCATCCGCTCGATGGAAGAGTTTGAGAACCTGCCAGGCTTTCTGGAGCATATATCACTCGTCATGGACACCGACAGCGGCGAAGACCTCGACGCAGTTTCCATTATGACGCTTCACTCAGCCAAAGGCCTGGAATTCGACACGGTCTTCTTACCGGGCTGGGAAGAAGGCCTCTTCCCGCATCAACGCTCGCTCGATGAAGGTGGCCGCTCAGGCTTGGAAGAAGAACGCCGCCTGGC
>CALDZF010000062.1 GCA_937944165.1 uncultured Rhizobiaceae group bacterium | reverse complement strand
TATGGATAGAGAAACCAAACCAGAATTTATTGCAGAACTCACTCCGCATCGTTCGCTTGGGCGCACGGGCTTTATTCTGCTGATCGGGTTTATTGGTATTACCTGTTTTATTTCCGGCATGATGTTTCTTGTTATGGGCGCTTGGCCTGTCTTTATTGCCATGGCTTTAGACGTGTTGATCATTTGGTTTGCCTTTAAGATGAACTATCGCTCCGCCAAGGCGCGGGAAGTGATTTCGGTTGCGCGTGATGAGGTTAAAATTCAGAAATTTGCCCCCAGTGGCCGTATTGAAACCCATACGTTTAATCCGTTCTGGACGCGGTTTGAGGTTGATCGCCATGATGAAATTGGCATTACCTCGATGCGGTTGAGCACAAAAGAGTTCAGTCTTACGATTGGAGCGTTCCTAAATCCCGATGATCGCGAGAGTTTTGCATTTGAATTTAAAAATGCCTTAGGTAAAGCTAAAGGATAATATTTTATTCCTTATTATTGAGTTCGATATATCCTTGACCAGAATAGTTTTCTGTGATTCTTTATTGATGTGATGGCGACTGCTGTCATTTTAGTTAATTGTGGTGATTAACAAGGTTTCGGTGTGGACCGCTTATGTGGTTTCACCGTAACTGTTTTTGGGCCAGGTTTTTTTCCTGGTCGAACAGTACGAGTTACTTTTTTACAACTCATTAGCCTCGCCTCCTTTCTGCGAATAAGATATTCACTTACTTTAGAGAATCAGCAGCCGCCATTTATTAAAGTAGGCTGTAAATTCTTCGAAGAGTCAATTATTAATACTATATTTAGTGGTATATGTGGACAAATGTGGAACAAATCTACATTTAGTAGTGTGGTCTCTTTGTGAGCAAGTTTCGGGTGGCGGAAATTTTAGCCTCGTTCTAATCTCCTTTCATGAAACACGATTTACACTCTCCAAAAGCCCTTCGCTATGGTGGGCATATTCTTGAAGTCAATGAAGCTCTTGATGGTGATTATGCCACTATTCGAAAGGCCGTGGAATTCTTATCTCTGCGCTGGCAAGATCAGCCTTCACTGGCAGAATTAGCCTCCCATCTTGAGCTGGGCGAAACCGCAACGCAGAAGCTTTTTACGCGCTGGGCAGGTATTTCTCCCAAGGCTTTCAGTCAGGCAGTGACGCTTGATCATGCCAAGCGGTTATTGCGTGATGAGGATTTGCCGATATTGGATGCCAGTTTTGAACTTGGGCTTTCATCGCCCTCGCGCTTGCATGATTTGTTTGTGACCCATGAAGCGATGTCACCCGGTATCTGGAAAGCGCGCGGTGGTGGGTTAAATTTGGAATATGGGTTTCATCAATGTCCTTTCGGTCAGGCGTTGGTTATGGTTACTGGCGAGGGCGTTAACGCATCTCTTGTTGGCCTTGCGTTTTGTGATGCGGGAGAAGAGGCTTTGGCACTTGATGACATGAAAAGCCGTTGGCCAAACGCTCACTATAGCGAGAATATCGCTTTAACCAGCGACATGGCAAAGCGCATTTTTGACCCGCAAAGCTGGTCACCCGATACGCCCTTGCGTGTGACGTTAATCGGCACGGATTTTCAAATCCGCGTATGGGACACACTCCTTGGCATTCCGCTTGGACGTGCCAAAACCTATTCCGACATTGCAGAAGCAATTGATAATCCAAAAGCTGTCCGCGCCGTTGGTGCTGCGGTCGGGCGTAATCCGATTTCTTTCGTCGTGCCGTGTCACAGAGCCTTGGGAAAATCTGGTGCGTTGACGGGTTATCACTGGGGACTGACCAGAAAACGTGCCATGCTTGGCTGGGAAGCGGGGGTTGGGGGATGATGTTAACCTACGTCATCCTAGGCTTTCGGCGCAATAAACAATTCTCAATTGTTTATTGTCTGCACCTCAATGCCTAGGATCTAATCAGGCTTCGGCATTGTAGTTTTTCCAAATTAGGCAACATTTTCAACTTCTCCATTTACTGTTTCTTTTGCGAACTTGCGTATATCCTAGCCACAAGGGCTAGGATGACGGACGCGCGTTTATGCTCACTCGCCCGAAATTCGAACGGTGGTACATAAGAATTCCTCCCCTCCGTGGCAGCACAAGGCTTTGGCGACTAGCCAAACCGCCAGTGCGTGAACCACTGCTCGGCAGACAAACGAAGTGCCGTCGAGAGAGGGACGACAAGGCGGATGCCTTGTCGGAACAGAGATTAAGCACAACTGTGAGGGTTGAATAAGTAACGCCCGTATGTGCTGGGCTTTCAGCCCTCACGCGGAGATTTGATGTTGTCGGATGAGATTCTCAGTCACACTTCCCACCAACACCTCTTGGAATGTTTCCATTCCGTAAGCCGCCCACGGTTCAATCTGATTTGCTTGTTACAAACAAACCGCCGATTGTGATCAGCGAAGCAAATCCTTTTGATTTGTTCGCCAATAAACTAACGAAGCAAATCCTTTTGATTTGTTCGCCGACAAATTAACGAAGCAATGCCTTTGCATTGTTCGCCAACAAACTAACGAAGCAAACCCTTTTGGTTTGTTCGCCAAAGACTATGGCCACCGCCGCTCCGCTTTCAACAAGACATAAAACAATAGACGCGTTCTACGGTTGTGCATCTTGCTGATGAAAGAATTATGCTTGAGGTCTGGAAAGCGGGGATAAGTTTTTTTAATAAATAGTTATTTTTTTAATTTTGAGTTTCCTGAAGCATGTTTCGAGTATCCTGCTATGGCAATTTTCCTAAGGGGCTCATATTGCATAAAGTGGTACGGTGGAGCGTGAAGTTTGTGGTTCTTAGGATTTAGAAAACCTGCTCCATTACTTTTTATACTAGGTAATTTAGGGAAAAATAAGTGACATAAAAATCCTACTAATAAAATGTCAAATGCAAATCCTTTGACTTTTTTACTTTTGCCCCATTTAGTTTGATACGCAAATGGGGGTAGTATTATCTGGGAAACTTCTTTTTGTGAAAACCCGCTATTATTGTTTTCAGTATAGTCATAAATTCTTCTTATTGAACAAGAGCATTTTTCAAATACAGAATCTTGATTGCTTTTTATAATTGATAGCAGTTGAGTTTTTTCACTTTTTCTAATTTTTGAATTATTGTACATTACATTATGTGTTTCACATGCTCGCCAAATAATTGATACTAATGCTTGAGCCATCTGATTTGGTGAGAATTCATATCTGACGCTGAAGCCATCATGAATTATTTGTTTGTCCCAATCTTTAAAAGCATTCACTATTGGTGCATCAAAACGCGTATTAAAAATTGCTTCGCATTGTTCGCATAACAAACTAGATTTTCCTGTATTTTGGGTAAGATGAAGCGCATTAGGTCCCTCCGGAATGGTAATCAATTTACCATTATTTTTTCTTGAGATTAGTTTGAAAAAGCCATCTGGAACAGCATGTGACTGACATAAGTCTTTATCTTCAGTGCAATACAAACAAATTGCCATCTCCAATACTTTCCTTAGATAAAAATTCTATTCTTATATTTTTCAATAAGTATGTTATTTTGTAGAACATATATTTGTTATCATACTTCCACGAAATCAATTTCCAGTATAAGCTTTTTCACAACACATCTTCTTGGGAGGGAAGGATGGACGCTAGTTTTTCTCGTCGTAAGGTTTTGGAGCCTGCGGAACTCAAAGCCTTGAATGAAAAGTCTGATTTTTATGGGTTGCTTCAAATGGCCAGCCATTTGGGTGCGATTGTTTTGGCTTGTGTGTTGCATGCGCAAATGATGGG
>CALDZF010000061.1 GCA_937944165.1 uncultured Rhizobiaceae group bacterium | reverse complement strand
GCTGGCGTTGAAAGCTATCAGATAACGCTGGGTGGTGATGGAACAGAGACCGCTTCAATCGGTGAACGTGCAGGCCCTGGTTTTTCATACGAAGAAATCGTACCTGCAGTAGAGCGAATATTGGATCGATATATGGAAGTTCGGGAAAGCAAGAATGATACCTTCCTAGATGTTTATCGCCGTGTTGGTGCTGACCCATTTAAAGAAGCATTGTACCCAGAAGAAGCTGGAAGCGCGTAAGGAAGAATAGTATGTCAGTAATTGTACGCGATAGCGGTTTTGAAAAAGATACTTGGGTAGCAGAAGGCGGTCTTTTCATTGATCTTGAGAAATATGGTCAGGATGTCACCGAACGCAACCCTGCCAAAACGGCGATAGATATTCCAAATGATGTAACAATCGAAAGTTTAAAAGGGCTTTTTAAAAGTGCTGCGATGATTAGAATTCCTTTCCCATCTTTCGCGGATGGTCGTGGATTTAGCCTTGCTAAACAGCTTCGCCAACATGGCTATGAAGGCAGACTTCGTGCGGTCGGTCATATCATTGCAGATCAATACGGCTTTGCACGCGTTTGCGGGTTTGATGAAGTTGAAATCGACTATGAAATGGCTGGTCGTCAACCAGAAGACCAATGGATAGCTCGTATCCCAAAGCAGGACTTATCCTATCAAAATCGTCTTATGGGTGAACGCCCATTGCGCAACGCATAATATACTTATCCAAAAACAACTCCTCCCATAGGTACTCCTCATGACTGAAACAACTGAACGCCATCCTGATGCGCAAACTATTACGCAGGTTACGCATTTTACTGACAGACTATTTTCTTTTCGCGTGACTAGACCTCAGTCATTGCGGTTTCGTTCTGGTGAATTCGTGATGATCGGTTTGATTGGTAATAACGGAAAACCATTACTGCGTGCATACTCAATTGCATCTCCATCTTGGGATGAGGAGTTGGAATTTTATTCAATAAAAGTACCAGACGGCCCGCTCACATCAAAACTTCAAAACATCAAAGTCGGTGATGATATTATCCTCAAAACCAAACCAGTTGGGACACTTGTGGTTGATGCGCTTATTCCAGGAAAACGTTTGTTCATGCTTTCAACAGGTACAGGCTTTGCGCCCTTTGCATCTTTGACAAGAGATCCTGAAGTTTATGAAAAATTTGACGAGATTATCGTCACACATACGTGTCGCGATGTTGCAGAACTTGATTACAGCAAGCAGCTGACAGAAGGCCTTGCCAATGATCCATTAATTGGTGAGATGGTTGAAGGCAAGCTGAAATATTATCCAACAACAACAAGAGAGCTTTCTCAATATCAGGGACGTATTACAAACCTGATTGAATCTGGCAAAGTGTTTGAAGATTTGGAAATTGCTGATTTAAATCCTGAAACGGATCGCGTAATGCTATGTGGCTCAATGGATTTTAATACAGATGTTAGAAAGATACTCGAAGACCGTGGTTTTGAAGAAGGTGCAAATTCCAAACCAGCAACTTTCGTTCTCGAAAAGGCTTTTGTTGGCGAATAATTTTTGTATTGAATTTTGGTATTTATACTGGTGACTTTGGGGCTCCTCCCATGGCATGTTCAAAGCAAGTTTGATTGTACCCCATAATCAGGAAAGTTTTATGAACATTCAGTCTAAAGACCTTGATAACAGCCCTACAAAAGATGAGCCTTTAAAAGAAGACATTCGCTTTTTGGGCAGGGTGCTTGGCGATGTTGTTCGTGAATTGGAGGGCGAGGATGTATTTGATCTGGTTGAGACTGTGCGTCAAAAGTCTGTTGCCTATGTGCATGGTGAGGATGAGGCTGCCAAGAAAGAACTTGAAGATATTTTAAATAGCCTGACCTCAACGCAAGCTGTACAGGTCGTTCGAGCCTACAGTTATTTTTCTCACCTAGCCAATATGGCAGAAGATCAACATCACATCAGACGCACCAGAGCGCATGAGCTTGCAGGATCCCCGCCACGTAATGGCTCCATTACAAAAGCTTTTGAGCGCGTAATCTCAGAAGGTGCAACTGCTGAAAGTCTCAAGAGTTTTTTTGACGAAGCAAATATTGGTGCAGTGCTGACTGCACACCCAACAGAGGTACGCAGGCAATCTACAATGAAGCGTGAAATTGCCATGTCACAACTTTTGACCAAACGCGATCAAGGTGAGTGGACTCACCTTGAACAAGTCGACATTGATGACAAGATAAAACGCGCCATCATGATTTTGTGGCAAACCAACATGTTAAGGCAAACCAGGCTGACTGTTTTAGATGAGGTTTCAAACGGATTGAGCTACTACGACCATACCTTCTTTCGTGAGTTGCCAAAACTTTATACGACCATAGAAGACGACTTGAGTGCAATGTCAGATGGCAAGTGCAAAACAGTAAATTCTTTCCTTAAAACTGGCGCATGGATTGGTGGTGATCGTGATGGTAACCCTTTTGTAAATGCTGATATCATGTCTGGTGCCATGCGCCGACAAAGCGTTAAGGTCATTGAGTTTTACCTTGAGCAATTACACAAGCTTGGTGGCGAACTCTCGCTTTCTATTCGCATTGTGGCTGTGTCGAAAGCACTTGAAGAATTGGCAGCGAAATCTGGCGATACTTCGCCGCAACGTGATACGGAACTCTATCGCCGTTCGATTGTTGGCATTTATAATCGTCTTTCTGCAACGCTTCGCAAAATTGACAAGACCAAAACAGCTCGTGCTCCCCTTGCAAAAGCCGAACCTTATAAAAGCAATACGGAAATCATTGCTGATCTTGATATTATTCGCGACTCACTCATAGAAAACGGTTCTGAATTTCTAACCCGTGGGCGTTTGCGTCACTTGCGGCGCGCACTGGATGTATTTGGATTTTACCTTGCAAGTCTTGATATGCGACAAAATTCTTCCGTACATGAAACATTAGCAAGCGAATTGTTTGAAGGGGTTATGCCGGGTCTTGGTTACAAAGCGCTTAATGAAGAAGCGCGTATTGAGCTTCTTGTAAAAGAACTTGAGAACTATCGTCCGCTGTTGCGTCAGGATATGACCTATTCTGAAGAAGCGGAAAAAGAACTTGGCATTTTTAAAATGGCAACAAAACTCAAGAAACGCTACGGCGATGGAGCGATTAGAAATTCGATAATTTCAAACGCAGAAAGCGCGTCTGATCTGTTAGAACTTGCAGTAATCCTTAAACAGGTCAGTCTTGTTTCTCCAGAAGGTGAAACTACAATGCACCTTGTGCCGCTGTTTGAAACGATTGGTGATTTGCAAGCTTGCCCTGAAATTATGGATAGGCTCTTGTCCATTCCCCAATACCGCAAGCTTGTAGACAGTATGGGCGGTGTTCAGGAAATCATGCTTGGCTATTCTGACAGCAATAAGGATGGCGGGTTCATTACTTCTGGCTGGGAGCTTTACAAAGCAGAGATTAAACTGATTGAGTTGTTTAAAAAACACAAGGTGAAGCTTCGTTTGTTCCACGGTCGAGGCGGTACGGTCGGGCGTGGTGGCGGTCCAAGCTATGATGCGATTTTGGCGCAACCCAATGGTGCAGTGAATGGTCAGTTGCGATTAACAGAGCAGGGTGAAACTATCTCCAGTAAATATACGAACCCTGAGTTGGGGCGCCGTAATCTTGAAATTCTAGCAGCTGCAACGCTTGAAGCTTCACTGCTTCAAGATGCACGGCCTGAACCAGATGAAAGTTATTTAAGCGCGATGGATGATATTTCAGTGGCTGCCTTCAACAAGTACCGTGATCTTGTTTATCATGACCCGCAGTTCGTAGATTATTTTTGGAACGCAACTGTTATCAATGAAATATCAGGCCTCAACATCGGTTCTCGTCCAGCGTCAAGAAAAAAGACTCGTGCTGTTGAAGATCTTCGAGCAATTCCATGGGTGTTCAGTTGGTCGCAATGCCGCCTTATGGTTCCAGGCTGGTATGGATTTGGAACAGCGGTAAAAACTTATGTTGACAAACACGGCAGCGAAGGTTTGCAAAAATTGCAAGCGATGTTTAACAATTGGCAGTTTTTCCAGGCACAGCTTTCCAATATGGACATGGTGCTCTCCAAAACTAACATGAGCATTGCACAACGTTACGCTGATTTGGTTCCTGATGAAGAATTGGGAAGTCGGATATTTGGTAAAATCAAGGATGAATGGCAATTGACCATTGATATGCTTTTTGCAATTACAGGTCAGACGCGTTTACTGCAATCAAATCCTTTGCTGGAGCGTTCTATTCAAAACCGTTTCCCATATCTGGATCCCATTAATCATTTGCAAGTTGAGCTTATGCGCCAATATCGCGCGCAAGATGAAGAAGATGAGGACGAAAAAATCCTGCGCGGGCTTCAACTGACGATTAATGGTATATCAGCAGGTCTTAGAAACAGTGGCTAAGGCAATCGTTGTCGTTTTCAGAACTTGGCATTAAAGTTTTGATGATGAAAACAGGTTTCATCATTAATATTGAGTTGTGAGCATGACCGAAAACAAAATCCTGTTAGGTATAGATACGGGCGGCACTTATACGGATGCTGTTCTTTTTAGTGATGAAGCAGGCGTTATTGCAAAGGCTAAATCGCTCACGACAAAACATGATTTATCAATTGGTATTGCTGGTGCTGTTGATGCTGTAATTCATCAATTTAATGAAGATGCTTCTCATATTGCGTTAACTTCCATTTCTACAACACTTGCAACTAATGCACTTGTAGAAGGTAAGGGGGGAAGTGTTGGGCTTGTAATGATCGGCTTTGACGAGCAAGATATGGAAAAATCAGGCCTTAAAGAAGCGCTTGCCGGCGATCCTGTTATTTTTATTCCAGGTGGGCATGATGTAAGCGGCAATGAGCGTACGCTCGATATGTCTTCATTGGCAGCGTTTATTGAAACCCATGGCAATAATATTTCAGGCTTTGCAATCGCAGGGTATTTTGCTGTTCGCAATGCGTCGCATGAATTAGCCGTACGAGATTACCTAATGGAAAAAACTGGCCTTGCAACAACTTGTAGCCATGAACTCTCTTCAAAACTGGGTGGACCGAAGCGTGCACTTACTACTGTTTTAAATGCTCGACTGATCCCTGTCATACAAGACTTGATATTGGCCTGCCGTTCACATTTGGAAAAGACTGGCATTCAATCTCCACTTATGGTTGTGCGCGGTGATGGTGCGTTGGTGGATGCAGATTTTGCATTGAAACGGCCCATCGAAACGATTCTTTCTGGCCCTGCTGCAAGCCTTGTCGGTGCAAAGTTTTTACTAGGTACTAAGGACGCAATCATTTCTGATATTGGCGGCACGACTACTGATGTGGCAATTCTGGAAAAAGGTTGGCCACGTATTGAACCTGAAGGCGCAAGTATTGGTGGGTTTACTACCATGGTAGAAGCGGTTGCCATGCATACTTTTGGCCTTGGCGGGGATTCTGTCGTGGATGTGGATGATGCAAACAGTACAAAAATAAAGCTTGGCCCGCGACGTCAAATACCCATCAGTCTTTTGACCATAGAGCATGAGGAAGCAGTAATGCTTCAGTTAAAAAGACAAGCGCAAATGGAATATCCAAATCATTTATGCGCAAGATTTGCTTATAAGCTTGGAGGGTCGGAAAAAAGAGTTGGTGGTTTAAAAGCGACTGAATTAAAACTATTTGAAAAACTAACTGATATTCCACAGCCTCTGGATCAGGTTTTAAAAGGTGCTTCAGAAGGGGGGACACTTGTGAAGCTTGTCTCGCGAGGTCTAGTGCAAGTATCAGGCTTCACACCTTCAGATGCAATGCATGTTTTAGGGCTTCAAAATAATTGGAATTCTGAAGCAGCAAGGCTTGCCGCTAGTATTTTATGCCGTGTTAGAGATCGTTTTGCAAAACCCATTGCGGGGGATGCAGATGAACTTTGCAAAAATATCAAAGCGCAATTAACCGCGCAAAGCTGCGATGTTATTTTACAAACTTGCATGGCAGAAGACGGTATTAAACTTGGTGAAGGCGCAAAAGAATTAATAGCACAATCGTTAGACAAGCAATCAGGCTTTGTCAGTTTCTCTCTTAAACTTGATCGCCCACTGGTAGGGCTAGGGGCTTCTGCAAAGGTTTATTACCCAGCAATTGGCGAGCGATTATCTTCTAAGTGCCATGTACCTGAACATGCAGATGTTGCAAATGCAATTGGTGCTGTTGCAGGTGAAGTGCGTGTGCAACAAACGGTAACTATTACAAGTTCAGACGGCGGCAGTTCATTTCAGTTTATGTCTGATGGAAATCTAACTAATATGGTGGATGAAGAGGCTGTTCTGGCAAAAGTAAAAGCAGATTTACAAAACGAACTGGCTCAAATGGCTGATGAAGCTGGCGCGCAATCACCCGTATTTGAAACAAACACTGTAATAAATGCCCCAATAATTGATGGTTCAAGGCATTTTGTTGAAGCGATAGTCAGTATGACCGCGACAGGTCGTCCCAAATTCATTTAAGTTTTTCACTAAAAACAAGCGTTCGTTATTAAATGTGTGACTGATAAAGTTGCTATATGACAATAAAGAGTCGCAAGAAATATTTAATGCGTGTATAAAAGTAATAAATAAGAGTTTTTAATTTTATTAGGGTGAGCGTTGTGGACTTTCAAACTTTTTTTCAATCGCGTCTGGATGAGCTTAAGGATGAGGGAAGGTACCGTATTTTTGCGGACCTGGAACGCCATGCTGGAAATTTTCCTAAAGCCACGCGTCACGTAGAAGGTGAAACTCAAGAAGTAACCGTATGGTGTTCAAACGATTATTTGGGCATGGGACAGCATCCAAGCATTCTTTCTGCCATGACTAACGCAGTTGAGTCATGTGGCGCTGGTGCAGGCGGCACGCGTAATATATCTGGTACAAACCATTTCCATGTAAAACTTGAAGAAGAACTTGCAGATTTGCATGGTAAAGAAGCAGCTCTTCTTTTCACGTCTGGTTATAACTCCAATTGGGCCACGCTTGGAACATTGGGTGCGCAAATTCCAGGCTGCGTTATTTTTTCTGACGCCAATAATCACGCTTCCATGATCGAAGGCATTCGTCATTCAAAAGCTGAAAAGCGCATTTGGAAACACAACGATGTTGAGTATCTAGATCGCATATTATCTGAATATGGCCCGGACGTTCCAAAGATTGTTGCTTTTGAATCAATCTATTCAATGGATGGTGATATCGCTCCGATTGCGGCTATCTGTGATGTTGCAGACAAACACGGTGCCATGACTTATATCGATGAAGTTCATGCGGTAGGTATGTATGGTAATCGCGGCGGTGGCGTTGCAGAGCAAGAAGGTATTGCACATCGTTTAACAGTGATTGAGGGCACTCTTGGCAAGGCTTTTGGTGTAATGGGCGGCTATATTACTGCTTCTTCTGAACTTGTTGATTTCGTAAGAAGCTTTGCTTCTGGTTTTATTTTTACTACTGCACTTCCCCCAGCCCTTGCTGCGGGCGCACTTGCCAGTATCCAGCATTTAAAACAAAGCCAGATTGAACGCGCTCGCCAAAAGGAACGTGTCAGAAAAGTGCGTGAGCGCCTTGATCAATTGGGCATTCCCCACGTGATGAACCCTGGTCATATCATTCCTGTAATGGTGAAAGACCCGGTTAAATGTAAATGGATATCTGATCTCTTGTTGAACAATCACGGTATTTATGTGCAGCCGATTAATTATCCAACTGTACCAAAAGGAACAGAAAGACTGCGCATCACACCATCACCATTACATAGCGATGCTGATATTGAAAATCTGGTAAGTGCATTATCTGATCTTTGGTCACAATGCGCGCTCGCACGTTCAGTTGCGTAAGTTTCTAAGATAGTCTGTTGCCACTTATAGACAGGTTCGAATACCCGCGCGAGCCTTCTTTAACCAAATCACCCGTAACTGGTTTTTTCCAATGATAGCCAACAATACCATGTCTGGCTTTCGATATAACATTATTTGCAATTAAAACCTCACCAGTGCCTTTTATGACACTTACATAAAATCCTGTTCTGGTATCACGAATGATATTATTGTTTGCAGCTACATTCCTCAGGTATTCACCCCACCCAAGCAGCATGCCAAATCTTGAAGTTTTTTCAATTACATTACCTGTAATGGCAATGTCGGCTTCTGCTAAAATGCCAGTACCAAAGATATGTTGATCGTCGGCATAAGGTACATTTTCATGAATATTGCGGACCAGATTGTTAGCGCAAACAGTCAAGCGCCCACCTTGGTCAAGGTTTGCAATAGAGATGCCCCTTGCGCCACCGTCTACAATATTACCAGAGATTAGCGCGCCCTGAAATGCAAACTCTGAGTAAATTGAAGTCTCTCCTGCACGAAGACACGTATTATTGGTAATTTGAATATTGCTGCAAGAGTTTGAGCGGATAGTGGAGAAAGCACAGTCTGCAATATGATTATTGGCAATGATTACGCCATCTGCCTGCCAAGTATTTATTCCATTTCCATATTGACCTGTGCCACCTTTAACAGCGGAAATGGATTTAATACGGTTGTTGGTAATAATTGTATTATCTTCACCCTTATCGCGTCGATAAACTAGAATGCCTGCATTTGCGCATTCTGAAACAACATTATCTGAAATCATTAAGCCAGTATTAGCCTGCCCAACTATGCCTGCCGTGCCAACAGCTGTGTCGACGCGATTTTTTGAAACACGGCCAGCAGAGTTTGAAATTTCTACGCCTGATTTGGATGAGTTGGTAAATAAGCAGTTTTCTATATTCAAATGCTTAGTATTGACGATGCCTAAATTAGCCTTTGAGTATTCTTTTATTGGTAGCAAGCCACCGTCAAAACTAATATCAATAATCTCAATATGTTTTGCGTTTTCTGCATATAAAAAATGATCTCCACCAGCATATTCTAGCTTTGAAGCACCTGATATACCATGTAATCTCACGTTTTCAGGCAATGTAACGTTTGAAACTTTATAGCGTCCAGGTTCAATGAAAACGGCTTGATTGCTTTTTGAAGCCCTATCGAGGATTGCTTGTAGTCTTTTACCTTGATCGTTTGTTGAGCCTGCACGAAGCCCTTCAGAATTTGCATTTATGCTACCAAACCCGCTTTTGGCAAAAGCATTTGTTGAGGCAGCTAATATGCTTGTTGCTCCTATATTTGATAGAAAATTCCTACGTGTAATCATGGCTCACCTTACCTTTTTGAGGTTTTATGCAGAAAACATACCATTTTTTCTAATCAGTCTTTGCGCTTACCTTAATTTGTAAATATGTATGATGGAAGGTATTTGCCTTTAATTAGGCTAAGGGAGAATATTATGATTAAAGATGACGAACTTTATATTGGCACAAGCCGTAATCCGGATGATAGCTTAAACAAGGGTGAGTATCTAAATCTGAAGCTTGCAAACAGGCATGGGTTGATTACTGGTGCAACAGGTACTGGTAAAACCGTTTCGTTACAGATATTAACGGAAGGTTTTTCCAATGCTGGGGTTCCGGTTTTTTGTGCGGATGTCAAAGGTGATTTGTCAGGTTTGGCTGCCAAGGGAGAGGCGAGGGATTTTCTACAAAAACGTGCTGATGATATTGGCTTGGAGGATTACCAATTTCAAGAATTCCCAGTTATTTTTTGGGACTTGTTTGGAAAGCAAGGACATCAGATTCGTACAACATTATCAGAAATGGGACCTCTTCTACTCGCACGCTTATTAGACCTGAATGAAACCCAGGAAGGCGTTTTAAACATCGCTTTTAAATTGGCTGATGATGAAGGCATGTTACTTTTGGATATGAAAGACTTGCGCGCCTTGCTTTTATCAATGGGAGAGCGAACCTCAGAATTAACAACTGCTTATGGTTATATTTCAAAGCCTTCAATTGGTGCTATTCAACGCCAATTACTTGTACTTGAACAACAAGGTGGCGAAGGTTTTTTTGCTGAACCTGCGTTGCAAATATCCGATCTAATGCGCACAACCCGTGATGGACGTGGTGCAATCAGTATTCTGGCCGCTGATGAGTTAATGCGCTCGCCACGTCTTTACTCAACTTTTTTACTTTGGCTATTGTCAGAACTTTTTGAAGAGCTTCCAGAAGTTGGAGATATGGATAAGCCAAAGCTTGTATTCTTCTTTGATGAAGCGCATTTGATGTTTGATGAAGCACCTAAAATTCTGGTTGAAAAAGTTGAGCAGATGGTAAAGCTCATTCGCTCAAAAGGTGTTGGTGTTTATTTTGTAACTCAAAACCCGGTTGACATACCTGACGGTGTTTTATCACAATTAGGAAACCGCGTTCAGCATGCGCTTCGTGCCTTTACGCCAAAAGAACAAAAAGCAGTGCGTGTAGCTGCTGATACATTCCGCCCCAATCCCGCTTTTGTTGCTAAAGATGTGATAACAGAATTAGGCGTTGGTGAAGCGCTGGTTTCTACGCTGATGAAAAAAGGCGTTCCATCCATGGTGGAGCGTACATTGGTTCGCCCACCTGCTTCTCGCCTTGGGCCACTAACCAAAAAAGAACGTGCAGAAGTTATAAAGATGAGCCCGGTTGCGGGTCAATATGATAAGACTGTAGATCGTGAATCTGCTTATGAAATGCTAAAAAAGGCCGCATCAGAAACTGCCAAGCGTGAAGCAAAACAACAAGAACGCGAAGATGAAGAGCGCGAAGAAAAAGGCCGTGCCAAAAGTCGTTCAGGGTTTCAATTACCGGACTTTGATCGTGATGATCGACCAACAAAGCGTTCACGCTCAAAATCTAATTCGCGAAGAAAACGTGGTCGCAGTGGTCGCCAAAGCGTAACAGAGGCTGCAGTAAAGTCAGTAACGCGAACTATTGCTAGTTCATTAGGACGAGCATTGGTGCGTGGTATCCTTGGGAGTTTAAAACGCGGGTTTTAAGTTTCTACAGGTAAAAATTAATTATTGAAAAAAGTGATTGCAAAATTAATGCATAACTGACAAAGCGGAACTGGGGGAGAGTTTCTGTATTCTCTTATTATGAAAGTAAGCCCATGTTCCGTCAAATTTTACCTGTTACTGCATTGTTCATCAGTACGTTTTTTCTGCTTGCTGGCGGTGGTATGCAATCAGTTTTATTGCCTGTTAGAGGACAATTAGAGGGCTTTAGTGCTTCACAGATTGGTTTGATTGGAACAGGCTGGGCATTAGGCTTCACAATTGGCTGTGTAATCGTTCCGCATCTTGTGAGGCGGGTAGGCCACGTTAGAACCTTTAGTGCATTGGCCGCGATTTTAGCAACTGTTGTCTTGTTAAACGGAATGGTGATTGAGGCTTACACTTGGATAGTGTTGAGAGCTTTGGCAGGGTTTTGTTTTTCTGGTTCTTACATGATTATTGAGAGCTGGTTAAATGAGAGAGTTTCAGATGAAAACCGTGGCGCCATGTTCTCTGTTTATATGATAGTGTCACAAGGTGCCTTTATGTCTGGGCAATATATGCTTGTAATCGCAAATCCCTCAAAAGAAACATTGTTTATGTTAGGTGCTATATTGTATAGCCTTGCCGTGTTGCCGACGGCACTCTCTAAAGCACAATCCCCGGCGCCCTTGACGCAAGTAAGGGTTGATCTAAAAGGCATGTATCGTAACTCACCAGCCGCTTTCATTGGTTCTTTGATAGCAGGTATCTTGTCAGGTTCATTCCAAAGTTTTGCACCCGTATTTGGGGTGGCTCAAGGTATGTCGAGTACGAATATTGCTAATATGGTTGTTTTGGTAATGCTGGGTGCGTTGCTTTTTCAATATCCACTTGGAAAGCTATCAGACATGATTGATCGGCGCTATGTAATGGTGGGACTTAGTCTTGTTGGTACTGTGGTTGGTTTTATGATTTCAGGGTATGCTGTCAATGGCGAAGATCCACAAATTGCTTTCTTTGCTCTAATGGTACTACTGGGGGGCTTTGTATTTCCACTTTATGGTCTGGTGAATGCACATGCAAATGACCATGCTTCATCAGAAGACTTTGTGAAAATTTCTTCCAGTCTTCTTATTTTATACGGAGTTGGCAATATGATTGGCCCATTGGTAACAGGTCCTGCGATGGAAATATTAGGTACGAGCGCCTTGTTCCAGGTCATAGGTGCTTCTCATCTGCTTCTTGCAGTTCATATGACATACCGTATTACGAAACGTGAGGCGCCCGATGATGATCAGGTCATGGATTATCAGGTCACCCCAGTTGCGGGTATGGCACCCACAGCAGAAAGTTATGCACTAGACCCACGTTCTGACGCAGAAACTTATATGGCGGATGATGAAACGCCTGAAGCGGTTGAATGATTACCCACGAGCAGATAAAAACGCCTTAATTGAAATCTTAGACCAAAGATCAAGATGCTTTGCAGCATTTTGATAACTCGCAACGATTTTAGCAGTAAGTGCATCTTTATCTGAGAGTTCTTGCATCACTTCTATTGTTGATTTCTTTGCGGCGTTTAAAATCTCTAATGGATATTCTTTCAATTCTACGCCTTCGTTTTCAACCAGGTTTTTCAGGCTAGCTGCATTATTCCATTCAGATTCGCCAAGTGAAAAAACGTTTTCACTTGCACAAGCCGTTTCAACAATCTGTTGCAGGTCTTTTGGCAGTGCTTCAAAAGCTGACTTTGAGATTAACGCTTCGCCTGTCCCATTAGGTTCATGGAAACCAGGTGAGTAATAAAATTTTGCCGCTTTATGAAATCCCATGGCTGAGTCACTAAAAGGGCCAAGAAATTCCGTTGCATCAATCACACCTGTTTTAAGGCTAGTGAAAATTTCTGAAGGAGGAAGACTAACAGGTAATGCACCAAGTTTGGTAAGTACGGCACCGCCAAGACCTGGCATGCGAATTTTTAAACCTTTTAAATTATTTAAACCTGTAAGCGGTTTTTTATACCATCCGCCCATCTGGTATCCAGTATTACCTGCCATAAATGGCTTTATACCTGCTGGCTCATAAAGTTTATCCCATAAGGCTTGTCCGCCACCATGATTAACCCAGGTAATGTGCTCAATAGGCGTTAGGCCAAAAGGTGCTGCTGTAAAAACAGGAGCTGCAGGAAATTTTCCTGCCCAGAATAATGGTGCAGTATGGGCCATTTGCGCAACGCCATTTGCAACGGCATCAAAAGCTCCAAGACCAGGCACAATCTCACCTGCTGCAAATAGTTTGATATTCAGCCGTCCGTCTGAAAGTGACTGTATTCTGTCCACTAATCTTTGAGCAGTTATGCCAGGGCCTGGTAAATTCTTGGGCCATGATGTTACCATACGCCATTCAATGACAGATTGAGCAATAGCAGGTGTTGCTAATATCGGAAGAGTTGCGGAACCTGCAATTAACCCAAGCGCAGTGCGGCGTGATTTATTTATTACATTACTCAAGTTATTTACTCCATAGATTGTGAAAGTGATGAACGGGCCCTGAGCCTTGTCCGATATCTAATTCGTTAGAAGATTGAATTGCGCCTGTTAGCCAGATTTTGGCTTTGCAGACTGCATCATGCATGCTCATTCCATGCGCCAAGTTTGATGCAATCGCCGATGATAAAGAACAGCCTGTACCATGGGTATTATTAGTGGCAATGCGTTTTGCATTGACCCATTCTTCTTGTGTTGTTGTTTTGAAAAGATCAGCGCAGTCTTTATCTTCAATATGTCCGCCTTTAATCAGGACTGCTTTTGCACCATCTTTTAAAAGCATGTCTGCTTGTTCCACCATTTCGATATTACTTTTGGCAAGCGAGGTGTTAGTCAGTTTGGCACTTTCGTGCAAATTAGGCGTAAGCAAATCAGCTATTGGCATGAGAATGGTTTTTACCGCTTCAACAGCATCTTCATCCAAAAGTGAATCGCCAGATGTTGCAACCATTACCGGATCAAAAACAATATTTTTAGCTTCATGTTTTTTAAGGCTATTGGCAACCGCTTCAATAACTGAAACCTGTGAAAGCATTCCGATTTTAACTGCTTCAATGTTTAAGTCAGAAAAAACGGCATCAAGTTGAGCGGTTATAAATTCTGGAGGGACACTGTGGACTGCGTTGACACCTAAGGTGTTTTGTGCAGTAAGCGCTGTAACTACGCTTGCACCATAAACTTTATTGGCAGAGAAAGACTTCAAGTCTGCCTGAATTCCTGCACCCCCACCAGAATCAGAGCCTGCAATTGTTAAAGCAATCGGGACTTTGCTCATGAAATTTTCGCCTTGTCTCTTAGGTAATCCAGCTCGACTTCGTATAAGGCATCAATGAAATGCGGAACGAACCTCCCTGGAGCAGGTGAATTGGCCGCTGCAATTTCACCTGCTATTCCAAACCACAACAAACCTGCCAAACTGGCGGATACAGGACACTCCGTTTTAGATGATAAAGCGGTAATCAAAGCGCCTAATGCACAACCTGTTGCGATTACCTTGGCCATAATGGGGTGACCGTTATTGACAGAACCCACTACCTGTTTATGCAAAATTTGATCATGCTCACCTGTCATAACGATACAGGAAAGAGGTTCGTGTTCAATTCCCAGTGTTTTAATTTCGTGTTCATTGCCTCTTATAATGAAAGTTCGGTCCATTATCACACCAGCAAATTCAGCGCGTAATGGTGATACATGGGCCATAACAGGATCCAGTAGAATTGGCAGCTGTTTTTGGCTTGCAACTTCGATGCTTTTTTTAATTGCATGCATTCTGGACTTATCAAGTGTCCCAAGATTAATGTGCAAAGCATCAGCGCGTGAAGTGAAGGCTTCAACTTCACTGGGGTTAATCGTCATGGATGGTTTTGTGTTACAGGCAAGCAATACGTTTGCCGTAAAATTTTGGGCTACTGTATTTGTAATAGAATGAATACGAGCGCCATCTTGCCTTAAAAGACAAATAGCTTCGATTGCATCATCTAACAAATCTTTTAATGCGCCTTTTTGCAAAGAACACTCCAATAATTAATTTTGCGGGGGATACATTGATAGCCACCCATTCCCTACGCCAGTACAAACTGGATCAGGTTCAAAGAATTCAGGGGCTGTGATTATATAATAATCTTGTCCGAGTCTCAGCCTGTATCAAACAAGCACTTCCATGAGTTATAAATTAATTAGACAGTAAATCTAACTTTTGCAAGTGCCGTTGATTACATCCCAAAGCTTTGCAGGGGTAACCGGCATATCGATATGATCGATTTTGTATTCTCGGTAAAGCGCATCAATAATAGCATTCATAACTGCAGGTGTTGCGCCGATTGTTCCAGCTTCACCAGCGCCTTTAATGCCAAGTGCATTTGTTGTTGAGGCTACATTTCTGGTTGAAAAATCAAACTCAAGCACATTATCGGCACGTGGAATACCATAATCCATAAATGAAGCCGTAAGAAGCTGACCTTCTTCATCATAAACAGTGTTTTCATGTAAGCATTGCCCGATACTTTGAACGATGCCACCATGTACCTGACCTGCGAGTAGAGTAGGATTTACTGTAACCCCAAAGTCATCCACTACAGTATATTTTATAATTTCAGTTGTACCCGTTGCGGGATCAATTTCAACTTCACAAATATGCGTTCCATTAGGGTAGGTGGCTTCTGCCTGTTTAAATTCGCCTTGGCCTTTTAAATCATTATCATTCTTGGCAGCTTTCGCAATATCTGAAAATGTAACTACCCTGTCAGTCCCTACAATGCGGGCTGTTCCGTTTTCCAGCTCTATATCAGCGCTTGAAGCTTCCAATTCATCAGCCGCAATATTTTTGATTTTTTCAGCTAATTGTTCGCTTGCACGCACAACAGATACACCGCCTAATGGGATGGAGCGTGAACCACCTGTTCCGCCGCCGTTCTCCAAGTCGTCTGTATCACCTTGCCTAAGCTGGATTTGTTCATAATCAATGCCAAGCTTTTCAGCTGCCAGTTGCGTATAGGCTGTGGCATGGCCTTGGCCATTTGATTGAGTGCCAATTCTAAGATCAAAATTACCGTCTTCTTTAAGTTCAACAAACGCTGGTTCAGAACCCGCAAATGCACATGCCTCAATATATGTGGACATGCCAATACCGCGAATTTTACCTATAGATTTTGCTTGGGTATTTCTGTTTTCAAACCCATCCCAATCTGCATTCATCATGCACTGCTGCATATGTTGCTCATATTCACCGGTATCATACATACGCCCTGCAGGTGTCGTGTAAGGAAGTTGCTCAGGTGAAATTAAATTGCGGCGTCTAATTTCATCAGGTGTCAGGTTTAATTCTCGCGCGCATTGGTCAACCAGACGTTCAATCACATAGGCAGCCTCTGGTCTGCCAGCGCCGCGATAAGCATCCGTTGGAACCGTATGAGTATAGCTGCCACGTGTAGTAGCTGCCATGGTTGGAATATCATATAGTCCTGTTGTCATTGTAATACCAAGATAGGGGATAAATGGGCCATAAGCATGGAGATAAGCGCCCATAGCTGCAATCAAATCAACGCTGATTGCCAAAAACTTGCCATTCTTGTCCAGTGCCATTTTTGCAGTAACAATATTATCACGCCCATGCGCATCACTAACGAAATGTTCGCTTCGATCGCTTGTCCATTTAACTGCTCTACCCAATAACTTTGCTGCAACCATACACAATGGATATTCACGGTAAACAAAAACCTTTGTACCAAATCCACCGCCAACATCAGGGGTCATGACATGTAGTTGTTCCAGTTCCAATCCCATGCAAGCCGCCAAAACCCGGCGTACTCCAAAGACCCCTTGAGAGCCAACGGTTACATCATAACGGTTTGCCTCTTGATCCCATTTAGCCTGAACCGCGCGCGTTTCCATATAGTTGGATATAAGACGGTTATTGATAAGTTTTATCTCAGTAATATGATCAGCTACAGCGAAAGCTTTGCCGGTTGCTTCTTGGTCCCCCATGAAATGTGTAAAAGCCAGATTTTTAGCGCCGTCTTCATAAACGGAAACAGCATTTTCATCCAAAGATTTTTCTGTATCGGTGCAGGCTGGAAGTATATCAAACTCTATCTCTATTAACTCGGCAGCATCTTTTGCAATTGCAACACTCTCAGCAACGATAAAACAAATGGCATCACCTACATGCCGAACTGTATCCTCGCACAATATGGGAATATCTCGGGTGCTATTCAAATTACCGTCTGGTTGGGTAATGGGAACAATATTGGTTAAAGGTTTGAGATGGGAAACATCTTTCGCCGTTAAAACCGCATGAACACCAGGATGCTCCAAGGCGCTAGACACATTTTGTATCACAAACTTCGCATGTGCAGCTGGTGAACGTAAAACATAGCCATATAAGATATTTTCATCGGTAATATCATCAGTGTAACAGCCTTTGCCAGTAATGAATGCATTATCTTCCTTACGCAGTGGCGATGCACCCATTCCGAATTTGGCGTGTTTTATTTCATTCATGAGATTTCCAGTAAAGAAATTTATTGAGTTTCACATTTTTACATATAAGTGGAATATAAGCTTCCGTCGAGGTTTATAAATCCACTAAAATATAAGTGCCATTTAGCGTTTTTAATAGATAGAGTGATAGGCATGAATCGAATTTTTAAATGAGTTTTAAAAATATCAAAAGCAGTTTTGATATTCTGCCCAATAATGTCAAAGGTGGTATCATATTAATGTTTGCTGCTGCTGGTTTTGGCACGATGGTCGCTATGATTAAACTTGCCGGCCAAAGACTGGATGTTTTCCAAATTTTATTGGTACGGCAGTTTGTAATGGCGATAATTGTTGCGCCAACAATAATGACTAACTTTCCGGGCAGTTTAAAGACCAATCATTTTGGCTTGCAGATATTACGCATATTCTTAGCGCTGGTTGCAATGGGTTTTGGATTTACCGCAGTTGTAAACATGCCTTTGGCAGATGTGACAGCCATCGGATTTGCCAAGAGCTTCTTTGTAACCATCTGCGCAATCTTTTTTTTAAACGAAGTAATCGGCGTTAGAAGGTGGTTTGCGGTTATTATTGGTTTTATTGGCGTTTTGATAGTTCTGCGTCCCGGTTTGGATGGGTTTACTATCTATGGAATTTACGCACTAATTGGTTCGGCGGGTGCGGGGGCTGTTATGGTTGTTATTCGCATTTTAACACGTACTGAATCCACAACAACAATTTTAACTTATCAAGCGCTAGGTGTTGGTCTCGCCGTTGCTATACCAGGAATTTGGTTTTGGCTATGGCCAACACCGTTTGAATGGGCTTTGCTAATTGGCATGGGTATAATTTCTTATATCGCCCAGATGTTAAATATTACAGCCTATAAATTTGGTGAAGCCTCTGTAATGGCTTCACTTGATTATGTTCGGTTAATTTACTCTGTCATGTTTGGGTGGGTATTATTTGAGACGTTACCAGATTTCTGGACCTGGTTTGGAGCAATAATAATTATTATTGCTTCAATTTATACAATCCACCGTGAAAACCATAAGAAGCAGAAAATTGTAACTTCTGCAAAGGAAAGAATGCAGGATTAATCTAATAATCCATTCAAATCAGATAAAACCTTTTTGGGCTGCAAATCTGAATATTCATCAGGTTGCTTGGTACGGTTTATCCAATGGCAGGAAAACCCAAAGGCAGTTGCACCTGCAATATCCCAACGGTTTGAAGATTGAAAGGCGACTTCATTTGCTTGCATGCTATATGTGTCTGTCACCATTTTGTAAGTAGCAGGTTCAGTCTTAAACACGGCTATATCATCAACTGAAAATTGGTTATCAAGTAAATGTTCAATTCCCGCATGCCTTACTGCTGCTGAAAGCATTTTGGGTGACCCGTTGGAAAGAATAGCTGTTTTAATACTTTTTTCTTTGAGTTGTTTTAAAACAGACGGAACCTCTTCATAACAATCAAGCGTCATATAGGCATCAAGCAAGGTTTGGCGGCAATCAGGATTGCTGTTTGGAACTGCTGCTAAGGCAAAATCAAGCGCGTCTGCTGTTAATTGCCAGAAGTCCTTATAGCGGTTCATGCCAGTTCTAACCCAAGTGTATTCAAGTTGCTTATTGCGCCAGATTTCTGAAACACGCGCAGGGTTTTCACCAACGCTGTCAAAGTGGCGTGATACAGCAGAATGCACATCAAAAAGAGTGCCATAAGCATCAAATACATAAGCTTTAAACATGGAGAGCCTTCAAAAAGTTAATTTTAACACATCCTACCCATTGGCAAAGTGGAACGAAAGGCTTAATTACTGAAGTAATATATCACGAAAACATCTTTGGAGTTATAAAATGGCTTTTGAACTACCTGATCTACCTTACGCATATGATTCACTTGACCCATACATGTCAGCTGAAACATTAGAGTTTCACCACGATAAGCACCATATGGCTTATGTTGTTAATGGTAATGACTTATTGAAAGACTCTGGTCTTGAAGGTAAATCCCTTGAAGATGTTGTTCGCGAAAGTCATGGCAATAATGCTGGCCTGTTTAATAATGCTGCTCAACACTATAATCACATCCATTTTTGGAAATGGATGAAGAAAGATGGCGGCGGCAATAAACTTCCAGGCGCACTTCAAGCCGCAATTGATTCCGATCTTGGTGGTTATGACAGGTTCAAAGCAAACTTTATGCTCGCTGGAGCAACGCAATTTGGTTCGGGCTGGTGTTGGATTGCTGTTAAAGATGGCAAGCTTGAAATTATGAAAACACCTAACGGTGAAAATCCGTTGATCCATGGTGCAACGCCAATTCTTGGCTGTGATGTTTGGGAACACTCTTATTACATCGATTACCGCAATGCGCGTCCAAAATATCTGGAAGCCTTTATTGATAATATGATCAATTGGGACTACGTGCTTGAAATGTATGAAAGCGCTACAAGCTAGTTATAAATTATATGAATTTTTAAAAGCCTCGAAATTTATTCGGGGCTTTTTTTGTTCTATTACTATTATACCGTGTATATTGGCCTAATAAATCACGTAATGAGTCTTACTTGATTGTGTAAGAAATAATGCTATTTCTACTTTAATACAGTGCTTTTAATTATAAAGAGTAGATATAATGCGGACACTTGCAGCTTTGGTTTTTCCTGGTTTTGAAACGCTTGATTATTTTGGTTCAATCGAAATGTTAGGTGGTTTTGGAAAAGAAACCGAGATTATTACAGTAGCAAAAGATTTTGAGCCAGTTCCAAGCTGTCATGGACAACGTATAGTCATAGACAAGATTATATCTGAGAAAAGCGACTATGATTTGTTGTTTGTTCCTGGCGGTGAAGCAGCCTTGGTAGAAGGCCAAGATCAACAATTACTTCAATGGTTGCGTGAAACATCAAAAAATGCGGAATGCGTAATGAGCGTTTGCACAGGTTCAATCTTGTTAGGAATGGCAGGCATTTTGGATGGCCGGAAAGCGACAACCAATAAGCTGGACTTTACAAAAACAATTCATCTTGCACCAAATGTTGAATGGGTAAAAGAGGCCCAGTGGGTTGAGGATGGAAAGTTCTTTACGTCTTCTGGTGTTTCCGCCGGAATGGATATGGCACTCGCAGTAATGGCAAACTTATTTGGTTTAGAAATGGCAGAAAAATTAGCATTAGGCTGTGAGTATGAATGGCATCAAGATGCCAATCGGGATCCTTTTGCAAAATTGGCAGGCTTAGTCTAACTAATGCGACCTATGAGCTTGAACAAATTATACCTTATCTAAATTAAACTTTTCCAACAACCTTCAGCGCAAAGGCGTAAGAGCGTGCCGCATCTTCAAGCGCTGCAAAGCGACCTGATTTTCCAAAATGGCCTGACGTCATATTTGTACGCAAGAGCAGTATATTATCATCCGTTTTATAATCACGAAGTTTGGCAACCCATTTTGCAGGTTCCCAATAAGTAACGCGTGGATCAGATACACCTGCTGTTACAAGCATGGCAGGATAATCTTTTTTCTCAACCTTGTCATAAGGTGAGTAGCTGGCAATATCGTCAAATGCTTGTTTGCTTTCGATTGGATTACCCCACTGAGACCATTCGCCCGGTGTTAGCGGGAGCGTGTCGTCAAGGATGGTGTTTAAGACATCAACGAATGGCACATCCGCAATAACGCCAGCTAATAGATCCGGTGCCATATTTGCAGTTGCACCAACGAGCAAGCCTCCAGCAGAACCACCCATAATTACAATTTTGCCACGAGACGTGAAGTTTTTATCTACCAGTGTTTCCCCTGATGCAATAAAG
>CALDZF010000060.1 GCA_937944165.1 uncultured Rhizobiaceae group bacterium | reverse complement strand
TGGTGGTAAATTTCTTCAGTTTTTGAAAAAAGTTCCCTTGGGCCAAAATGTGTATTGCTGTTTAAGCAACTTGTTGTGCCCATTGCTCGCAAGTCTTCAATTAATTTTTTAAACGAACTGTAGCGCACACTTAGCAATTCTGTATCAACTACCGGTAAGGCAAAGCCTGCTCGTTGTAAAAGATTGCCTATTTGTCTTACTTCACCAAATGGGTCAACGCGTAGCGTAGCATTGCCATTAATCATGCTTTCAGCAGCTAACATACAATCTCGTAACTCAATTAAAGTTCTATCCCCTGGTATGGCAGCCATAAACAAGCCGTCTTCCATTAGTGCATTTTTTAATTGTGCTAATGTTCCTGGTAGATCATTTGACCAATGAAGCCCGAATATGGAGGTAATTAAGTTTACTGATTTAGGCTTTAGGGCAATTTCTTCTAGTGTACTTTGAAGCATAGAAGAGTTTTTAGAATTTGTTGCATCAACCTCTTCAGACAGCTTGAAAGTTGTATTGGTTTTGGATGAGCTTTTCAAAAAACCTAACATATTATCAAACAGACTAAAGGCATCAACGGTTACATCAAATGTGCGGTTTGTAGCTTCCAATCTTTCAAACATCATTGATGCTGCTTCTTTTACTAAAAAATCAGCATCAGCTTGTGCAATGTTTTTAGCGCGTTTCGCAATTGCATTGCGGCGCTTTGGATTGAATAAACTGGGGGGACTCGTATTTTGCATAATCTTCAAATAGTCTGCTTGTATGGAAATATCCAGCAAGACATTAAATGTTATTCATAAACTTCGTGCATTAGCAGGTTTTTTGCCTGAATTATTAGTGCCCAGTATATGTTTAACCTGTGACAGGTTTGTTGATAGGCAAGGGGGGTGTTGTCCGCAATGTTGGGGGCAGTTACGTTTTGTAACCAAGCCATTTTGCCCTGTAATGGGTTCGCCTTTTACCATTGATATGGGTGAAAATTTACTAAGTGCTGAAGCCATAGCAAATCCTCCGCCCTTTAGTAAGTTACGAACTGTATTATTATACGATGATTTGGCTCGTAAACTTGTTTCCTCGATTAAGTATTCTGATAGAGCAGACCTTTTGCGATGGTTAGCTCAATGGATGAATATTGCAGGCGCAGAAGTGATTGATGAAGTTGATGCAATTATTCCCGTGCCGCTTCATCCATCACGCCTTAGACAACGCCGTTTTAACCAAGCTGGAGAATTGGCGCAAAGATTGGCCAAATTAAATGACAAGCATTTTATGCCTGATGTACTTGTTCGTAAAAAACCCACACGCCAGCAAGTCGGATTAAGTGAAAAAGAACGAGCCAGAAATGTTTCAGGTGCATTTTTTGCACCTGATGAAATGAAAATTTATTTAAAAAGCAAACGCGTTTTACTGATTGATGATGTCTATACTACGGGCGCTACTGCAAAAGCTGCAACACGCGCCTTAAAACGCGGCGGTGCATCTCAAATTAACGTGTTAGTGTTCGCAAAGGTTGAAACCTACCTCGAATGAAGCCTATATACGATTCAAATTGTTGAAATAGGAAAAAGTTATGCCAGAAGTTGTTCTTTATACTCGCAAAATGTGTGGATACTGTAGTGCTGCCAAATCACTGCTTAAGTCTAAGGGTGTTAAATTTAAAGAGTTTGACGGCACTTTTGATAGTAAGGTTAAGCAGGAGATGATCCAAAAATCAAATGGCGGACGTACATTCCCGCAGATTTTTATTGGAGATCAACATGTTGGTGGGTGTGATGAATTGCATGCGCTTGACCGCGCTGGCAAACTGGATCCGATGCTAAAGTAAATTTCATGCATGTAGCTTGTGTTCAAATGCGTTCTGGTATTTCGATTGCCCAAAATATTAAGGTGATGGATGCGTTTGTGCGGCAGGCTGCTGGCGAAGGTGCTATTTACATTCAAACACCAGAAATGACTGGTATTTTGCAAAAAAACCGTAAAGGCTTGTTTGGTGAGATTACTTTGCAAGCAGATGATCTTTTGGTTCAGCATGCGTCAAAGCTTTCAAATGAATTGGGTATCTGGCTGCACATAGGGTCTCATGCAATTTTGGTTAGTGAAGAAAAAGCTGCCAATCGTGCATTTCTATTCTCACCATCAGGTGAGATTGTTGCAACTTATGACAAGATCCACATGTTTGATGTGGATTTGGATAATGGTGAAAGTTGGCGTGAATCCAAGGTTTATCAACCCGGTGAACAATCCAGACTGGTGAATGTAGGTGCTTTTAAGCTTGGTATGTCGATTTGTTATGATATCCGCTTCCCGCATTTATACCGTGAATATGCATTAAATGGTGCGCAGATTTTAAGTGCGCCCGCTGCCTTCACCCGTCAAACAGGTCGTGCGCATTGGCATATCTTGCAGCGTTCTCGAGCAATTGAAAATGGTGCATTTTTGATTTCTGCAGCACAAGGCGGTGATCACGAAGATGGTCGTGAAACTTATGGGCATTCAGTGATTATTAATCCTTGGGGTGAGATACTCGCTGAACTTGCACATGAAGAACAGGGCTTTATTTCTGCCCATATTGACCTAAATGAAGTGATACAAGCGCGGCAGAAAATTCCAAATCTGGCAAATGCGCGTGAATTTAATCTTATGAGTGCGATGTGATTAAATATTCTCTTGTATGCGAAAAGAACCATGATTTTGAAGGCTGGTTTGGCTCTAGTGATGACTATGATAAGCAAAGTAAACGCGGGTTTGTTGAATGCCCACAATGCGGATCGAAAAAAAATTCAAAAGCATTGATGGCTCCAGGTGTGGTTGGCACTAAAAAATCAAATGATGGTAATCAAGCAGTAGCCAATATAGCGCCTCAAATGCCTGAAGAAGTTGTTACTAAAATCCGTGAAATAAAACAGCATATCGCAAAAAATTCAGAAAATGTTGGCGATAGGTTTCCTGAAGAAGCGCGCAAAATTCACTACGGTGAAAGTGAAGTACGCGGAATTTACGGAAAAGCCTCCATCAAGGAAGCGGTTGAGCTGGCTGAAGAGGGCGTTAAAGTTACCCCGATTCCTGATTTGCCAGAAGATAAGAATTAACACGTAATTTATTGACGTGCTATAAAAGCCAAACTAGAAACATTCCATATTAAAATTAGTTAAATTAATTAGCACTTCAGGAGAATGCGCGTGTCCAATTCCCAAACCAAAGTTATGGATAAACATCCTGGCCGTAATAGCCAAACCTATGGCATTGCGCGTGAACTTGGAACAGATATGGATTTGATCCATAGCCCTGCGGTGGGTGTGGTTGGCACAAAAGGTGACAGCCAGTGTTATCTTGGCGTTCAGGGTAAGGTTGAAGCCATTCATGACGCGTTGCGCAATCGCATTGGCAAGGAAGAGGGAAAGATGCAAATGCGTCTTGTGCAACCTGAATATACGATTGCTACTTCTGATGGCATGCGTAATGGCACGCGCGAAATGCGCTATTCGCTTATCGGGCGAGAAGTTACAAACGATAGCTTCTGCGAACATTTAAGCGCTAGTAATCTTGAGGGCGTGATTGCTGTGGTTGCCTGTGATAAGCCGCCTGTTGGAACGCTTTCTGCCATTCTTGAACACAACAAACCAGCAATCATCATGTCGGACGGGCCTATTCGCCCAGCCAAGGATACTAAAAGTAATGAGATGCTCGATATTGTGGCGGCCTTTCAGGTTGCGGGGCATCCAGATGAAGAATACAAAAAGCACATCGCGTGTGTAGCTTGCCCGGGTTATGGTTCTTGCGGTGGCATGTTTACCTATAACACCATGCAGACTTTCATTGCAGTTGCTGGCATGGAGCCGCTTCACATGGTTTCACCACCTTCTGATGATCCGCGTCGCATGAAAGAATTTCCTGATCAATTAGTGAGCTATCTAGATGTTATGGTCAAAAATGGCATCAAACCGCGCGACATCGTAAAGCGTGATAATCTTCGCAATGCATTGATTGTGGCGATGGCTGTGGGGGGGTCAACCAATGTGGTTCTACACGTGCCAGAAATTGCCCGTGCTGCTGGCTTTGAAAACTTTTGGCGTGATGTAATGACACCGGAAGAATTTAATCACCTTTCGCAACATCTTATCCCCGTATTAACAGATGCACGTCCCTATGGTCTTTACTCCATGGTTGATATTGACCAGATTGGCGGTATTCAGGTAATCGTCAAGGAATTGATCAAGGCTGGTCTTGTCAACGGTGATACGGATACTTGTACAGGCGAAACACTGTCAGAACAAATTGCCAGACTTGAAACATCTGATCCTGATGGTCGTGTGGTTTACCCAGTTGAAAAGCCTTATAAGGAAACAGGGGGGCTTCGTGTCTTGGGTGGTAATCTTTCACCAGACTTCAGTGCGATTTTAAAACTTGCTGGTGTTGAAGGTGGTCTTGAAAACAATATCTTTAAAGGCAAGGCCAGATGTTTTGATTCTGAATTTGAACTGCTGGATGCGTTGGATCAGGCACCTGACAGTTTTGAAAATAATGACATGGTGATGGTACGCTACGAAGGCCCATCGGGTGCGCCAGGCATGCCGGAAATGCTCGATTCAACTTCGCGTATTACAACGCTTTGCCGGGAAAAAGGTATCGTCGTTGGTCTGATGACAGATGCCCGCTTCTCGGGTGGTTCAGTTGGCCTGGTAATTGGTCATGTTGGACCGGAAGCGGCTGTTGGTGGGCCAATAGCGTTGGTTGAAGATGGTGATGAAATCGTTGTTGATCTCAATACGAGCGAGATTAACTGCACTGCACTTCAAGATACTGCAACGCTTGAAACCCGTAAAGCCGCTTGGCAAAAAATTGTAGATGCAAATGGCGGTATGCATCCATCTTGTGGGGAAGCGGACACGCGTCTCCTGGCACGCATGCGAAGCTCTGCAGTTTCAGCTATTCAGGGTGGTGGTATCCATCCAGGTCGTGAACTTTGGGTCAAGAATAAACGCGAGCCGCAAAAGTCTGGTTTTGTGCCAAGCAATCAATATCGCCCTGGATCTGAAAAAGCTTTTTGATAGCTGTCGGTGATTTAAATATAGTCGCACTGTATGCTCACTTTTGTATGACTTGATTTGAATAATTTGTGTGGTGTGAGGAATGGTAGTGTTGCGAAATATTTGCGAGGCTATACTATCCTATTTCAGCTAAATCTTCATGTCGATTTTTTAGCCAATCATAAGAAGAAAAAACCATGAAAAAGAAATCACGTTTATTACTATATCTTGGTGTGCTTGCTTCAAGTGCCTCATTGTCAACAACGATTAGTGCTAGTGATATCAGTGCTGGTAAAGAATTAGCTGTGCAATGTGCGGCTTGTCATGGGGTTGATGGTGTGAGTACAGATCCCAAGTTTCCAAATCTTGCTGCTCAAAAAGAAGCTTATCTAAAGCTACAACTTGAAGCGTTTCGTTCTGAAAAACGAAAAGATCCTTTGATGAATGCGATTGCGTCTGGTCTTGAGGACAAGGAAATTGAAGATTTATCAGCTTATTTTGCAAGTTTAAAAGGTGCAGAACCTGCTGCAATTAGCGCTAAGCAAGCTAGCCTTGATGGTAGTCTGATTGCTTTTCCTAAAGATTACGAAGCCAAATTTACAAGATATCATCGCAAGGATTATGATGATCGTAAACAAGTGCGTTATTTCAGTGGCAATGCGATTGCGCTTGAAGGCGTTAAAAATGGCGGTAAGTTTTCTAATGGTTCATACCTTCTGGTCGAAATTTTTGCTGCCAAAGAAGATGCTGATGGTAAATTGATTAAAGGTGCTGACGGCAAATTGGTTGCGGGGGATCCTAAAGGTTTTACTGCAATGGAAAAACAGGCTGGTTGGGGTGATGGCGTTGCTGATGTTTATAAAAACGGCGACTGGCGTTATTCTGTATTTAAAGTCGATGGTTCACTAAAGCCGGGCGTAAATGAAGCTCAATGTATGGCGTGCCATAAGCCACTTACGCAAACAGATTATAGTTTTACATATAATTGGATAAAAGACTTTCTACCTACTCAAGAGGTAGGCTATTCCCACAAGATTGTTGAGTAAATTAAACAAGGCGCATTAATTGGTGTTTGAAATTATATAGCTTGAAACAGGAGTTTGTGATTTGGGACAAATGCCTGTTTAATTTTCAATAACCAGGACAGTTTCTTCTCGTACAGACATTTCATGTTTCAAGCTGCTTGTTGAATTTGCAGTGTCTGTACTGATAAACTTGCTTTCAAACTTAACTTCTGTTTTGGTTTTTACGGTTTGATTTTGTAATGGTGCGGGTTCAAGTTGCAGCGTATCAATTCCATCCATGGCCGTATCCATAAGGCTCATAAGTGCTGATTGTGTTGAAGGGTAATCACTTTGTGTGTTTGCAAACCTGTCTTGAACCTCTCTTAAGGAATTGGATAAGGCACCTTCACCTTTTGCATTGTCTTTTTTGCTTGTCAAAATAGAAGTAAATTGATCTGAATCGCTTATTGGCTTGTCTTTGAAACTTGTAAAGCCAAGGGTATTAAACCTATTAATATTTTGCAATTTATCCATTGCTTCACCTCTTTAACTTAATAAAAATTAAAAGCATATGAGGCATTATTTGTTTAAATTATCTAAAAATTTGTCATAATCAAAAATAATAACGCTTATGACAAAGCCTCAAATTAGCTTTTGCTATGTCCTAAAATATAAATATCATACCTGTTTTGTTGGATTTTTAAAGTCTTTTTATTTCTGAGCCTCGTATCAATGACCAAAATAGGCTGAATATATGCCAAAGACGCCTACCAGTATCAGGCTTATTGCCCAGATAATATCCAGATTGAACCAGGTTTTTGATAGAAATTTTAATCCAAGCCAGAAATAGATGACGGTCGCAAAGATGCCTCCTGCAAATGTCATTGCCAGCGTGTGAATAAAGGCGACGGTTACTGCATTTACAAGGTTGCCTTGCATAAGGGTGCTTGCAGCTTGATGGCCGATGTCATGCACCCCTATTTTGCAGATTTGTAGATAAATCGGAACCAGCATTAATCCTGCACCATGCGCCATTGCCGCAAGAAATGACCAAAGTGCTAATTTGGCAGGATGAACACGGGCTAAGAATCTTGGATGTTGGCGATTGATAAGTAAGTAAATGCCCATCGCAATTACTAACAGCCCGGCACCAATGCGGATTTCTTTTTCCCATATTAATAAAGCTGTCATAAGAGAAAATGGAAGTAAAATAGCAAGCATGGCCAGCAGATGCCCAAAAGCCAGTAAGCCAAGCGCTTTTGGTAATGCTGAGTGTTTGCGCTCCATTAAGCCAGCAGATACCGCCAATGGCCACCCCATTCCGGGATTTATACCATGATAAAAACCAGAAAAGATAACAGCCCACCAAAGAGCTGTTGTAGAGCCTAGATCAAATGTCATTTAGACGTTTGGATAGCAGAAACTGTCTGTTGAGCAGTCTCCCCCTTCAAGCCTGATTTGGTGACTACGATAGCCATTAGGAAAATCAATATAGAAGTCCTTATCCAGCTTAAATTCGCCATTTTTGCCTACACGCGCCATAACCATTTGTCCGCCTTCATCATTGGGGTAAAACTGATCATCCCAGGTTGAATAAAGCGAGTTAGTCCAATAGACGCGTTTGCCGTCACGGCTGATTTCAACCATCTGGGGGCCATAGGCAAAGTCTTTGCCATTAGGATGTTTGTGATGGGCAACAATGCCACCAAGCTCAACCTTGCCGGCCAGAACCGGGTTCATCGGGTCACTAACATCATATTGATGCATTTCACCCAAGCCCCAACAAGCAACGTAGAGATATTTATCATCCAGACTAAGATCAATATCAGTTACCAGAGGTGGTACTGCGCCAAAACCTTTTAGCAGTTCTGGCAAGTCGTCTGCATCTGCGGGAACGGGATCAATGGTAATGGTTTTTTTGGATTGCCATACGCCATCATCATCACGCCACCAGGTAAAGATTGCGCCTTGTAGATTGGTTGTATCAACAACAACACCACAAAAACCGTAAGACTTGGACGGATCATGCGCAGGGCGGATTTCCAATGCCATTTGATAATTCTCACCAAAATCCATGGTTTGAATGTTCTTGCGTTTGCGCAAATCCCAGAAATGAATTGAGTGACCATATTTATTGCTTAAGAGATCATCTGGCACAACGCCATTTTCAAATTGTGGTGGCAGACCCCACTCGGAGCTGACCATATAATCCTGAGGCAAGTTCCACCAGAAGTCATAGTGCTTGTCTTGTTTTCCCCTATCCATTTCATATTGACCGATAATTTCAAATGTTTGGCAATCCATGATGAAAATACCTGGAGGGCCATCAGTACCATCTTCTCCACCGCCCCCTAGTGTTGAGACATAAATCCCTTCTGGCCCGCAATGGATTGTATGCGGACGAGAATATCCTGTTTTTGCAAAGATCTCTTCTGGTTCAATCGTCTTGTGAATTTTTGCTTTCAGCGGTTCTTTTACATCGATGATATAAATACGTGATGAACGAATGCCCGGTACGATTAAATATCTACGCTCCAGAAATGCGTGACCTGTTAATGGTGACAAGGATGATGAACAAGCATTCCATCCAAAGTGGTGAAACTCATCACCTTTGTTAGGTACGATAACTTGATGAACAATCGTGCCATAGGTTTTTGATTCAGGATTTAAGTCAACAACGGCAATCCCATCTGACTGAGAACCATCCGGGCTTAACATGACCGTAAAGCCATAGTTTTCTACAGGTGCCTGCATGGCCAGTTGAGCCGTTGCATGGAACGTTGGATCCGGTTTCATATTCATGTGTCTTCCTCCCTTTGCAAGCCTATATTTGCTTGCGCCCAAATATGAACAACCCCTCCTGGTTGTCATAATAATTCAAAGGTATCGAAAGGATTAATCCGCGTCTAGAGGGATGATGAACTGGATTTTAATTTAATTTTTTCGTGCTAAAACCATGTAATTTACATCCATATCGCGAGACTTGTTCCAGCGGTCTTGTAGTGGGTTATAAAATACCCCTGTTTGATCAATAACTTCCATGCTTTGCGTTGCGATTGGTGCTTCGATTTCTTCTGGTCGCACGAGCTTTTCATATTCATGCGTGCCTTTTGGCAGCCAACGAAGCACGTTTTCTGCCATGAAGATTGCCAGCATTTTGGCTTTTGGGGTTCTGTTGATGGTTGCAACGAACATCAGGCCATCTGGTTTTACCATTTTAGCGCAGGAGGTCATGAAGAGATTTACGTCTGCAACGTGCTCAACCACTTCCATGTTCAAAATTACGTCGAACTTTTCGCCGCTTGCTTCCAGTGCTTCAGAAGTCGTTGCTCGGTAGTCAATATCGAGACCGGATTGTTCTGCGTGGATTTTTGCAACTTCGATATTTGTTTCAGAGGCGTCAGCGCCAACAACATCCGCACCCAGTCTTGCCATGGGTTCAGCCAATAATCCGCCACCGCAACCGATGTCTAGAATGCGTAAATCTTTAAAGGCTTTGGGGTCTTTCACATCGCGATCAAAATTTTCACAGACCTTTTCCTTGATATATTCAAGGCGTACAGGGTTAAACTTATGCAAAGGTTTAAACTTGCCAGTAGGATCCCACCATTCTGCGGCCATGGCTGAAAAGCGGGCAACATCTGCTTCATCAATTGTGGTTTGTGCGATATCTGTCATTTTTAACTTTCTTATCCTAGCCATTAAGTCGTG
>CALDZF010000059.1 GCA_937944165.1 uncultured Rhizobiaceae group bacterium | reverse complement strand
TTTGATGCAAAAGTGCAATTTGATGCAGGACGTATTGCAATGATAGGCAAAACAGAAGGACAACCTATGGTTGCTGTCTGTGAACCCTTTAACCAAGAAGCACCAAGCTGCGGTAATGGTGCAATGCTTGCTTTCCCTGCTGAATCAAAAGAAGCTGTTGACGCAATGCATGCAAAAGCACTTTCACTTGGTGCAACAGATGATGGTGCGCCAGGTCAACGTGTAGAAGATGTATTTTATGGCGCATACGCAAAAGACCCTGACGGCAACAAAATGGCTTTCTATATTTTTGGCTAAGCCTTGAAACAAATTAGGCTCATTAGTCGATAGTCAATTAATGAGCCTAAAGCGCAGGAGTTAGAATAATGAAAATTAATGCAGATTTTACGCAACGTGTAGTTTTACATACCCCCGAAATGACTTGGTCAGAAACAAGAATGAAGGGTGTCAAGCGTCGTATGCTGGACCGAATTGGCGAAGAAAGCGGACGCGCAACAAGCATAGTTCATTATGATCCCAATAGTAAATTTGCCGCTCATGTTCATTCTGGTGGCGAAGAATTTATTGTTCTTGATGGTGTTTTCCAAGATGAGCACGGCGATTTCCCAACTGGATCTTATGTTAGAAACCCACCGCAATCTAGCCATACACCAAGTTCTGACGAAGGATGTATGATCTTTGTAAAGCTATGGCAATTTAACCCTGAAGACAGAGCGCACGTAAATATCAAATTTAACGAGGCAAGTCCCGAGCCATCTAATACTATTTCAGGTTTATCCGTTACACCGCTTTATAAAGATGAATATGAAGAAGTTCGCATTCAACAATGGGATGCAGATAGTGATATTGAAATTAATGATGCTGGTGGCATCGAAATTCTTGTACTTGATGGTGACTTGCAAGAAGGTGGAGACCAACTAAATAAGCTTTCTTGGCTACGACTTCCACGCAACACTGCTTTAAAAGCCAAAGCAGGAAACAACGGTGCTAAAATTTGGGTAAAGTCTGGCCACTTAGAAGCTATGGATAATGGGCTTTTAACTGCTTATAATTAAGCTTTTAACCGTTTGATTAGCGGCATCCAAAGCGCCCTCAATTAGACCCGGGCTACGCTGAGCAGTTTCCGCTCCTGCAAACCAAACGCTATTATCAAAATACCCTTGACGCAAACTATCAGACCCTACACTTGGATGTTGCATTGGTATCATTAAGTCATCAGGACTGGTAACGTGTGCATCTTGTGACCAGTCTTCGATGATTATTGACTTGGGCTCTTCACCAAAGCATCGTTTTAATTGCTTATTAACCTGATCTTTTAATGCGTTGCTATGGGCCAATCGCATATCATGCGGCCAGCCTATAAACCCCCAGATTGCAGCTACATTTCCATCCTCACTACAGTGATCATGCCCTTCAACAATTGGACCCGTACGGCCGACAATTCTTCCAGATAGGCCGTTCTCCCTCCAAAACGGTCTATCATAAATTGCCGCAATTTTTGCATGAGGCGACATCCAAGTTGGCATCATATCCATGGCGTTAGACAAGGCTGTTGGAAGGGCTGGTATCCAGTTTATTGTATTTTTAGCAATGCGTGGCGGCACGGCAACAATCAGCTTTTTTGAATAAAATTTCGAATTATCTTTAGTTTCGGTTTCAATGCAAATGCTACCATCTGACTCTTGATTAACGGATGAAACTTTCGATCTACATATAATTGTTTCTTTTGGCAATTTATTCACCAAAGCATCAACCAATGCTTGTGAGCCACCTTCAATACGCATACTGCCTTGTTGGCCAGGTAAGGGTATTTGCTGCACGTTTTGATCTGGACCATTATCGATAACAGCATTTCCTGTTTCATATTGCGGAAAGCTACTTAAATTTAACTTATCTAGCCATGATGAAATAACAGGTTGAAACATTGGCCATACCCATGTAGGGCCCAAATCAGCAAGACACTTATTCGTGCCAGGTTCAAGCACCGACCGAATACGTCCACCAGGTGTCGTACGCGCTTCCAAGACACAGACAGACTTACCCGCCTCTGACAATAGCACTGCACTTGCCAAGCCAGACAGACCCGCTCCGATAATTATCACATCATAAACTTTACTTGGCAAAATCTTCCGACCAATCAGCTTTTCTCAATTGCAGTGGAAAGTGTCTGATTAGTAATTGTATCAAACAGTTTTAAATCGTTCATGCTTGTTGCCAACATCATGGCACCTTGCATATCAGCAACAATCTGAGAAGCAATTTTTTTGCGTTCAATTTTCTTTATACCCTGCGGAAGGACTTCTTCTACCCATTTAATGTTAGCTGAGAAAAAATCCTGAATGCCTTTTGTTAAAACAGATGGCAAACACCCCACTTCTGCGCCAAGTAACCCACATAAACATATAGCTTCCCCTTCAATGAGTGCAGCCTTATAGGTTTTTTGAAATGCTTTTAGGCGGCTTTGCGGGGTTGATGCTTTTTTTGTTGCTTTATCAAGTGCTACAAAAAATCGTTCTGAATAGCGTTCAATTAAAGCAATGCCCAGATCCTCTTTCTTAGGGTAATGATAATGGACGCTTGAGCTCTTTATATTTGCATCACTTGCAACATCACGAAAACTAACAGAATTATACCCACCACGGCGCATTCTATATTCAGCTGCATCCAATAGTTTTGTTGTTGTTGACATTTATTTACCCTAGTTTTGCCAATGTTATCAAAATCAAGTTAGTCGCTCACAGTTAAATTTGTACTCAGGTGAAATTCAGCAATAGTCTGTGATATTTAGGCTCAGAACCTATTAATTGGTATTTTAAGATAGACATGACCATCATCTTCTTCCGGCGGCATTTGACCCGCCCGCATATTAACCTGAACTGAAGGTAATATTAATTTTGGCATTGAAAGATTTGCATCACGCTCCGTTCGAAAAGCAACAAATTCCTCCATGCTAACTCCCTCTTTAACATGTATGTTTGTTTCGCGCTGTTCTTTAACGGTTGTTTGATAGGCAAACTCATCTCTACCTGGCGCCTTATAATCATGACACATGTATAATTTAGTTTCGTTTGGCAACTGTAATATTTTCCATATGGACTGGTACAATTGCTCAGCACTTCCACCTGGAAAATCAGTACGCGCGGTTCCAAAATCTGGCATAAAGAGCGTATCACCAACAAATGCACTATCGCCAATAATATAAGTCATACAGGCCGGCGTGTGTCCTGGAGTGTGAATTGTTGATGCTTTCAAACTGCCAATTTCAAAGGTTTCATTGTCTTCAAATAATTTATCAAACTGACTTCCATCCAGTGCAAAATCAGTTCCAGCGTTAAACGCTTTACCAAATACTTCTTGTACTTCTTTAATATTTGAGCCTATACCAATTTTTGCACCAAGTTTTTGTTTCAAATACGGAGCGGCAGACAAATGATCTGCATGAACGTGCGTTTCCAATATCCATTCAACTTGCAGATTATTTTGTGAAACATAGGTAAGCAACTTATCAGCGGATTCAAATGAAGTTGTACCCGATGCAGCATCGAAGTCCAATACTGAGTCAATTAACGCGCAAACTGTAGAATTAGGATCTTTTACGATATAACTGAATGTGTTTGAGGCATTATCAAAAAAACTAATTACCTCTGGAGACTTGGATGTTAGCAATTTATCCTCCTGTTATAATAATATGAAGCATTAAATACTATTAATAATTCTAATTTAAGAAAAAGTCTTCATACTAAATATCACAAAGCAGTGTGTAAGTTATCTATCACTAGATAGTTTATATCAGCTATGAGATTGCATCAAGTTAAAACTTGTACTGGCTAAAAACTACCAAACCATAATATATTGAGTATAACATATAAAATAGTAAGGTACTGACCATGGCTGGAGCATTTGAGGGAATTCGAATTATAGATTTAACAACGGTTATCTCTGGTCCTTCCGCAACTATGATACTTGCTGACCAAGGTGCGGACGTTATAAAAATTGAAACGCCTTATGGAGATTTTGCTCGTGACGTTGCGACACGACGTGGAGGCTTTTCTGCATCATTTTTAAACAATAATCGCAATAAAAGATCGGTCGTTTTAAACTTAAAAACAGAACATGGATTAAATGCACTTTTGAAATTAATTGAAAATGCTGATGTCTTTGTTCAAAATTTTCGCCCAGGTGTCATAGAACGCCTTGGCCTTGGATACGAAAGCCTTACAAAGATCAATCCAAAACTCATTCATGTATCTATTGCAGGGTATGGGTTTGAAGGACCAATGGCTAATCGTCCCGTATATGACCCTTTAATTCAGGCAGTTTCATCTCTTGCAAGTGTCCAAGCTGGTTCTGATGAAGAACGTCCTAAACTTGTAAGAACCATTGTGCCAGACAAATTAACTGGCATTCAAGCAAGCCAGGCAATATCAGCTGCGCTTTTTTCGCGTGAGCGCACTGGCAAAGGCCAATCCATTCAACTTTCTATGTTAGATACCATTATCTCATTTCTTTGGGGCTCAGATATGGGCGGCCACACATTTATAGGCGATGAGATGGAACGTGAGGAAGCGCAATCCTTTATTGATTTAATATATGAAGTCGAAGACGGTTATATCAGCGTTGCTGTGATGCAAGATAAACAATGGAAGGCTTTTTGTAACGCACTCAATAAACCACAGCTTATTGAGGACGAGCGTTTTTCTACTGCCCAAAAACGTGAAATGAATAAAAATGCCCGTCTCGAAGAAATTCAAAAGGCTGTGCTAAAATTCAAACAGATAGAGATACTTGATTTATTAGAAGCGGCTGATGTGCCTTGTGCACCAGTTCTAACCCGTACACAAATGCGCCAGCACCCTCAAGTAATGGCAAACAAAATCATTATAGAAACTGAACATCCTAACGCTGGTAAACTGAGACAAGTAAGAACACCTGCTGTTTTTTCAAATACACCTGGAAAAATAAAATTTGGTGCACCAAAATTAGGCGAACATACCAAAGAGGTTTTAATGGAAGCAGGTTTTGATGATGAAACAATTCAAAAAATTCTGACCGAGTAATTTTAATATCACTGGAAGTTTAAAGTGATAGTTGCGTCATCACGTTCAACAAATACTGCCCAAGACTTAATCCCTTTAATTTCCCAACCATCTTGAATAACCGCACCAATAGAGCCAAAGCTTCCATCTTTAAAATAAGCTGTTGGCTCTTCATTAAACCATACAGATTGAAGTTTAGGAATATTTCCCGAGATAGCAGTAGCTTCAACCTTGTGTGACAGAGGAGGAAAATCGGCTTTGGTCTCATACCATTTCAAAAACGCATCCCAATTGCCTGCTTCTTCTTTGGAAATTTTCCCATTAACAATAATTGAGTTTTTATTTGTAGCTTTAACATCCAAACGATGGTGAAGATTTAACTCTTCAACTTTAAGTTTCGTAGTCCAAACGTAAGCCTCAACATGTTCTATCGGTGTTTTTAAACTAAGTTGCTCATTTGCCGCTTTAGGATGTTTTGCATTACTGTTTGAAAGATGGGCGTTTACAAAAGGAACAAGACCAGAAACAATTATTGCTAAAACAATCATTAAAAAGCTGCTTACCCAAAAACTATCTTTACTAGATTTTTCAAGATCAGGTTTCTTTTCTCTCAATTTCAAAGTGATTGAATGAATATCATGATACTCTTGCATCAGCATTTCCTAGTTTAGTTGTTATTCTAAATACGCCTATGATTATTTTATATCGTGCGAATTAACTCAATGATTTATGATTGTTTCTTTTTAGTAATTTTTGCTTGTTCTGATTTGATAATTTTTTCTACAATCGCAATATATTGTTTTGATCCAATCATAAGGACTGCATTTTCATCTTCTTTAAAAGACATTTTATTTGCCCCAGGTTTGAACCCTGAATTTTTAATTACCTTCTTAAGTTTGATAAAATTCACATCGCCTAGACTGATAAGACGGTTTGTATTTTCCAAACCATTGGATACAAACAAGTGGTCACTTTCAAAATGCCACTGAATACCATGCGACTTTTCTAAATCAGCCAAAATAAGCTCTGGCTTCATTGGGTATGAAATTTTTTTTAAAACACCAGAAACTTGATTTGAGAGTGTAAGCTTAAGCTTGTTCTTGACTGCTACTTGAGAAAGAAAAGCAGGCAAGGATTGCTCCAGAATATAAATCATTGGCACTTGTGCTTGAACAGTAAATTCACCTTTATTGATATTAGGCTGCGTTGCAAACTTTGATCTAAAGGAGTTGTTTTCTTTTAATAAACTGAACTCTTTAGATTGCGAAGCATGTGCTTGGCTTGAGCTAATAGCCAAAAAAAGCCCTACTGAAACTTTAACCAAAGTTTTAGAATAGAAAGAAAACATTAGCTTACATGCTCACTTATAAACTTTGTTGAGATAGTATCGAAATTATTACCAGCCATGTTGGCAAGCCCTAAAGACCGCGAAATTCTAACCAAATCACTAAGTGTATTGGATTGCGTTTTACGTCTTATATTCAAGCGATGTGCTTCTACAGTACGCACAGAAAGATCATATTTGTTTGCAACTTCCTTATTGCAGTAACCACTTGAAAGAAGTGACAATATTTCAAGTTCGCGCTCTGTTAATCCGTAAGCGTTTTTCGTATCAGAAGTAGCTCGCGCTACCTTGAAAACAACATCAGCCATATTTTGCGTGAAATATAAACCACCTTCGTGAACAGCTTTTACAGCAATATTATATTCACTTGATGTAGCTTCTTTTCCTAAAAATCCGTCTGCCCCACATTTTCTTAATTCATGAATAATACTCACATCTTCACGGATGTAAGACACTACAATCTTGTTTCTACAACGTTTCTTTATTGACGCAATAACATCAAAAGGGTCGCTGCCAGGAATAATGGAATTAATAATAAGAACATCATGCTCATGTTTATTACACGCAAGAATAGCAGAGGGCCCGTCTATAGCCTGTGCAACAACTTTGCATTCGCCGTATGCTTCTAAAGAGCTTCTAAGCCCTTCACGAACAATTGGGTGGCTTTCAACAATAATTACATTAATTAACTTTTCTTCCATAATCACTCATCTTTCAGCCCAGCATGTTTCAAAGCGGGACAAGGGATTTCATTTGACAGGAACACTTCAAGTTTCATGCCAATTGCGTGATTTTGAAATAAGCTTAATTACTGAGTATTGAGTCTAAAATTAATTTGAGTAATCAGATCTGATGTTTAGATAGGATAATGTTAGTTGTAATAATCCGTTTTCAAAAATTTCATTGTCTTTACTTTCTATCCAAGATTGAAAGTATTCATGCGATATATATAATTTATTATCGATTAATTTTGGTTCATCATCTTCAATTAAAAACGCACTGCAATGAACAATAATTAAAATCGGTAAAGTATGAAGATGCCTTGATTTTGAAAGACGCAAAAACGGTGTTTCTCTCAAACCAAAACAATCAAAAAATTCTTGAATTTCAAACTCTTGAATTGTTCTATAAACAGGCGATAATCTGGAAGAAACAACCTGGCTATTTAGCATATTAATTTCACTCATTATCAATTTAATATTATTTAGTACCTGGGCGTTTTTTAATTTCCCAGAGTTATTAGATTCTTTAAAAACAGCATTCATGGGTCTAAGCAACTTCCATTCTAAAATTATGCCAGCCAAAACAAATTATTTTAAGAAATTACATATATGTGAACTGACGTTAACTTTCTTTTTTAAGGATAGCAATTCTTAATAAACACCTACGTATCGAACCTCGCCATCCGTATAAGTTCTGCAAAAAATCTGCAAATATTTGCTAAAAACCTCATTTATAAAGTAAAATCCTTTGCACTTAAGTAGTGCAATATCTACGTATGAATAAACAATTTAATCCACAGCCGAGAGATAAATTAAAGCACTCTGCGTTACCAAACTGTCTGATAAAAGATTGTTGGTGGCTCGAATCATCAAATAATAGTCCAACTTTTATTACTGACCCAGTTAAGCAAGCAAGCTATATTCAAGATTATAAAAATTAGGAAGCGCACATGTCTAATATTCTCATTGTAGACGACGACCCTCACATTATGGACGTCATACGTTTTGCACTTGAAAAGGCTGAGCATAGCTATGTAACTGCCAAGGACGGCAAACAAGCCATTTTGAAATTTTCTCAATCTCAAATAGACCTTATAATTCTTGATATTGGATTGCCTGAAATTGACGGTTTAGAAGTTTGCCGTCAAATTAGAAAAACGTCGGATGTTCCAATATTATTTTTATCCGCTCGCGATGATGAAATTGATCGTATATTAGGTTTGGAAATTGGCGGCGATGATTATGTTACAAAACCTTTCTCACCACGTGAATTAATGGCGCGTGTCAATGTAATTTTAAAACGCGCTAGCCCAAAAGTAATACCAGAAGAAGCAGATGAAATTTTAACAAAGGGCGATTTATCATTAGATATTGAACATCGCTCGGTTAGTTTTACTGGGCAGATAATTAATCTAACCGCAATTGAATTTAATATCTTAAAGACAGTATTGGCGCGCCCGCGTATGGCTTTTTCAAGAGATCAAATCATGACAGCAGCTTGGCCTGATAATATTCATGTTTCCGAACGCACAATAGATAGCCACGTCAGAAATTTACGCTCCAAACTTTCTGATGCAGGTTGCGAAGACGTGATTGAAACTGTCCATGGCATAGGCTTTCGACTTGGCTCATGCGGGGCAAGACCGACATGAGTAAAACGCCTGAAAAATGGCGGCCAACGCTGAGCATGGTGGTTGTTTCCATGTTAATTTTTATTTTATCTCTGCCTATTACTGGCATTTGGCTCTTTAGATTTTACGATAGCCAATTGGTTCGAGAAACGGAAAAAGAGCTTATCGTTCAAGGCGCGTTTATCGAAGCCTTAATAATCGATAAGTTGCAAAAAGAGCCACCTGCTCTTTCTATTCTTGGTAAGAAGGTTGAAACCCCTGACTTGACGAATAAAGGGCAATCCACAATGTTTCTGGAACCTGAACTTGATTTAGCGACAAGCCAAATATATCCACCCAGAGCTGATCCAAAACAGAATACCATTTCAACTGATGAAGCGTTTTTAAAAATTGGCAAAATGCTGATGCCTATTCTTCTACGTTCGCAAAAAGTCACACTAGCAGGTTTTAGGGTGCTTGATCCAAATGGTGTTATTATTGCTGGTCGCAGTGATATAGGACAATCACTTGCACATGTGGAAGAAGTAAAAACAGCACTTAAAGGAAAATATGCCAGCATTATCAGGCAACGAATATCAAACAACCCACCACCTCCAATTTACACTATAAGCAGAAGCACTGGCATTCGCGTCTTTGTTACCATGCCTGTGGTTTTTCAAGGGCATGTAGCGGGCGTTGTTTATCTTTCAAGAACGCCAAGTCATTTCTTGCGTGAACTTTACAGCCAGCGCTGGAAAATTGGGCTGGCTATTGGCTTTATGCTAATAATTACTTTTATCATCGCATATGTATTTATCCGTACCATCAAAGGCCCTATTGAAGCTTTAAACGCACGTACCAGTCGTATTGGCAAGGGCGACCGTACTGCACTTGAGCCACTTGCACACCATGGCACGCGTGAGTTAGCAGATTTAAGCCAAGGGTTATTATCGATGTCTAAAAAGCTGCATGAACGTTCTGATTACATCAATACTTTTGCAACGCATGTTAGCCATGAATTAAAATCGCCGCTTACATCCATCCAAGGAGCAGCAGAATTAATTCGAGATTCCAACAATGAAATGAATGATGATGAAAGAAATAAGTTTCTTGAAAACATCATGAGCGATACAACCAGACTTACAAAACTACTAGAGCGTCTTAGAGATTTGGCAGCGGCTGATAACTCAGATCACAAAGGCAGTTGCAACTTCAAAACACAAGTTCAAAACCTTAAAAACAGATTCCCTAAAATCACTATAAATCTGAACGACCCTAATAATTATGAAATTAAACTCACATCAGAGAATACCAATATAATTTTTTCAAACCTCATTGAAAATGCTCAACAACATTCAGCAACTGAAGTTGATATATCCGTATCACTTACACAAACTAATACGCTCATTAGTTTCCATGATAATGGCAAAGGCATTTCAGAGTTAAACCAAGATAAAATTTTCGAACTTTTCTTCACAACCCGCCGTGAAACAGGCGGCACTGGTATGGGACTTGGAATAATTCAGTCCATGCTTAATTCTCATGGCGGAAGCATCCGTCATCAACCTACCGATAATGGCTGCTGTTTTGAAATCGTATTACCTAATAATTGAATTCAATATTTATTCTCTGGAAGCAATTGATATTTCGTTTGATGCAGGTAATGAGGCTACGTTACTTCTGATTTCACGTAACAATTTTTCCTGAATGGCACGCCCAAAATCATCAAAGTCCTTGGCTGTAACAACAAACGAACCTGGCCCTATTATAACTTCTTCACGGTAGTATTGATCAAGATAAGGATAATCTTCACCTAGAATGGGTAATCCGTTTATTGTTATGTTGTTGGTAACTGCAATTAGCTTTGCATCTCTAATCATTACGCCTTTTGAGAATGAAAACTCTGTTTCAATGCCATCACCTGATACATCAATGACTTTCCTTAAACCTTCCAAACCATTAATGGCAATCATGCGGATTGCTTCTTCGACACCCGAGCCAATACCAGTGCCACCACCGCCACCCATTACAAGCGTATCATCTTCACTCACTTGAAATGTTTCTATGAAATTCGCAAATCGTCTTATCGATGCTTCATCGTCTAAAACAAACCAATTACTTTTTTCTTTTGGGTTTGAAGCATCCGACCACAACATAACTGCGACTGCAATTTTTCCTGTTGGTCCTGATTGAATAGCCTGCATAATTTCAGGCGTCCTAAAGGCGGCTGCTGTGCCTCTTATTTGGAGAAGATATTCTTGTTCGCTGATACTACCAGAAGCATCCATTGCCAAGACAAGTTCCAAGTCAACCTCTTCTGCATGCGAATGGATATGGGAAAACAATAATATGCAAATACAAAATAGTAGCCTGGATAATTTATACATGCGTCACCAATAAAAAATTTTACTGAGAATTATTATAATCAAGCAGTTATAAATTATAAATACACTCACACTAATGTGTAGTACCGGTTCAATTTAGTAGGTTCATTCCGCAGTAATTTACTTCAAATCTAATATCTCATTTTAAAATTGTCTGAAAAAAATTTATCCACCTAGTTACGCATACGGTTAAAATTACACCTTAACCAAGAAAGGTAACACTATGGAAATTACCCCTAACCTCAATTTACCCTATATTATGCCTGCGCAAGCACAAAAACATGTAACGCATAATGAGGCTATTCGTATGCTTGATGTACTTATTCAACTCAGTGCGATTAGTGCTTCGCTACCATCACCTCCATCTACTCCTCTTAATGGAGAGCGTTACATTGTTCCACCTAATCCTGAAAGCGATTGGGCAGGTCAGTCTGCAAATATCGCTACATTTCAAGATAATAGTTGGGCTTTTTTAACACCTCAAACGGGGTGGCAGTGTTGGGTGGAGGAAACTCAACAAATAATGATATTTGATGGCGATAACTGGATTACGCAAGCTTCTTCTGATAATTCAGATAATGCAGAATACGATCGTATTGGTATCAATACAGGCATCGACCCACAAAACAGACTATCGGTTAAGTCTAACAATATACTTTTCTCACATGATGAAACCAAACCTAGCGGTGATGCCCGTATAAACATTAATAAACAAACGAAATCAGATATTGCATCCATTCATTTTCAAACTGATTATAACTCCCATGCGGAAATTGGCTTAAACGGGGATAACTCGCTAAGTATAAAAACATCAACTGACGGTTTGAATTGGTTAGAGCCAATTAAGTTTACATCATCCGGCGAGATTGACTTACAATCTTCCATAAAGAATGAATTAGCAATTGTTGGTGCGAATCCTCTGTTACAATTGCGTGATCGTGCTGGTGGCATTCAGGCCAATATTACTGCTCAATTTAATCCTGACTGGCAGGATGGCAATGGTAGAGATTGGGGCGGAGTTGGTATCATGTTCCAGGAAATCGATGAAACTGCAGACCCTATTACAGAAATTGGCCCTAAAGTGGGGATCGGCTGGTCAGGTAGGCAAGCAAAAGAACCTTATTTTGTGAATAATGATGGGCATCGTTCCCAAATCATGACTCAGGACAGCCCTATTTTACCAAGTTATTCCCTTGATACTTTGCCTTCACCCTCATCCCAAAACGAAGCAGCCCTTGCTTATGTTACAAATGCTATTGAAGGCTCAGCTGTCATCTTTTGTGATGGTTCAAATTGGCGAAGGGTTAGTGACCTAACCTTGGTAGATTAAGTACATATTTATTTTGGTCGTAGACAGTAATTACGTAAGGCAGCTCGTTCATGATTATGAACTTTTCTGCCTTATGTAAAAATCTAGTCTTGAAATATTTTACGGTTATCTACGAACCATTTCCAAGTTAACGCAAGACCATCCTTAAGCGAAGTTGGCGTGGAATAACCTATTTCACGTTTTGCCCGATCAATTTGACAATAGTTATGTAATATTTCACCAGCACGAAAATCAAGATAATCAACATCAACCTTATAGTCTTCGCCAACAACTTCACGCATTATATTAATGAGTTCATTCAATGTAGTTGGTTGGCCTGTACCCAATTGAAATACACCTGGTTTTTCTGCATCAATCGCTTTCATAATTCCGACAGCAAGATCTTGAGAATAGACATAGTCTCGAGTTTGCGAACCGTCTCCATAAACAGTCAATGTTTTACCATTTAAAATTGATTTGAAAAAATGAGCTACCACGCTACCTTTATGGAAGGATCTTGATCCATAAACGTTAGAAAATCTTAGCGATGTTGCAGCCAATCCGTATGACTGAGAAAAAGCACTGCAATACCCTTCAACAGCAAGTTTTGCAGCTCCATAAGGTGAGGCAGGTTTAGGTAACATATCTTCATGAACTGGCGGCGTTGTATCGCCAATAATTGCTCCGCCTGTAGAAGCATTGATAAAAGAATTTATTCCCTTATTTTTCATTGCTTCCAAAACATTCATTGTACCTACTACATTAATATCAAAATCTAATCTTGGGTGATTAATGGAATCAATTACACGAGTATGCGCTGCTAAATGAACAACGGAGTCTATGCCATCAAGACAATCGGATACAGTCTTTTGATCACAAATAGTTCCGGAAACAAAATCAACATCGTATTCAGCAATCCATTCGCGCTTGCCTAATGATTCATCATCTAATACGCGGATATTATAATCTCCACTTGCTCTAAGTTGTGCGATCAGGTTTGCGCCAATAAAGCCGCAACCACCAGTAATGAGGAGAGATTTAGTCAAAGTTTATACTTTCTAGCTTAAATATTATAGTTAGCACTCTTACTATTATCATTAGAGTAAGAAATACAATTAATGTTACTAAGTATAAAAAAATAAATTTTATTAACCATTTTAGTAGCTTAGCTCAATTATCTTTCAGTCATAATTGTAACTGGTACGAATTTATTATTACTATTTGCAAACGCAAGAATAAAAATTTACTTAGCGTTATGCTTGTTTTTGAGAGATATAAAGATATTTACCAATAACACAAGCCACCCTTTTTCGAACTGTGTTAACTGTCCACTATTTCAGGCTAATTTTATTGCGTTGTAACTTTCGCACTAGATTAAATCGCTAGATATTCGTGGCGTAGATCTTCGTTATCCAGCACTTCCTTTGCTGTGCCATCATAGACAACCTGGCCTGTATCAAGAATAACAGCGCGGTCCGCGAGATTCAAAGCTGCAACAGCGTTTTGTTCTACGATGATCGTTGTCATACCTTCTTCACGAATAAGCTGAAGGGTTTTCTCAATCTCCTGAACAATAACAGGTGCAAGGCCTTCGTATGGCTCATCAAGAAGCAAGAGTTTGATGTCACGCGACAAGGCTCTACCAATTGCAAGCATTTGCTGTTCACCGCCAGAAAGTGTTGTACCTTCCTGTTTACGGCGCTCGCCAAGTCTGGGAAAGAGATTGTAAATACGTTCAAGAGACCAACCCACTGGCTCTACAATCTGGGCAAGCTTGATGTTTTCTTCAACGGTCAAACCTTGAATAATTCTTCTATCCTCTGGCACAAGACCAACACCAGATTGAGCTGCTTCATGGCTTTTCATGCTATGTAAGGCTTTGCCGTCAAGCCAGATTTCGCCTTGTGTTAACACAGGATCTTCCAGACGTGCGATTGAGCGTAGGGTTGATGTTTTACCAGCTCCATTACGACCCAAGAGTGCAAGAATCTCCCCCTCTTTGATTTGCATACTTACTCCTTGAACGATGAAGCTTTCGCCGTAATAGGAGTTCAAGTCAGTAGCGGAGAAGTACGCGTCTTCGGGTTTTAATTGTTCTTCGGCCATTAGTGCGCTCCCCCAAGATACGCTTCCTGAACTTTAGGGTTACCCTTAATATTTTCAGGTTTATCTTCTACAATTACTGTTCCTTGAGCAAGTACGGAAATTTTTTCTGCAAGCGAAAACACAACGTGCATATCATGTTCAATGATTGCCATGGTAATGCCGCTTGCTTGTTGAATTTCTCTAAGAAGATCAATAGTATTATTTGTATCAGCGCGCGCCATGCCAGCAGTTGGTTCATCCAACAAAAGCAGTTTTGGCTCTTGAGCAAGACACATTGCCATTTCAAGTCTGCGCTTATCACCACGTGAAAGTGACGATGCAATTTCATCGCGCTTTTCTATCATGCTCACATCAATCAGCATTTTTTCTGCTTTTTCCTTCATGTCAAACTGTGATGCGACGCTGACCAAAGCATTTAATTCAAACGAACCATCACGCTTTGCAAAGCAGGCAATAATCACATTTTCAAATACTGTCAGATCAGAAAATATTTCAGGTGTTTGGAACACGCGACTAACACCCATTTGATTAATCTCATGGGGTTTTCGACCTAATAATGATTGACTATCAAACATGACAGAACCTGTATCTGGTATCAATTTACCAATGAAACAGTTTAGCAAAGTCGATTTACCAGCACCGTTAGGGCCGATTATTGCGTGAACCGTGCCTTCTTCTACACTTAAATTAACATCGTTGAGTGCCTGCAAACCGCCGAAGCTTTTGTTTACACCCTTTACCTCGAGAATACTCATTTTGAATCAAATTCCCCTATTCAGCAGGCGCAGGCGATGCTTTGCCTGATCCAGTATCTGATTTTGACTTTTTCTTGAAAAGATTAGAAATACGTTGTCCGCCTTCCATTAATCCGCCTGGTAAGAAGATAACAACGAGCATGAAAATAAGACCCAATGTCAAATGCCAACCTTTACCAATGAAGGGATAAAAAATAGCTACAAAAAACTCTTGCGCGGCTTCAGGCATGAATGAGAACCAGGCCTGCAAAATACCTTCGTTAATTTTTGAAACAATATTCTCAAAATACTTGATGAAACCCGCACCAAGAACCGGCCCAATCAATGTACCCGCGCCACCAAGAATAGTCATCAAGACAACCTCGCCTGATGCAGTCCAGAACATACGCTCAGCACCAGCTTGCGTATCCATTGCAACCAATAGTCCACCCGCAAGCCCCGCATACATACCCGATATAACAAAAGCTGCTAATGTATATGGCTTGGATTGAATACCTGTATAATTTAAACGTTGCTGGTTTGATTTAACAGCCCGCAGCATCAAACCAAATGGCGATCTGAAAATGCGAATTGAAATATAAAACGCAATTACCATGAAGAACGCCGCGATGTAATAACCCGCATTAAATGTGAACACCCAACTGCCCAATGATAATTCATAACTATCGTTCATGAAGACACCAAACAAATTGGCGCGTGGCGTAACACCTTCTGCAAGTGCTGAATCAAAAATTCTTGGATCGCCAACCTTTGGCTGCAGTCCTGTTTCACCACCTGTGATGGGTGTCAGAACCGAATACGCCAAAGAATAAGACATTTGAGCAAATGCAAGTGTCAGAATAGAAAAATAAATCCCCGAACGCCTTAGCGATATCCAGCCAACAAACAGTGAAAATATACCCGCAACAAGAACAGATGCAACAATAGCTGGAATGACATTTAACGTAAGCAGTTTAATCATCCATATGCCAGCATAACTTCCCACACCAAGGAAGGCTGCATGGCCAAAACTTAAATAGCCAGTCAAGCCAAACAGAATATTAAAGCCAATTGCAAAAATACCAAAAATGACCAATCGCTGCATCAAGTCTGGATAACCTGCATTAAACTGAGCCAGCGCTGACCCTTCCGGAAAAGGATTTAATATGAATGGCGCAAAGACCGTAAGCCCAATAACAACAAGAAGTAGCCCTGCATCTTTTTTGTTTAAACCTAACATGGTTATTCCTCCATAACGCCGGCTTTACCCATAAGACCGCGTGGTCTTGTCAGGAGTACAATAATAGCAACTAGAAAAATTATGATTTGATTGATGCCTGGTAATGTTTCCAAAACGATGGTCAAGGAAGCAAAGCTTTCCAATATACCTAACATAAAGCCAGCTAAAACAGCACCGGACAAAGACCCCATTCCGCCAACAACAACGACAACAAAACTTAATACGAGGAAGTCCATTCCCATGTGATAATTTGGAGAGTTAATGGGCGTGTACATCACACCTGCTAAACCAGCAACAGCAGCAGCAAGGCCGAACATTATTGTGAAGCGCTTATCAATATTAATACCTAACAGACCAACTGTTTCGCGATCAGCCATACCAGCTCTTACGACCATTCCAAAAGTGGTAAATCGAAGGAAGCTAAACACTGCACCAATAATCACAGCTGCAAAAGCGAAATATACAAGGCGCCAATATGGATAAATAATTCCACTTGAGTCCAATCCGAAGAAAGCACCAAAATCAAAAGAGCCTTTGAAAACATCTGGTGCCGGTGTCGGAATCGGGTTAGCACCATAAAAATATTTGATAATTTCCTGTAAAACAATAGCAAGACCAAAGGTCACTAGAATTTGGTCAGCGTGGGGACGTTTATAAAAATGCCTTATAAGGCCACGTTCCATTATAAAACCTATTATTACCATAACAGGTATTGCTAAAAGTATGGATATGGGGACTGCCCAATCGATAATCACATTTCCAGCATTCTCACCGAAAAGACCGTATATATAAGGCACATCTACTTTTAGAGGCTTACCAAGAAAATCAGTTTTAGTTGGATCAATAACCTGATGGCTCAGGTTCAAAAAACGACTAAGTGTAACAGCGCAAAAAGCACCGATCATGAAGAGTGCGCCATGCGCAAAGTTAACAACACCCAGAGTGCCGAAGATCAATGTAAGACCAAGCGCAATCAAAGCATAAGCAGAACCTTTGTCCAAGCCATTGAGAACCTGCAGGATTATAGCGTCCATAGCTTCACCTTAACCTTATGATATATTAAATAAAATTGTACGAATTACAGTATAAAGAAAGGAGGGATAAAATACCCCTCCTCCAGATATCATACTACAGATATATTAGGTACCAGGGTTACAAGTACCAAGTGATCCGCCCGCAAATTGTGGGTGATTTGGTTCGTATATCACTTGGTCAACCGGAGTAACTTCCACAACTTCAAGAACGTCAAATTCTGATGTTGGGTTTTCTTTACCCTTCACAACAAGCACATCTTTGAAGCACTGGTGGTCATCTGCGCGGTAAGTTGTTTTACCATTCCCAAGACCATCGAACTCATAGCCCTCAAGTGCCTCAACAATACCACACGGATTGAATGTACCAGCACGTTCAGCAGCATCAGCATACAGAAGTGTTTGACAGTAAACTGTATGAGCAGCCTGTGATGGCGGGAAACCATATTTTTCGCCAAATGACTTAACGAATGCTTTTGAGCCCTCATCTGATAATGACCAGTGCCAGTTTGTTGAACCGTAGATACCTTTAACGTTCGCACCCGCACCACGAGCCATAAGACGAGAATAAAGCGGAACAACGATTTCGAAGTTCTTGCCATTTACTTGCTTGTCACGCAGACCAAATTGAACCGCGTTTGTTAGCGAGTTCACCATGTTGCCGCCGTAGTGGTTAAGAACCAATACGTCAGCACCAGAGTCTAGTACTGGCGTAATGTATGATGAGAAGTCAGTTTGAGTAAGCGGAGTTTTAACAGCGTTTACTGTTTCCCAACCCATAGCTTCTGTTGAAGACTTAACAGCTTCTTCTGTTGTGTAGCCCCAGTTGTAGTCTGCAGTCAGGTGATAAGCTTTACGGTCTTTACCATATTCTTTACCCAACACAGGAGCCAGTGCAGCACCTGACATGAAAGAGTTAAAGAAGTGACGGAAACCGTTAGCTTTTTTGTCTTTACCAGTCGTGTCATTTGAGTGCGTAAGACCAGCCATAAAGATAATGCCAGCTTCTTGACAAAGAGCCTGAACAGCAACAGCCACACCAGATGATGAGCCGCCAGTAATCATTATAGCACCGTCTTTTTCAATCATTGATTTTGCAGAAGCACGCGCTGCATCAGCTTTTGTTTGCGTGTCACCTGTTACAAATTCGATCTTTTTGCCAAGGATACCATTACCCTTAAGCGCTTTTGATGAGAATGTACCCATCATGCCGCCATCGCCGCCACCATTCAGGTGTTCAACAGCAAGTTTGTATGCACGTAGCTCATCTGCACCTTCGTCAGCATATGGACCAGACTGAGGAACGTTGAAACCAAGTGTGACTGTGCCACCCTTAGGTTCGTTTGTATAAGCATTAGCTGTGCTTGTGATTATAGTAGGCATTGCAAGACCTGCACCTACAACCGCACTTGATTTAATCAAGCCACGACGTGTGAGTTTAAAGTTGGACATAATGTCTCCTCCCAGAGTTAACCTTTATATTAGTATCACATAATATGACAAAGGCGCTACAAAAATAGCTATCTTATAGAAAGCTGACTCCAAACCTTAATTCTATTGTACTTTAGTAATATGCTTTGGCAAAAATTAACTTTATTCAATAAAAACAACACCTTAAAAAATAACTAATTTGTAAAATTTTAAATCATTCACAAATTTTTAGATCAGCATTGCTGACCTAATTTAAATTATAAAAAAATGAGTCCGTAAGTTTTAGGCATATGTTGGAATTATCCTGAATGCAAAGCTCTGTAGGAATTGACGTAAAGTGTTTTCTGGTAAAACATGGATTTTAAATAAAATTCTTGGAGTCGCCATGAGCGTAGAAACATTTGACCCAGACGTAATAAAAATCAATAGATATTTCAATGATATGCCTGATATTGAATCTGTCGCAAAGTTTAAGGCTGGCCTAGGCATAGACCGACTTCAATTAAAGTTTGATATTCAAGAATTGCAAAAAGCGCTTGAAGAAGCCTTGGTAAAAACCGTGTTCAAGGGAGATTTGGCTGCAGGGTTCGGTGCTTTCTCATTGACACGCAGACCTGGTGTAGAAGTTGAAACACCCAACGATCTCTCAGGATTATTTTTTACTCGCGTTGATGAAACCTACGAAGAAGTGCGTCGTGAGGATGTTGTTGATGAGTTTAAATTTACTGAACTAGTCCCCACTTTTAAAGGCACTTACTTTGAGCATGTCCATAAAGAACTCACTAAGCGTTTTCCAATCGGGCGCATGAGGGTTCTTTCAAAGGGATTGTATAATTGTAACTCCTGGCACCGTGATCCTGAGCCGCGTTTGCATATACCCATCATCACCAATCCAGGTTCTTTGTTTTTGGTAAACCACCATGCAACACATTTGCCCGCTGATGGGTCTGTTTATTTTACAGATACTCGTGGTTATCATACGGCCTTGAACGGTGGTGAAACACACCGCGTTCATATCGTTGCAGCGCTGCCTTGGGAAGGGTCTCCAACCTGATGACTGATTTTCAGACCTTCCTTCATCAGACAACCTATGATGACTTGCCAAAAGAGATTCAGGACTTTGCTAGACGATGCCTTCTGGATTTGGTTGGTGTTTTGATCAGTGGGAGTGAAACAAAACTCTCACAAATCATTTCAAGACATACGCATGAACATTTTGGGGCTGTAACAAAATCTGCTTCGGTCTTGCTTAAGGACTTGAGAGCAAGCCCTGCTGGTGCTGCCCTTGCCAATGCAATGACACTTGATTCAATTGATGCGCATGATGGTTTTAAACCTGCAAAGGGACATGTTGGCTGTCATGTTTTACCAACGCTTATGGCATTTGGCGAAGCTGAGAATATTTTTGACGGAAAGGATTTTCTTGCAAGCCTTGTTGTGGGGTATGAAATCGGAGGTCGTGCAGCACTCGCACTTCATGGGAGTGTGCCTGATTATCATACGTCAGGGGCTTGGGGAGCTGTAACATCCGCAGCGCTGGGTTCACGACTTTTGAAGTTAAATCAAGAGCAAACACGCCATGCCATGGGGATTGGCGAATACCATGGCCCTCGCAGCCAGATGATGCGGGTGATCGATTATCCGACCATGTTAAAAGATGGCTCCGGTTGGGGAGCCATGGCGGGTATAAGCGCTGCCTATCTTGCACAAAGTGGTTTTACTGGCGCCCCTGCAATCACCATTGAAAGTGATGATGTTGAAAGCTACTGGCAGGATCTGGGCAAGCGCTGGACGATACTTGAGCAATATTTTAAAGCCTATCCAGTTTGTCGTTGGGCTCAACCGGCAACAGAGGCTGCTCTCACGCTTACCAAGGCCAATAACATCAGTCATCATGACATTAAATTCATCGAGGCGCATACCTTTGAAGAAGGATGTGCTTTAGCAACACGTGCACCAAAAGATACTGAACAAGCACAATATTCACTGCCCTTCCCGGTTGCAGCCAGTTTGGTTTTTGGCAAGCTTGGCCCAAGGGAAGTAAGCGATGAAAACCTTACAAATCCAGAAGTACTTAAGCTTTCAAACTCAATAAAATTAATTGAAAACGAAGACTATAATTTAGCCTTTCCCGAACAACGTTATGCACATGTGGTGATTGAACTCAACTCAGGCGAACGACTTACCTCTGACAAGCACACAGCAAGAGGCGATCCGGAAGATCACTTGACTATGGATGAAATTCACACAAAGTTTCATGCCTTTGCAGATCCGGTTATCGGTGAAACACGCGCATCAGAAATTGAAGCAATCATTATGAAAATGGGTGAAGGTGCAAATCTGGATGATCTGCTGACAGCACTTAAGCTGCCAGCATAAATCATTTCTTGGCAAGCTTCTTGGCTTGAGCCACCCACTCGTCACGGTCGATGCGTCCCTTGAACTTCAAGTAACCGTCCACCCAGTCACGCTCGGCCTTTTTCCATTTGGCAATTTGCTCAAACTTGTAAATACCAAGACCATGCAAGACACCTTCAAGCTTTGGCCCAACACCTGAAATAAGTTTCAGGTCATCCGGCTTTGCAGGTTTTTTCATTTTAGGCGGACGCGCATCTTTTGCTTTTGCTGCTGCAGACTTTGGCGCTGGTTTACTATTGGCATTCGTTTGTTTTTTTGCCTTGGCTTTCGAGCTTGCTTTTGACGACGCATTCATAGCAGCGCCAGACACTGCAACAGCACTCGCAATACCAGTAGCTTTAGCAATACTTGATGATTTTGATTTAACTGAATCTTTGGTTGTCACTTTTCGTGCTGTTGTAGTCTCGGCAGGTACTTTTTTCTTTTCGCCCAGAACAATTACTGGCTCCATGGAGTCGAAAATTTCTTGAGACAAGTGACATTTTATTTCGTGACCATTGCCAAGCTTTCGCTGCGGTGGGACTTCAGTTTCACACAAGTTTCCTTCGACCTGAATTTTACGTGGGCATCTGGTTTGGAAAGGACAACCGCTTGGCGGGTTAAGCGCTGAAGGAATATCCCCATCAAGCACGATGTGTTTTTTCTGAACCGAGGTATCAGCAATTGGAATGGCGGACAGCAAGGCTTCAGTATAAGGATGGTAGGGAGGAGAGAAAATTGTGTCTGTATCGCCCTGCTCGACTATATGTCCCAGATACATCACCACAACACGGTCGGCGATATATCGTACTACGGACAAATCATGACTGATAAAGAGCATGGTTGTTTTGGCTTCGCGCTGAATTTCCATCAAGAGTTCCGTCACTGCCGCCTGCACGGATACATCCAATGCGGAAACTGGCTCATCCGCAACAACGACTTTTGGTTGACCTGCAAAGGCACGAGCAACACCGATACGTTGTTTTTGACCACCGGAAAGTTGCCGTGGCATACGTACGGCAAATTCACGAGGTAGTTTCACCAGATCAAGTAATTCCAGCATCTTGTTATGTCTATCAGTTTGCGAATTACCGATCTTGAATTTTTCCAGTGTTCGCATGATTTGAGAACCGACACTGTGAGATGGATTAAGCGTATCAAACGGATTTTGAAAAACCATCTGAACAGAGGCAACCGTTTGCGTTTCACGATCAGCAACTTCGACATCCCCTATTTCCAGATTGCCAAGTTTCACGGATCCATCTGTTTTCGCTTCGAGACCAAGTAGCACTTTAGCAAGCGTAGACTTGCCACAACCAGACTCCCCAACAATTGCAACTGTCTCAGCTTCTCGTGCATAAAAAGAAACTGTCTCATTTGCCTTAACTGTTCGTGTATCTCCACCAAACATTGAGTTTGCAGCGACGTCGTAATATTTTTTCAGTTCATCAACTTGCAGAACTACATCACCTGGTTCTACAGCCTCGGTAACAACAGGGCGTTCAGGTTCTGCGAACCAGTCGATTTCATCAATTCTCGTGCAACGTGATTTATGTTGATCTTGACCATCAACAGACTGCATTTTAACAGCGCCCGCATTACATTTAGCTTCATCATAATGCGAACATCTTGGGCCGAAGTTACACCCTACAGGCCGCTCATGTGGCAATGGTAGTTGGCCAGGAATTGCGATTAGTGGTCGTGAGTTTTTATCAGCGCCAGGCAATGGAATAGAATTAAAAAGACCTTGCGTATAAGGATGGCGCATACGGTCAAACACATCATGTACGCTACCAGTTTCCACTGCTTCACCAGAATACATAACCGTAATCTTGTCACAGGTTTCAAGGATCAAACCGAGGTTGTGAGAGATGAACAACATGGATGTGCCTGTCTTGCGACCAAGCTCTTTTACCAGTTCGACAATGCCTGCTTCAACTGTCACATCAAGTGCCGTTGTAGGTTCATCCAGTAATAACAAATCAGGATTGGACAGTAGAGCCATGGCAATGACAATACGCTGTTGCTGACCACCGGAAAGCTGGTGAGGATAAGATTCCATGATACGCGCAGGGTCTGGCAATTTCACGGATGCAACCATTTCCAATGAACGGGTATAAGCTTCTTCCTTGCTGACATCTTCATGCAGCAAAAGCACTTCCATCAATTGTTTTCTGATCTTCATCGCAGGATTAAGCGAGGCCATCGGCTCTTGATAGATCATAGCAATTTTGGAGCCGCGAATATCACGCAATTCCTCGGGCGACATCTCACCCATGTCACGACCTTTATACTTGATAGTACCGCCAACAATTTTGCCACGGTTACCCATATCGCGCATGATACCAAGCGCTACCGTAGATTTACCACAACCGGATTCGCCCACTAGCCCCATGGTCTCGCCTGGCATAATTTTACAGGAAAAATCCATTACAGCAGGAATTTCACCTGCGCGAACGAAGAAGGAGATATCCAGGTTCTCAATTTCGAGGATCGGTTGCACGTCAGAATTAGCCATGGTGTCTCTCCTCTAATCTTTCAACGATTCTTCGCGTAGACCATCTGCCAGAAGGTTCAAACCAAGAACCAGAGACAAAAGGCTAAACGCAGGAACAAGTGCAGGATGCAAGTAGACTGAAAGCAGTCTTCTGCCATCGTTAATGGTCGTTCCCCAATCAGGACTTTCCGGTGGCAAGCCAAGACCGAAGAAGCCCAAGGTGCCCAGCAGGATAGTCGTATAACCAATGCGCAGGCAGAAATCGACGATCAAAGGACCACGCACATTTGGCAAAATTTCCCATAGCATAATGTACCATGGGCTTTCACCACGCGTTTGAGCAGCTGCTACATAATCGCGAGACTTCACATCCAACGTTAGACCGCGAACAATACGGAAAATGGTTGGCGAGTTCACGAATACAACGGAGACAAATACAATCAGGATTTCAGGATTAACATCATACAGGTCGATAAAACTTGGCCAGAAATCAACTAATGTATCGCGATTGGTATCAGAGATTGCTGACATGTAGAGCAAGAAGCAGATGCTCAACACAACAATCAGAATTGGTGTTCTCACTGATGGGCGTGTTTCAAACTTTGAGTTTAGTAACATACCCAAGAAAATAAGCGGGAATACAAAGAGTGCCGCTGCCATATAGGCCGGTATACCAACCAAGGCAATTTCAGGTGTTACCAAAAGATAGAAGAGCAAGATAACCGGGAAAGCCAAAATCAGGTTTGCGGCAAACGAGAGAATAGTATCCAGCTTACCGCCATAATAACCTGCTGGCAGTCCAAGCGTAATACCCACCATATAAGCAAAGAGCGTTGCGAACGGTGCAATTGCAATTACGATTGTAGAACCTTTTACAACGCGACTAAACACATCGCGAGCAAGATTGTCTCCACCCAAAAGATAGTACTCATAAAGTCCTTCAGCAGGATTTTTTACCGCAGTACCAGGCACTTTATTCTTCATCCCTGATATTTGCGTCAGTGGGTCATGCGTCGAAATCCAGTCGAACAGACCAGTAAACAGTGCCGTATAAGCCCAGAACATAACAAGCGCGAAGCCTATCATTCCAATAATACTGTCAAACAAACGACCATAAAGTCCAAGCGAACGCTTGAAATATATAGAAATTACAAAAGTAAGAATTAATGCAATCCATACTGATGTAAATTGCCCCAGAATGCGGATGATAATTTCACCCCAAGATAACGGATCCATCTCAAACGCCCCCTATGACAATCTGATACGTGGATTTAAGAACACGTAGCCGATATCTGAAATTAGCTGACTGATTAGAACAATCACCACTGAGACAACCGAAACACCTAACAGCATTTCGATGTCGTTATTACCTGCTGCCTGCACAAGCTGCCAACCGATACCTTTGTAGTTAAATAAGGTCTCGGTAATCACAACGCCTGTTAGCAGATACGGAATTTGCAAGGCGATGATTGTGAAGGGTGCGATGAGTGCGTTTCTCAATGCGTGGTTAATGACAATACCAGCAAAGGAAACACCTTTAAGCCTTGCAGTTCTAATATATTGTGCCGTCATAACCTCTGCCATGGAAGCGCGTGTCATGCGAGCAATATAACCGATATTAAACAGTGCAATTGTTAATACAGGAAGTGTAAAGTTTACAAAATCAGGTGCCGTCATGGCCTGCGTTGCAGAGCCCTTAAACCATTTCAAGCCCACCGCACTTGAAGCAAAAATTGCAATCAGCACCACGCCTGACACATATTCAGGCGTCGCGGAGGTTGCAATTGAAAACGTTGAAAGACTACGGTCTGTTTTGGAACCTTCGCGCATTCCAGCAAAAATACCAGTTAAAAGAGCAATTGGTATTGTAACGATCATTGCCCATAACATTAGATAACCAGTAAGTTGCAGCCTGCCTGGTCTGCTTTCATCGCGTGTCGTTTCAGGATTGTCTGAAAGTCCCAGTAAAACATCACCAACGTTTTCCTTTGATACTGTTGAAAAACCCCAGTCGCCCTGCAATACGCCGCAATAGGTAGGAGCATCTTCTACGGCAGAACCTTTTCTGGCACAGCGTGCGCGAGTTTCGCCGTCTGAACCTGTTACTATGTAGCCAGGAACTACGCCTAACCATTCGCCGTATTTTAAAAATATGTTTCGTTTATAACCACGATTTGCAAGCCAGGTATCTACCTGTTCTTCCGACATTCTAAAGTTGCCTTGTGTTTTGGCAACTTTTTCAAGATTTGGATAAAGGTTAGTCAGAAAGAAAACGACAAATGTCAGACAAAATGCTGTTAAAAGCATGATGCCTACTCTTCGTCCTATAAACTGTAACATGCAGTCTCCCCTGGCTCATTCGAAGTTTTTATTTTTTGAGCCTAATTGAATTACTTCGATTTCAGATAACGTCAATCTTTTGATTATCGTCATTTGAAATGGAAATAAAAAGGCCGCCTATAAAAAGGCGGCCTTCTCGATATAAGATGATTAAGCTTTGAAGCCCCACTTGTAGACTTGCGGAAGATAAGCGATGTGCATATCAACACCGGCCAACTCAGGTTTGTGGTGACGTGTAATTGTACGCCAGTATGGCTGGATTGTTACACCTTCATCAATCATGATTTTTTGGATTTTGGTCATTACATTACGACGCTTGTCAGCATCCGCAATTGAGTTTGCCTCTGCTAGAAGTGTGTCAAACTCTTCATTGGCAAAACCAGACTCGTTCCAAGCTTCGCCTGAACGATAAGCAAGAGCCAGAACCTGTGTACCTAGCGGACGGTGGTTCCAGTTTGTAGATGAGAATGGATATTTCGCCCAATCATTCCAGAATGTTGAACCTGGAAGAACAGTACGTTTCACCTTCATGCCTGCTTGACGTAATTGGTCAGCAACAGCATCTGTTGTTGGCTTTCTCCAATCATCATCAATTGAGTGTAACTCAAGCTCTGTATCAAGCATGCCTGCTTCTTTCATCAGTGCAGTTGCTTTTGCTGGATCATGTGGAATTCTTGTAACAGCTGGATCATGCTCAGGGTGTACTGGCCCAACATGGCAGTTGTCAGCAGTGATACCGGCACCATTGATACCAAGTTCAAGACATACGGCATTATCTACTGCCATTGCAATCGCTTGGCGAACGCGCTTGTCTTTATAAAGATCAGAAGTTTGGTTAGGACGAATTACCACTGTGGCACCCGATACAACATCAGATTGTGTCAGGCCAAGACCTGTCATGATGTCAATGAATTCACCAGTTGATTCCCAGTTCATGTCAATTTCGTCAGCTTCAAACGCTGCCACGAATGCAGATGCATCTGTACCATAATCAATGAACTCAAAACGGTCAGCATATGCGCCTTTACCCGCTTTATAACCCCACCACTCGAAACCTTCATTACGAACAACAACACCTTTAACACCAACTTCAAGGCTTTCAGGCTTATACGGGCCTGTACCAACAGCAGTGCCAAGCATGTCTTCTGGGTTATGGCTTGAGTGAGTGATAGCAGCTGGATAGTCAGCCATGCCTGGGATCAATGTGATATCCGCAGCAGGCAAGTTCAGTTTAACTGTGTGGCTGTCGACAACTTCAATAGCACCAGGAAGTGCCTTGTTAGTACCGTTCGGGTTTTTCGTATCATCTTTAGAGTCAATCAGAACCGCAAAACGGCCAGCCATTGAGTTACCTTCAACGTCTTTTTCACACCAAGCTTCGATGTTGCGGGCAACGTCAGCAGCAGTGAAATCGTCGCCATTGTTCCACTTAACGCCTTTACGCACGTTTAGTGTGTAAGTTTTAGCGTCGTCACTTACTTCCCAGCTTTCAAGTAGCATAGGCTCAAAAGTACCATCGGAATTATACTCTACAAGATACTCAAGCCAGCCAGCTGTATAAGTTGCAATTTGTGTCCAGTCGTAAGTGCGCGGATCTTTAAGAGCGCGAACTTCCATTTGCATGCGAATTGTACCGCCCTGTTTTACAGCAGCTTGCGCAGTAGAAGGTGCTGCAAGACCTAGCATGCCATAGGCAGCAGCTGTGGTTGCCCCAAAAGCGCTTGCTAATGCCAGAAACTCTCGGCGTTCAATTTTGCCTTCTTTTGCGTTACGCGCAAAAATCGACAAAAACGGATGTTGTTTATTTGATTTAGTCATTTTTGTTATTTCCTCCCAACAAAAAATGTGAGCATAACATTGCATGCTGGATTTTTAATCGCAAGTCTTGCTTTTAAATATCAACGACCAAGCCTATTCAAAATACGCAATAAATACATTATTTCTATAAAATTTACGAATTGGGAATTACTATCAAATTAATGACTGATTATTCAAACCTTATTGATAAGCTTGTTCCGATTGCAAAGGAAGCGGGGAGCGCCATCATGGAGTTTTATAATTCCAATGCTCATCATACACTAAAAGAAGATGGCTCTCCTGTCACACTTGCTGATAAGACAGCCGAAAAGATTATCCTGTCAGCATTGAGAGAACTCAATACAGGCATAACAATAATATCAGAAGAGAACCCTGAAAGTCATTTATTAAAAGCACCGTCAAAATTCTTTCTAGTTGATCCTTTGGATGGGACAAAAGAATTCCTCAAATATGATGGCAAGGGTTCTTTTACAGTTAACATTGCACTGATTGAAAATGGCGTACCAACATTGGGCATAATATATGCGCCTGCATTGGAAAGAATGTTTTATGGCGCACTAAACATAGGCGCTTTTGAAAATTCCCACCCAATAAAAACCAACAAACACATATTAGCTAGCCCAATAGCAGTAGCGAGTGTATCACACCGTGATGTAGAAACAGACAAATGGCTCGTAGAGAATAAAGTAGAGCAAATAAAATCAATCGGCTCATCTTTAAAATTCTGCCTGCTTGCTTGCGGTGAAGCAGATGTCTATCCTCGTTTTAGCCCAACTATGGAATGGGATACTGCTGCAGGAGATGCAATTCTTAGAGCTGCTGGCGGGATGGTTTCGCATACTGATGGCAAACCGTTTCATTATGGTAAAAAACAATATCACAATGGTGCGTTTATAGCAAAAGGCTCTTAGGTTTGATCAAAATAGTTTAATCAAAATCACGCCAGCGCAAACGCAAAACCCTATTTAAGTTTTTATCAAACAAATCAAGATGTCGTTTTGACTTTTCATAGGAATGCACTTTTTCCAAATTTTTCAAAAACTCAAACTCTGCACTCATAATAGGTTCTGCACATGCTTTACGTGTAGATGCCAAACGTCCAAATTGTATTTTTCCCGACTTGCCATCTTGAGATGCTTTTAGGATATACGAGCCAAAAATTTTATTGCATCCGCCTGAACCAGAAGCTGTATCGCCCAGCTTGAATTGAATAAATTGTTCAGGTGATTTATCCGTTCCCCACTCACTGCCTGTTAATCCAGCAGCATTGGCATTGGGCACGGTCATTAAGCCAGATATAGTTAACGCCGACACACTATACAAAAACTTCTTCAAACTAAAAACCTCACATAGACAAAACGCACTCAAGCAATAATTTAAATTGCATGAACTCAAGGTGAATA